>VGYC01000388.1 GCA_016873095.1 Planctomycetota bacterium | reverse complement strand
TCGCTGGGCCACGGTCAGGTTCGACTGTCTCGGCATGAGCTTGACTCCTTCGGGCTCGGTGACCATAGTCTATCCGCACCGCCCAAAGACTCACACACGCCGATTCCCAGGAACCCTTAGCAATACACAAATCACCACCTGGCATGATGAAACAGTATCTTGTGGAGGCCCAGAATGGCGGACTCACCGAAGCAAAAAAACCGACGGGCGTTCCTGCGTCGACGGGCAAAGGGCAGTGTCAAGGTAGCTTGCCGCAACGGCATGGACCTGGGGCCAAACCTGGCGATCTCCCTGGTCGATATCTGCGAAGACGGGGTTCGCCTGATCACCAAGCCGGATCTGAAGAAGGGACAGGAAGTGATCATCAGCCTGGAAGGAACGGCACACTCTCGTCCTTTGAAGATTTCGGGAATGGTGGCCTGGACTGCTGCGCGAGCCGAAGATGCCGAGACGATGCTCGTCGGCATTCAGTTTCAGAAGCGCCTGCCATATCGCGAGTTGCTCGAGATGGCATGATCTCGGGTATTTACAGTTCATCGGAAATCTGGCGTCCGCACCCGCGCCAGCGGGACGTCGCTGTCCGCTCTGGACAGGAATGGCCTTTCTTTTGACAATGAGGCCGTGACGAAACGCCTGCTCATTATTCTGTTCAAATACGTGCTGGGGCTTGGTCTCCTGGGCTGGGTGATCTGGCGGAACTGGGAGGCGCCGCCCGGCAGCGGCGGCATCGGGCTGGGCGATGCGCTGCAAAAGCCCATCCACTGGGGGCCGTTCGCCCTCGCTGCACTGTTTTGCCTGACGAGCGTTCTGCTCACCTTCATGCGCTGGCTGGTGCTGGTGCGTGCCCAGGGCCTGTCATTCGCGCCGAGCAACGCGCTGCGACTGGGGATGGTCGGTTTTTACTTCAACACGTTCTTGCCCGGCTCGGTTGGGGGCGACATCATCAAGGCGGCCTGCATCGCGCGCGAGCAGAGCCGGCGCACCGTGGCGGTGGCCACCGTGCTCATCGACCGAGGCGTTGGCCTGTGCGGCCTCTTCTGGCTGGCGGCCATCCTGGGCAGCGCCTTCTGGATGAGCGGCCAGCTTGACGAGCTGGCCGTCACGGCGCTCGCCGAATGGTTCCTGAAGTCCGTCGTGATCGGCTCAACCGGCATCATGGCGGCCAGCCTGCTGGTCTGGTTTCTCCTCGGCGTCTTTTCGGTGGAACGGTCCGCGCGGCTGGCGAGCTGGCTGGAGGGAATTCCCAAGATCGGCCATTCGCTGGCCGAATTCTGGCGAGCCGTCCGCATGTATCGCAATTGGGGTCGTAGCATCGTGCTGGCTCTTGGAATGTCAATGGTCAGTCATGCAGGATTCGTCCTGACGTTTTACTTCGCGGCGCAGACGCTGTCGCCGGTCGCGCAGATCCCGTCGCTGTGGGCACACTTCCTGATCGTGCCGATCGGCGCCACCATCCGGGCAGGCTTTCCAGCGCCCGGCGGAGTCGGCGGCGGTGAATACGGTTATGGCATGCTGTACGAATGGCTCGACGCCTCCTCCGCCGCCGGCATCCTCGGCCTGCTGGTGCAACGCTGCATCGAATGCGTGTGGGGGCTCATTGGCTATGTCGTGTACCTGCGCATGAAGCCGAGCCTGCCGGCGCCGGCGACGTTGAGCGGCGAGCCGCCAGCGGCCGAACTCCACGCAGGGCCCATCGCAGGCTCGTGACTCGGCTGGCCCATTGCTTGATGCTCGCCGACGCGCGGCATAGAGTAAATGGAGCATCCTCGTAGACCCGCCGAATTCCTTCCTTGCGAGTTTCCAGGCCATGAAAGCGCTTCTCTCCATCGCTACCGTCTTGCTCCTTGCTCAGACCGCCCGCGCCGAGGATTGGCCCGGCTGGCGCGGTCCGCGCGGCGACGGCACGTCGCTCGACAAGAATGCGCCGCTGCGCTGGAGCGCGCAAGACAATATCGTGTGGAAGTCCGAAATCCCCGGCTCGGGCCATTCATCCCCCGTCGTGGTCGGCGACAAGGTCTTCCTGACGACATGTCTGCTGAAGGAAAAGCAGCGAGTCTTGCTGGCGCTGGACCGCAGCAGCGGCAAGATCCTGTGGCAGCGCGTGGTCGTGACCGCGCCGCTGGAGAAGAAGCACCGACTCAACAGCTTCGCCAGTTCCACGCCGGCCAGCGACGGCAAGCACGTGTGGATCAGCTTCCTGCAATACCCCGACATGGTCGTGGCCTGCTACGACATGGACGGCAACCTGGCCTGGAAGAAATCGCCCGGCAAGTTCTACTCGGTGCACGGCTTCTGCAGCTCGCCGGTGCTGTTCAATGACCTGGTCATCGTCAACGGCGACCAGGATGCCCAGGCCTACATCGTCGCCCTTGACAAGAATACGGGTGAGGAACGCTGGCGGGCGGATCGACCCAACCGCACGCGTTCCTATTGCGTGCCGGTCATCGTGGACATGGCGGGCAAGAAGCAACTCGTGCTGTCCGGCAGCCTGTGCGTGGCCAGCTACGATCCGCAGACCGGCAAGCAACACTGGATCATCGACGGACCCACGGAACAGTTCGTCGCCTCGCTGGTGCCGAACCAGGGACTGCTGTTTCTGACAACGGGCTTTCCGGAGTATCACAACCTGGCGATCCGTCCCGACGGCGTGGGCAACGTGACCAAGACACACATCGCCTGGCACGAGAAGAACGTGCCCGCCCGCAAGGCATCGTACGTGCCGTCACCGATCGCCTTCGACAAGTATTTCTACGTGATCTCCGACCTTGGCTGGCTCAGCGCCTTCGAGGCGACGACCGGCAAGCGGCTCTGGCTGGAAAAGCTGGGCCGGCATCACAGCGGGTCCCCAGTGCTGGCCAACGGCCATCTCTACATGACGGACGATGACGGCATCACCCATGTCCTCAAGGCCGGCGCGAAGTTCGAGGTCGTGGCGCGCAATGAGCTGGGGGATGATTGCTATTCATCCCCGGCCGTATCGGGAGGGCGTCTCTACATCCGCACGACGCATGCGCTCTGGTGCATCGGCAAGTAGGATTCTGGTTCGCGAACCGTAATGACTCGCTGGGTTGAAGCGGCCAAGCGACGCGCGTGGGCGTGCAAAAACTCGCCAGCGCAACCCAATCCAAGCTGCGGCACCCATTGAGAACCTACCGCGAACCACATTAACTCCTCGCGTATTGGTTCACGGCGCGGGCAATAGAGATATTGCCCTTTGTTGATTGTGGTGGACTTGGACTGCCTCGACAAGCCAGTCGAAGACGTTGCAGGATTGGCGGCGGCAGGTTTCGATGACAGTCAGCAGTCGCTCGACGAACTGACTGCCGGACGCTGATTGCGTGCCGAACGAGAGCTTCCGCCAGATGACCGCGTGCCGCAGCGCTTGCTCGGCGGCATTGTTGG
>VGYC01000387.1 GCA_016873095.1 Planctomycetota bacterium | reverse complement strand
TGCGGACAACCCTGGGCTGGGCCATCAAGCAGGTCACCGAGTTTTCGCAGAGTCCGGACCATGTGGTCGCTCAGCTGGGGTTGGCTTAAGATTGCAAAACTTTAGTTCCTAAGGGTCGAAGGCATCGCGCCGCCACCACCACCGCCCCTCGCGCTAGCCGCACAAGATTCGTCCGCCAAGCGAACGGCATCGGCAGGACACTCGCAGTGGTTCGAGCTCGCGTCGGCGATCAGCAAGTGGCAAAACGCGGCAGCTACGACCACGCCGACAAAATCTCCGTCGGATCGACCCCGGCACAAGGTCATCTTCATCTACGAGGGCGAAGGTATAATCGATTCAAACATTGTGGAACTCACCAAGGCCGCTAATGGCACGGAATCGCCCGTCCAATCTGGCATGTCCGATCTCATGAAGGCATTCGCCAGCCAGGTCTCGAAGCAAGACGAAAAAGCCGTGGCGCCAGCAGCCACCAATGCCGAGGCTCAGGAAACGAAAGACGAGAGAATGCAGCCTGTTCTCGATCCAGCGCAGCGTTTCGAGTGGAAGGTTGTTCGCGAAAAGGAAGCAAATGTTGTGCTCAAGGGGCCGGAATTGGTCGCGGCGCCGACCAAGGGCGAAACTGCCAAGGTCGAGCCCGCCAGGGCCGAGGCAAAGTCAGGCCCGGCTTCACCAGCCGGCGTCAGCGACCCGCTCATCGCCCAGCTCGCTGCGCGCAAGGCAACGTGGTGGAAGGCCGAGAGCGGCCCCAACGGCGTCACCTTTTCATGCGTCGTTCCCGACAAGCAAGATCCGATGATCGATCGCCATTACGAGGTCACCGCCGCCGACTACGCCGCCGCCGTCCGGGCCATGCTGACCAGGCTGGATCAGCAGCAGTGATCTTCAGTCAAGCATCTACCCCGAAGACCCGATGGATCGCATCGCGATGGCCCGCCGCCATCGTTGCGACCCGTTCGGAGTTTCGGGGTACATCTCGCGCATCGTGCCCGCATCATCCGATTTGAGCGGTCGACAGGCCTTGCGCGCCAGTCGATCCAGGTGCGCATTGCACGTCATTCGTATAACTCTCTTAGGGCTTGACGTTTCGCCTCGCTAGAATTGCACCCGTGGGGAGGGTACCAATGGGCAGGTCTAGCAAGCCACGTCGCAGCAAGAGAGAGCCAGCGTCGGGCCGGTGGGCGGGTCTGCTCGTGACGGCTGTGGTTCTGTTCATCGCGGCAGTGGCTGTCCACATCTACATCAGTTCCATGGAAGCCCAGGGAGGACAAGGGCGAATCCACTGGTTCATTGCCATCGCTTATCGCCTGGGTGGCAAGCCGGCGGCCGTTCTGACCCTGGCCATTCCAGGCGCCGTCTGCCTACTGCTGGGCCTGGCAGGCATGCTGAAGACAGCTGCCGCTCCCTGGCCATGTCCCGATTGCGGCGGCGACATCCCAAGAAAAGCCACCACTCGGGAACAAGTCTGGTGGGGTGGGGGGACTTGTCCCGAATGCGGCTGCGAGGTTGATCGACACGGTCACAAAAAGCAACCGATTCGAACAGAACCGACTCAACCCAGGGCAAGGAAAGCAGATTCTCGCGCCAAGGATGACGACGACTCCGACAGCGCCGGCCGGCCCAGGCTCCCTTCGGAATGCGTGCGGCCAGGAACGCGTGCTGGTGAACGCAATCAGCGCATCGAACACGAGGAAGAGGACCATGTCGACGATGAGCATCCATCGCAGCGGACGCTGGATCGGCCTCGCCGGCGCCGCAACATGAATGATTCGTCGGAACGACGGCGCGTGAAGAATCCACCGACACCCGCTCTCATGTACTGGCTGATCGGCGGTGGCGTTGGCGTCCTGCTGCTGGGAAGCATCTGCCTGGGCGTTCTCCTGTCGAACGATCCGGCGCCCGTGCTCGAGCCGGCCCCTATCAACAACGCCCGGGAGATCCCGAAGATCAAGCCCGATAAGAAACCCAACCGCCCGGCGCAGAACGCGCGCACCGAGATCGTCGGCGGCGCTTTCGACAAGGTATTCGAGGACAGAGGTCCCGAAGGTGCCGTGCTCATCGGCTTCGAGATAGGGATGGGCAAGTTTCTCAACCTTGACGTCGTCCACGCGGTACAGCCCATTTATCGCACGCCGCAAGGAGAAGTTCGCGGTCAGAAGCACGGCACGGATTTCTCACGCCCGGTGCTCATCGTGGCGAAGCCGGGCTACGCCGTCGGCGCCCTTGACACGAAGGCCGGCTTGATCGTCAACGGGTTCTCGGCCACGTTCATGCGCGTCAGAGGCGCGGACCTGGATCCGGCCGACTCTTACATCAGCCCATGGGTCGGAGATGCCACCGGCGGAAGGCGGCGGGTGCTGGCGGGCGACGGGAGCCTGATCATCGGCGTCATCGGCAAGCACAACGACAAGAGTTGCACCGGCATCGGCTTGCTGCGAGCTAGCCAACCTTGATTATTCGGCGCGACTTTGGGTGCCCCGGCGACGAATCAGACGTGGGCGTATCGGGTTCGACACCGCCGCCGTGGCGTTGCCAGAAATGTGCGACTGGAGGCCGGTGTAAAGTGGGCGGCCCGTTTTCTTCGTATCGAGCAGCAGTTTGCCGCCGATGTATAGCCTGGCCGTGCCGGTGAGATAGATCGACAACTGGTAGTCCTCACTGACAGGTGGTTCAATGGCCCCTTGCCAGATGACGGAAAATTGGGCATCGGGAACCTTGGCCTCGCGAAGAAGCTTCAGCCAGGCCGCGCTTTCGTGCCCTTGATCATTCGTGTTGCGCTGGCCGAAGCGGAAGAACGGTTCGACTCGTGTGAACGCCTTATCCTGGAAATCCGGTTTCGGAGAATACGTGCCCGTCAGGCCGGTCCCCTTGGCGGCGGCGACGGCCGGCACACGGCGCAGTTGCACTTTCCCCTGGACGCGACGGATCTTGTCCAGTCCGCTGACCTCCATGACCACGTAGGCGGTGCTCGACCAGTTCGCGTTCCAGCCGACGCTCGGCGGCGATGGCCCGGGCTGCTTGCAGCCGTGCCGCCGTCAATCCTTCCTCCATCTCACGTAGCACCTGAGACAGCATTTTCTCCGGGTCCTCGACGGTGTCCAGAAGTGCATGCCGGTTGGCGGAAACCATGTCTGAAAGACGCGCGAATAGACCCATGATGACGCTCCTTTCTGGATTGGATTGCAGGGTGATGAATTGTCAACCGCGAACGGTATCGAGAAATAACAGTTAATCACTAAAGTTTTGCAATCTTAAGCCAACCCCAGCTGAGCGACCACATGGTCCGGACTCTGCGAAAACTCGGTGACCTGCTTGATGGCCCAGCCCAGGGTTGTCCGCAGGGTTTCACGCAGCATCGCGCGACAGGCTTCGCCGATGGTCGTCAGCCGTTGGAGTGCCCATTCCTGCGCACGGTTCTGCCGCAGTTGCCGCACGAGAAGGCTGTACGCCAGCAT
>VGYC01000386.1 GCA_016873095.1 Planctomycetota bacterium | reverse complement strand
GCCCAAAAACAACAGCTTGTTCACGCCGTGCTTGTGCGCGGCGCCTATGATGTTGAGTTCGATGGCCAGATTATGGTGGAGGAAATCGGCCGGGTAGGCGCTGTTGGCCAATATTCCGCCGACCTTCGCCGCGGCAACGAATACCGCGCCAGGCCGCGCGTTCGCCATGTAGCGATCTACCGTAGCGGCATGCGTGAAATCGACTTCTCTGCGCGGTGGCGCCAGGATGCGCTGGTACCCGCCCGCAGTGAGCTTCCTCACGATGGCGGAGCCGAGCATGCCATGCGCCCCGGCGACGAGAACGTTGGCGTCTCTATTCATCGCTCACCCACACGGCCAATCGCAGGTTCGACGATCGAGCATCGACACGGCGTCTGATGGCCGGCTCACCGCTATTCACTCGAAGTAATCGAATACCCGGTAGCCTTCCCGTTTGCACAATTCGTCGCGTTCCGCCTCGCGCACATCCTCGCGCACCATTTCTTGCGCAAGCTGCTCGAGCGTGGTCTCGGCCCGCCAGCCCAAGCGTGCGAACGCTCTGCTCGGATCACCCAGCAGGGCATCGACCTCCGTCGGTCGAAAATAGCGCGGGTCGACCTGGACCAAGGTGCGGCCGTTGCCGGCATCGATCGCAATCTCATCCAGACCAGCGCCGCGCCAAAGCAGTTCGATTCCGATCTCCCGAAACGCCAGAGTGACGAATGTCCTGACCGAATGCTGCACGCCCGTTGCGATCACGTAGTCGTCCGGCGCCGGTTGCTGCAGCATGAGCCACATCGCCTGCACGTAGTCGCGCGCATGCCCCCAATCCCTCAGCGCGTTCAAATTGCCGAGATACAGCCGGTCTTGCAAGCCTAGCTTGATGCGCGCCACGGCGCGCGTGATCTTGCGCGTGACGAAGGTCTCACCGCGCACCGGTGATTCATGATTGAACAAGATACCGTTGCAGCAGAACATGCCGTAGGCTTCGCGGTAGTTAACCGTCACCCAGTAGCCATACACCTTGGCCGCGCCGTATGGACTGCGCGGATAGAACGGTGTCGACTCTCGTTGCGGGGTCTCGACCACCTTGCCGTACATTTCGCTGGTCGACGCTTGGTAGAACCGGGTGCGCTGTTCCAGGCCGAGGATGCGGATCGCCTCGAGCATGCGCAGCGTCCCCAGCGCGTCGGCATTGGCCGTGTATTCCGGGGTCTCGAACGAGACCGCGACATGACTTTGAGCCGCCAGGTTGTAAATCTCGTCCGGTTGCACCTGTTGCACGATGCGAATGAGGTTGGTCGAGTCGGTCAGGTCGCCGTAATGGAGCACGAAGCGGCGGTCGCGTTCGTGGGGGTCTTGGTAGAGGTGGTCGATGCGTGTGGTATTGAAACTGGACGAACGCCGCTTGACGCCGTGGACTTCGTAGCCCTTCTTGAGGAGATATTCAGCAAGATACGCGCCGTCCTGGCCGGTTACCCCGCTGATCAATGCTACCTTTCGCTCACTCATGTTCGACTCGCCAACCCTCGTGTATGCGCAGCGCCCGGTGCAGAAGCGGGGTCATTTGGCAATCCAAGTTCGGCACGCGTACTCGGTGTTCCGCCGTCGTGGTCTGATGTGCTCGAAGCTTGGTTCGAGAGGCGCTACGAGCCCAGTTTACACGCGAGTAGATGAACGACGGTGAACCCCGTGTAACGACGGATGCACGACTTAGATGGATTCTGAGACCGCTTTCGGCCCCATCCAAACATATTAGTTGAATCGCGCCGTAAAGCGGGAGGTGCCCGCCGTAGGTGTCGTCGTTGAATGCGGAAGATCGTCACATTCCGACCTTATTCTGTAATCTTTGCTATTCTGCGACTACCCACCAAGACACCTGACAGCCTGCAGTAGTCACCATCCGCTTTGAATCGGATCTCAATAGGAATAGTGGGTGCCGGCGCCATCAGCACCCTGGTTCACATTCCAGTGCTGTGCAACCTGCGACGCGCGCGCATTGCATGGGTCAGTGATATCGATATGCATGCTGCACGGGTCGCCGCAAGCAGCGCGCGCGCGCCGTAGTCACCGCGCAACCGGCGGACTTGCCTGCGTGCGATGTCGTCGCGCTTGCGATCCCGGTCAACGCACGCGAACTGAACCTGCCCCGCTGAAACGGACGCCAAGAAGCGCTAACTTCACTGCTTCTTGGAGGTTCCCATGCAACGTATCCCGCGTCGTCAGTATACGGACGACTTCAAAGCCCAGGCGGTCGCCCTGGCCGAGTCCATCGGCCCGGCCAAGGCCGCCCGGCAGCTCGATGTGTCGGTCAAGACGCTGGCCAACTGGGTCGGCAACTCCCGCGCCGGTAAGCCGTTCAGCGCGTCCACCCGCCAGCCGGTTAATGAGCTCGAGGCCGAGCTGGCGCGGCTGCGGGCCGAGAATGCCACGCTCAAGATGGAGCGCGAAATCTTAAAAAAAGCGACGGCGTTCTTCGCCAAGGAGTCCAAGTGAGGTACGCCTTCGTCGCACGTGAACGGGCTCATTTTCCGCTCGCCATCCTGTGCCGGCTGCTTGCCGTCTCTCGCTCGGGCTTCCATGCCTACCTCGGCCGTCAGGCACAGCCGGGACCCGACAAGGACGCGACCCTACGCCGCGACCTCAAGCGCTGCCATGCCGAGAGCCGAGGATTGTATGGCCGCCCCCGGCTGGTCACCGACCTGCGTGAATTGGGCCACCCCGTCGGGCCCAAGCGCGTCACGCGATTGATGCGGGAAGAAGGCTTGCGCGGCAGGACCAAGGGCCGAACCAAGCCGCGCACCACGGACAGCGGCCACGCGCGCCCGGTCGCCGATAACCTGCTGGACAGACAGTTTGACGTGAGCAGCACCACGCCCGCCTGGGTCAGCGACATCACCTACATTGCCACCCGTGAGGGCTGGTTGTATCTGGCGGTCGTGCTGAGCCTCCAGACTCGACAGGTACTAGGCTACAGCCTCAGCGACCGCATGCCGGATGACCTGGTCGAGCAAGCCTTCTTGAACGCCTGGCAGCGCTCTAACGGGCCTCAAGGCGTGTTGTTCCACTCCGACCGCGGCAGCCAGTATGCGAGCCACGATTCCCGGCGCATGCTCACCACGCTCGGCTTCGTACCGAGCATGAGCCGCAAGGCCAACTGCTGGGACAATGCGGTCGCCGAGTCCTTCTTCGCCACGCTGAAGAACGAAGAAGCCACCGGCGTGTATCCCTCAAAAGCCGACGCCCATGCTGGGATCGCGAATTACATCCATGGCTTCTACAATCCGACCCGTCGGCACTCCGCTCTCGGCAACCGCTCGCCGGATAGCTATGCTCGGATGCTGATGGCTGCCTAGTTTATCAACCCGATTCTTGGCGTCCGTTCTGGCGGGACAGGTTCAAGATCATGACCGAGGTCGCATGAAGACGGGCTGGTACTGGCCGTTGTATGGGGAAGACGACGAGGTGTCGTTCACGTTTGCGCCAAGTCGGGCGCGGCG
>VGYC01000385.1 GCA_016873095.1 Planctomycetota bacterium | reverse complement strand
AAAACGCGCTGCGAACCAAACCTTGCCGTCGCGGCCGAACATGCCGTTGTGGTTGTTCGCCCTTGTGTTCCAGATCTTCTCCTCACCCCAGTAGGCCGATGGCTGCAACGGCTGGGCCGCCGCCGCGTGGCCGGGACCCAGTGCCTCCTTCGTGCCCTCGCGCACCGGCATGGTGAAATTCCAGGTCGTGTGCCTTACCGGATCGAGGATCGGCATCAGGTCGCCGCTGTATTCGGCTGAACCGTAGAGTGGTCCGTAGGCATTGACCGTCGGATGGCGGCGGTCGCTGGCGATGAGATCGTGCAGGTAATGCTTGTCATTCAGCCAGTCCCAGGTAGTCACGACGATGTTGCGCTCCACCCCCTGAGGTCGCGTCGGCTTGGTGTGCGGCAACTCACCCTTAGCGATGCGCTCCGTCCACTCGCCGAAGTACCTGAACGGCACGCCGGCGAGAGGCCCAGCCAGCTGGTTCATCATCTGCTCGCCCGACTGGCCAGACTGGATGCGGCGCATCCAGGCCTCGGCGTGGTTGTCGAACTCGCCCAGCTCCTTGGGGATCGCACGGGTCGAGAGTTGGCCGAGCTGATGGCAGCCGATACAGCCATTGCTCTTCATCGCGTCGATCCAGCGCTCCCGGGTGATTCCAGCTGGGATGTCGCGCTTGCCGCCGAACTCGCTCTGCGGCGGGATCTTGAGCATTGAGTACCAGTAGATCGCGGGGTAATAGCGGGCCGCCGCCGCTTCGTTGGGCGCGGGGGCGGCTGTCAGGCTGACGATGCGCCCGGGCTCAGCTATCACTTTCGCTGAATCGACTAGCCCGTAGCCGCGGGCCCAGAGCGTGTAATTGGCCTTGGGCAAATCGGGGATGACGTAGCGGCCCTGGTCGTCGGTGACCACGCTGCGCGTGAAACGCGTCCCCAGGTCGCGGGTCTCGGCAATCACCCAGACGCCAGCTTCCGGGCCGCTCGGCCCCCGGACCACACCACCGATGTCGTCGTCGTCGATCTGCACGGCAAGGGTTTGCGCCCCGGAGGACAATGCCAGTACAGCCAGGGCTGCCACGCCCGCCGCCGTTGCGCCCATACACCAAGCGAAACCGGTCGCCATGTTGTCTCTCCCTCGATCCCGTTGCAGGTTCCTGCCCGCCGTCACGTTGTGCCGATCTTACGCCCGCCCCATGCGCCGCTCAAACCACTGGGTATTTCGGGCACCCTATCGAGGCCAGCAGTCAGCGTGTAGGCTCAGCCACATGCACTCAAGGGAGGAAACGCGTGATTGCCGAGATTGCCCAAATCGATGTGAGGCCTGGCATGGAGGCGGAGTTCGAGAAAGGCGTAGCGGCAGCCGCGCCGCTGTTCCGGCGCGCTAAAGGTTGCGCAGGATTACGATTGCATCGCTCGATCGAAAAGCCAGGCCGCTACCGGCTCTATGTCGACTGGCAGACGATCGAGAACCACACCACCGACTTCCGTGGCTCCGAGGACTTCAAGGAATGGCGGCGTCTGGTCGGCCACTGCTTCCAGGACACGCCCTATGTCGAGCACACGCACGAAGTGGGTAAGTGGTTTTGATCACAAGCCACCGGCCCAGCGTAAAGCTCATTCCTGAACGCCGGTGCCAGACAGGCCGCTACGAGAGCAATGCTCCCGTAGCGGCACCGTCGTAAGGCTTATAGCAAGGCCAACGTCTGATCGGCGGTCATCGAGCTGATCTGCGTCGATGTGAATGCTCCGGCCTGCGTCGCCGTGAACCCGTCAAGCTGCGTGGTCGTCAGCCCATCGATCTGGGTCTCCGTCAGCGCCGGTATCTGCGTCACTGTCAGGCCCTTGATCTGCGTCGCGGTCAGCAGCCCGATGTTCGTCGAGGTCAGGGCCGCCAGATCCGTGTTTTCCAGCGCCGAGATTTGGGTGGACAGGAAGCCACTCAGCTGCGTGCTCGACAGCCCTGCGAGATCCGTGCTCTCGAGCGCTTTCACCTGCGACGTCGTCAGCGTGCCGACCTGAGTCGAGGTCAGGCCAGAGATCTGCGTATTCGTCAGATCGGTGATCTGACTCGCCGTTAGACCCTTTACCTGGGCCGCACTCAGCAAGCCAATGCTCGTGGTGGTCAGCGCCTGCAGGTCCGCCGTCTCGAGCGCCGCAACCTGCGTTGCCGTCAGAGCACCCAGCTGGGTACTCGTCAGACCCGCCAGATCCGTGGTCTCAAGGGCCTGGATCTGCGTCGTCGTCAGCACCGCGACCTGCGTTGCTGCCAGCGCCGTGACCTGCGTGTTGGTCAGGTCGCCGACCTGCGTCGCTGTCAGAGCCTTCACTTGCGTGACGCTCAGCTGGGCGATGTTCGTCGTGGTCAGCGCCTGAAGGTCCGTTGTCTCCAACGCCGCAACCTGGGTCGCCGTCAGACCACCCACCTGCGTCGTCGTCAGACCGGCGACCTGCGTTATGGTCAGCGCGCCGACCTGCGTCGTGGTCAGCACCGCCACTTGGGCCGCCGACAGACCACCCACCTGGGTCGCATTCAGCAGCGCGAGGTCCGCGGCTTCCAGGCCCTTCACCTGGGTCGTGGTCAGCAGCCCAACCTGAGTCGAGCTCAAGCCGGTGACCTGCGTGGTCGTCAGGTCGCCGACCTGCGTCGCCGTCAGACCCTTGAGCTGTGCGGTGCTCAGCAGGCCGACATTGGTCGAGGTCAGCGCCTTCAGATCTGCGGTCTCCAGCGCGCTGAGCTGCGTGGCTGTCAGCCCGCCGAGCTGCGTGCTGGTCAGGGCCGCCAGATCAGTGGCCTCAAGCGCCTTGATCTGCGTAGTCGACAGGACAGCGAGCTGCGTCTCCGTCAGCGCCGCAACCTGCGTGTTCGTCAGATCGGTGATCTGGGTTGCTGTCAGGCCCTTCACCTGCGCTGCGGTTAGCTGGGCGACGTTGGTCGTCGTCAGAGCCTGCAGATCCGCTGTCTCGAGTGCCGCGACCTGCGTCGCCGTAAGACCACCCACCTGCGTCGTGCTCAGAACCGCCAGATCCGCCGCCTCAAGACCCTTCAACTGCGTCGCCGTCAGCCCCGCAACCTGCGTATCCGCCAGCGAAGCCACCTGCGTGCCCGTCAGGTCACCCACCTGCGTTGCCGTCAGACCCTTAATCTGGGTCGTCGTGAACCCATCAAGCACCGTCGTGCTCAACGCCTGCAGGTCCGTCGTCTCCAGCGCCTGGATCTGCGTCGCCGACAGGTTCGACAACTGCGTCGCCGTGAACGACCCGAAGTCAGCCGCCTCAAGCTCCTTGATCTGCGTCGTCGTGAACGACCCGATCTGCGTCGCCGTCAGCGCCTGCGCCTGCGTATCCGTCAGCGCCCCAATCTGGGTCCCCGAAAGGCCCTTGACCTGAGCCGCACTCAGCTGGGCGACGTTCGTCGTGCTCAGAGCCTGAAGGTCCGTCGTCTCCAGCGCCTTGATCTGCGTCGTGGCCAACCCGGCGAGCTGCGTCTCCGACAGCGCCGTTACCTGCGTGTTCGTCAGGTCGCCGACCTGCGTCGTCGACAGACCCTTGAGCTGCGCC
>VGYC01000384.1 GCA_016873095.1 Planctomycetota bacterium | reverse complement strand
TCAAGACGACGAGTCGGATTTCAGTGGCCGCCAGACTTGCCCAGGCGCTGAGGCGCCTCAAGTTCCTAGGCTCGTCTTGGTCCAGCGAACTTCTGAACCAGGACACTAGGACCGTTTGAGCTTGGGGCTGCGGCAGCAAGCCGCTCGACCTTGGGCAGTCAGAATGCCGATCGGTCCAGGCCGCCTACGGCTTTGCCCGGGAAGAACATCGCCCCCTACTCCCCCTCGGTTGGGGATTCTGCTTCTGCCACAGTTCTGCCATCGGCCAGACTCGACGAGTCAGCGGCATGCCACTCTCGAACCGGGCGATGGTCGGCGCCGCCATGACCGACGCGGGCCCACAATGGTCGACATATCCACCGTCAGACGCTCCAGCCACCGTCGATTACGTTCACCGTCCCTGTCGTGAAGGCCGCTTCGTCGCTGCCTAGATAGACCGCCAAAGCGGCGATTTCCTCGGCCGATCCGAAGCGGCCGGTCGGCTGGCGCTGGAGGAAGAACTGCCGGGCGTCGGCGCCCCCGCCCAGCGAGGCGATACGCTCGTCGAGCGAAGGGGTCTGGACCGTCCCGGGGCAGATCGCATTGCAGCGGATACCTTTGCCGACATAGTCGACGGCGACCGACTTGGTGAGGCCGACGACAGCGGCCTTGGTCGTGCCGTAGATGCAGCGCAAAGCGGCGCCTTTTACCGAGGAAGCGGCCGACGACATGTTGATGATCGATCCGCCACCCTTGCGGAGCATGCTGGGCAGGAAGGCCTGGATGGTCCAGAACATGCTGCGCACATTGAGATCGAAGGCAAAGCGCCACTGGTCGTCCGTGGCATCCAGTACCGAGCCGTGGTGGACGAAGCCGGCGCAATTGAACAGCACGTCGACATCGCCGATCTCGCCGGCAAGTGCGGTGATTGCGCCCTTGTCGAGCACATCCAAGCGACGGACATGCATGCTGTCGACGCCCGAAAGTACCCTCAGCTTGCCTTCATCGAGGTCGGTCGCCCAGACAACGGCGCCTTCTCGGGCAAAGGCCTTGGCTGTCGCGGCTCCAATCCCCTGCCCCGCTGCTGTGACGACGCAGCTCTTACCCTTCAGGCGCATGATCACGTCTCCTGTAGCGCACGAGCTGCGTTGCCAGCACAGGCAGGCTCAGCACCAGGCTGGCCGCCAGTGCCGTTGTGCCGGACGCCATGGCGGGCAGCGCTGCAACAGCCAGCCAAATGCGTTCCCAAATGCTCATCGGCGCCAATAGGTAGGACGACAACGACGCACCGAGAAAAGTCACGCTGACCAGGCATCCGGCGAACGCCAGCAGGAATTCTTGCCAACTGAACCCCGGCACCATGATCAGCAACGATGGAGAAAAGACGAACACGAATGGCACCAGTGCCTTGGCCAGCGCCAGACGGAAGGCGGTGTTGCCGGTGCGGAACGGATCGGCCCCGGCCATGCTTGCCGCGGCATAGGCTGCAACCGCTACCGGCGGCGTCACATCAGCCAGCACGCCGTAATAGAAGACGAAGAAGTGGGCCACGATCGGCGCGACGCCAAGCAGTCCAAGTGCCGGTGCCGCGATGGTCACCATGATGATGTAGGTCGCAGTGGTCGGAACGCCGCAGCCCATCAGGATGCAAACCAGCGCGGTCATCGCCAAGGTGAAGAACTTGACGAGCGTCACCTTGTCGAACGGCAGCCAGGCTTGCATCAGGTTGGTCGCGTCGGTCGCCACCCCGACAATGATGGTCGCGAATTTCAGCGCCGTGCCGGTCAAGGTAACGACGCCGATAATGATGCCGATCGCCGCCGCTGCTGCGCCAACCGCCAGTGCGTACTTGGCGCCGACGGTAAAGGCATCGAGCAATTCGCGCCAATGCAGGGCCGGCGCCGGGTTGAGGCGCCAAAGTGCAAGGCAAAGCAGGACAAACAGGCCGAAGGCAATTTCGTTGAACCAGTCGGCTGCGGCACCCGGCAGCCATTGCCGCCCGAAGGACAAGAGCAGCGCCCAGGCGACGACCAGCACGATATCGATGACCGGCCACCGCGGCCGGGTCGAGCGCATCAGGCCGACAATGATGCAAAGGTAGATGCCCCAAAAGGCTGCGAGATAGGGCGTCGAGCCGTCGAAAATCTTCCAGATCAAGGCAGCGAGCGGGATCAGTGTCACCCAGTCTTGCCGTAGCACTGCCCGCCAGTCGGGCATCTCCTCGGGCGTCAGTCCACGCAGGCCGACACGCTTGGCCTCGAAGTGGACCTGGATGAATACGCCGAAGAAGTGCAGGAAAGCCGGCACAATCGCCGCAATGATGATGGTCTGGTAGGGCGTCTCCAGGAACTCGACCATCAGGAACGCCGCCGCCCCCATGACCGGCGGCGTGATCTGGCCGCCGGTGCTCGCGGTGGCCTCGACGCCAGCGGCAAAGTGCGGCCGGTAGCCGAGACGCTTCATCATCGGAATGGTGAGCGAGCCCACGGTCACGGCATTGGCGACCGACGAACCGGAGATCATGCCGAACAGCGCCGAGCCGAAGATCGCCACCTTGGCAGGGCCGCCGGCAAAACGGCCCGCCACCGCCATGGCCATCGCCAAAAACAGCCGGCCGAGGCCGATGCGCATGGCGACCACGCCGAACAGGACGAAGTGGAACACATAGGTCGCCACCACACCGATCGGCACGCCGTAGATGCCCTGGCTGGTGAGGTAGAGGTGGTCGGCGAGCTGCGACCAGGTCGTACCCGGATGCACCAGCATGCCCGGCATCCACGGGCCGGCGAACGCATAGGCCATGAAACTCAGGGTGATCACCACCAACGCCCAACCCATGGTTCGCCGGGTCGCCTCGATCACGACCACGATCAACAGCGTTCCCATCGCCACGTCGATCGGCTCGGGGTTGCCGGTCTTGAAGGCGATGTCGTGGAAAATCGCCGGCAGGTAAAGCGACGAGACGACGGCCGCGGCGAACAGCCCCCAATCGTAAAGCGGCACACCTGCCGGCCGCCACCATACGAAGCCCTCTGCCGGCGCCGGGGCTTTGCGACTGGCGGCAAAGACCAGAAAGATCAGCCCCAGCACCAGGGCCATGTGGATACCGCGGTGCGTCTGTTCCCGCAGCAGGCCAAAGCCTGCAGTGTAGAAATGGAACAGCGAGAGCGACAGGAGCAGAACGGCGACGATCCAGGTGCCGCTCGACCCGAGCGGCCGGAAACGCATCTCGGCGTCGAACTCGCGCTCAAGCTCCGCCGCCTTGGCATGGTCGACTTGCAGGCTCAAGAGCTCTCCCGCCGCGCGCTGCAGACCGAAGAGACCTCTACTTGATCAGCCCCTTCTCCTTGTAGAACTTCTCGGCGCCGGCATGGAGCGGGATGCCGAGACCCTGGAGCGCCGAATCGAGCTTGATTGCCTTGCCCTTGGCGTGGCCCGAATCGAGCAGCTTGCGGGTGTTGGGGTTCCACAGTGCGGCGGTGATGTTGTAGATCAGCTGGTCCGGCTGCTTGCTCGATGTCGCCCAGATGGCATTGACGCTCACCGTCTTGACACCGGCTACATTCTTGTAGGCACCGTCAGGAATCTCGTCGGTCGCGAAAAAGCTATACTGCTTGACCAAACCCTCGGCCT
>VGYC01000383.1 GCA_016873095.1 Planctomycetota bacterium | reverse complement strand
TCGAAATCCCTCCATGCTTCGGGTGAACGATATTTGAGATACTTATCAGACTCCCGAAAATGCCAGGGGTTTCGAGTTTTTTCAGAAATCTCCGCTGCTAAACGCCTCCGGGTTCGCTTGGTTGAGGCCTAGAGGAGCTACTCCCCGACCGCTGGCAAGCCGCCGAGCCCAAGGCCGCCCCGGCCGGAACGACTCCGGCTACCGCCTCGCCAACCCCAGCCGCTTCCCAGCCCTGAGCGCCCGAAACCGACCCGCGCGGCACCGGCGCGGCACCGGCGCGGCACCGCCAGCGCGCTACGCGGTTCGCCGTACGGACACGATACTTGCAACAAGCCGTTCATGACGGCGACGCCCAGGATCGAGATGAAGCCGACGCAAGCCGAGATGTTGAAATGCGTCCCGGTGATCAGCAATGCCCAGACGCCGCCGAAGGTCATCACGGCCACGTTGGAATAGACCACCAGGGCATCCAGCCAGGAACGAAGGGCGATGTACAACAAGATGAAGATCGCGGCGAGCGAAACGCTGACAGCGATCAGCAGCCGATGTTCGGCTTGCTGCATCTCTTCGAACTCGCCGCCCCACTCGACGCGATAGGACGGGGGAATGATCGGGTTGACCTTGACCTGCGCTTCCGCAACGGTGCTAGCCAGGTCGCGGTCGCGGACGGCGAACTTGACAGCGATGAAGCGCTGTCCCTGCTCGCGTGCGATGGTCGAAGCACCGGGACGAATAAAAGTACCGTTCGGGTCGGCGACGCCTCGGGAATTGACAGGAAGCATCAAGTCTCCAAGGCGGCGATGCGGCACGGTGTGCAGATGGGCTAGACTGGGATTGAGCAGCGCGCCGATGGCCGAAGGCATGGCTGACGAAGTGCCGGTGCTGGAGACGCCGCTGGTTGTGCCGCCGGTCCGCGGCGTGTGCGGCAGGCTGGCGACCGACGCGGGAGTCACCGTGTTGTTCAGGATCTCGACCGGCAAATCGCGGATCGCCTCGAGGTCGCAGCGCAGCGGGTAGGGAAAGCGCAGCGTGAGGTCGAAGCGTTTCTCGCCTTCGATGACTCGCGAACACGTCTTGCCCGCCAGGGCGGTTTCGACGAGCAAGACGACATCGGCGGGCCGGATGCCCCAGGCCCGGCATTTCTCGTCGTCAGGCGCCAGTTCGAGGTTCGATTGCCCCTTGATGCGCAAGATGCTGGGATTGCTCACGCCGCGAACGGCGCTCAGGCGTTGATTCGCTTCGCGCGCCAGCCGTTCCAACTCGTCGAGATCCCCTCCGAAGATTTTGAGTGAGTTTTCGCCCTTCACGCCAGAAATCACTTCCATGACGTTGTCGCGGATGTATTGGGAAAAAGCCCAGTCCAGGCCCGGCAGCTTTTCCTCCAGTTCGGCGTTGATTTCATTGACGAGTTCCTTCTTGGTGCGCTGCCGGCCGAGCGCCGGAATAACAGGCCAGTCGGCTTCGTCGCGCAGTGGCACGAAGGATTCGAGATTGTAAAACCCGCCCTGGTCGGTGCCGTCGTCTGGCCGGCCTACCTGCGTGACGACGGCCTGGATCTCGGGATACTTGTTGTTCTGCGTCAGGAGGGCGCGAAACTTGTTTGCCTTGCTGACAACTTCCTCCATCGTGGAATTGATAGCGAACACGGCACGGATCCAAATGTTGCCCTCCTCGAGCTCCGGCATGAACTCGCGGCCGAGCAGGGGGAGGGCGGCCACCGTGGCCAGCGTCACTCCCGCAAACATGCCGACTGGCAGCCAGCGCCGGCTCAGAAAGCCGTCGAGTTGCCAGAGGTAGAACCGCTTGATGCTCCGCACCACGAAATTGTCGCGGGCGGCCTTTAGGTTGGTCAGCAACAAGACGCACAGCACCGGCGACACGGTAAGAGCCAGCAGGAGGGCTCCCAGCAGCGCCCAGGCGTAGGTGTCCGCCATCGGCCCGAAGATCTGTCCTTCCGGCCCCTTCATGGTGAACAGCGGCAACAGGGCCACCACCATGATCAAAGTGGCGAACAGCAAGCTGCGCTGCACTTCGGAGGCAGCCCGCAACACTTTTTCGCGCGCCGATAGCGATGCGTCCCTACCGGAACTCAGGTTGCGATAGATATTCTCAACCACGATCACGGTGGAATCGACGATGATGCCGAAATCCACAGCGCCGATGGACAGCAGATTCGCCGAGCGGCCCCGTAAATACAGGCTTGAAAACGCGAACAGCAACGCCAGCGGAATGTTGATGGCCACGATGACGGCAGTACGGACATTGCTCAGGAACATGAGCAAGATGACCGTCACGAGCGCCAGCCCTACCACCAGGTTTTCGGTCACGGTTTCGGTCGTGAGGCCGATGAGCCGACTTCGGTTGTAGTAGGGCTCGATCTTCACGCCGGGCAACAGCTTCCCTGGCGTCTCATTCAGCTCCTTGATCTTGGCTTGTACGTCGCGGAGCGCCGGCAGCGATTCCTGGCCCTTGCGGAGGAGGATCACGGCTTGCACCTTGTCGTCGGCGTCGTTCCAGACGGTCGAGCCGTCCGGAGTTGTGATCTCGTTGCCGTCGGCATCGAGGGCGCGACGACTAATGCCTATTTGCCCGAGCCGCGGTTGATAGCCGATGACGACTCCGCGCTTGCCCGGCTCGTCGCGTGAGGCTTCCAGTGAACCACCGTCCACGACCTGATCGACGCAGATCGGCTGGTTATTAATGCAGGCGATGACGATGTTGCGAATCTGGCGGACGCGCTGGGCGTCTTCGGCACGCAGGATGGAGGCCGCCTCGCGCGGGTCCTTCAAGCGCATCACCTTGTCGAGCGGGTCCTGGCCGCCGCCCAGGTAAGCCAGGCCGCGGACGACTTGCACGGTGTCGCCTTGCCGCCGATAGCCTCCACTGGTGCTGAGATTGCTGTCCGCCAACGCCTTCTGGAGTTGCTCGAGAGTCACGCCTTTGAGCTGCATGAGCCGCGGATCGGGATGAACTTCGTAGCGCTTGATCTTGCCGCCACAAGTACCGACGCCGCCGACGCGTGGCACCCGGCGAAACTCTCGCTCGAGCGCGTCTTGCAACGACTTCAAGTCCTGCAAGGTGTAAATGTCTTGGCCTTTCTCATCGCGCGGGCTGGACAGCGTGTAGCGGAAGATTTCGCCGATCGGCGAGGCCGGTACGACAACAGGCCGCATGCCTTCAGGCAAGTCCACCTGGCTGAGCCGATTGAAGACCTCCTGGCGGGCCTGCTCATAAGGCACACCATAGTCGAATTGATTGCGCAGGTGAGACAGGCCGAACTGCGATTTGCTGCGGCAGTATCCCAGTCCCGGCATGCCGGAGAGTGCGACTTCGATCGGGATCGTGACCTGCTGTTCCATCCACTCGGCGGAAGCCCCCGCCTTCTGGGCGACGACCTCAATGATCGCCGGCGCCGGATCGGGATAAGCCTCGACATTGACGTTGAGGTACGAATAAGCGCCGAGCACCGCCAGCAAGGCTGCCAGTAGTGTATTGCTAAGGGTTCCTGGGAATCGGCGTGTGTGAGTCTTTGGGCGGTGCGGATAGACTATGGTCACCGAGCCCGAAGGAGTCAAGCTCATGCCGAGACAGTCGAACCTGACCGTGGCCCAGCGA
>VGYC01000382.1 GCA_016873095.1 Planctomycetota bacterium | reverse complement strand
TCCACCCTGACTACCAGGTTAAAGGCTTGATTTTACGCTGTCAAGAAAAAATTGCGAAAAATGGCCAGAATCGCTATTTGGAAAGGGCCCAGCGGGCAGCTAAGTGCCCCGGAGCATGTGGCGACGCAGTTCAGTCAGGTCCAAAGCGTCATCGACGGCATGCTGGTGGACCGTCCGAGGCGGCGCATCATCCGAAATCATCAAGAGGAGGAAGCATGAAAGGCCCCTTGAAAACCCACGGCGGCAAGCGCTACCTGGCCGAGCGCCTCGTTGCGTTGATGCCGGCGCACACCCACTACGTTGAGCCGTTTGCCGGCGGGCTGGCGGTGTTGTTTGCCAAGCCGCCCGAAGGAACGTCGGAAGTCGTGAACGACCTGGATGGCCGGTTTACCAACTTCTGGCGTGTGCTTCAGGATGAAGACCTGTTTGCCCGTTTTCGTCGGCGCGTGGCGGCCATTCCGTTCAGTGAGGCCGAGTGGCGTGATGCCGAAGCCTATCTCGACGGCGCGACAAAACGTGCCAGCCGCCAGGAAATGGTCGAGCGGGCTGCCCGGTTCTTCGTGCTTTGCAGGCAGAGCATGGCCGGGCGATGTAAGGAGTTCACGCCGCTTACGCGCAATCGCACCCGCACTGGCATGAATGAACAGGCGTCGTCGTGGCTCAATGCCGTGGACCGACTGCCAGCGGTTCACAACCGGCTCAAGCGTGTAGTCATTCTCAATCGGACGGCTCTGGACGTGATCCGGTCGCAGGACGGACCGGGCGTGCTGTTCTACCTCGATCCGCCGTATCTCCCCGAAGTCCGCGCCGCCAAGCACGCGTTTGGTCATTTCGAGATGACAGTCGAACAGCATGAAGAACTCCTTGACGCCATCACCGGCCTGCAAGGAATGGTCATGGTCTCCGGCTATGCGTCGCAACTGTACGATTCGCGTTTGTCCGGCTGGACTCGCCACGAATTCGATCTGCCCAACAACGCCGGCGGCGGCAAGCAAAAGCGGCGCATGACCGAAGTGGTCTGGACCAACTTCAAGTCGGCGGCGCAGGAGGTGGCCGCATGACGCTCACCGTTGATCCTGGCGGCGCGGTTCGGTGCATTTACGATGAGGCCATCGACCTTTCGGCGCTGGGCTCTCTTATCATCACCAGGGCCAGCCATGTCGAGCCCGACACGGATGGTCGCTGGTGGGCGGACTTGCGGCCAGTGAGTGGCCCTACGCTTGGACCATTCTTTGCCCGAAGTCTGGCGCTGGCGGCCGAGCGTACCTGGCTTGAGTCGCACTGGCTCGGATAAACAATCTCGTCCCATTTTCGTTGCGGGCCGTCAACCTCATCGGTTGCCGGCCCATTTCTTTTGGAGGATCCAGATGAATCAGAACCAACTCCATCGTGAAGTGGCCCAGGCGACCGGTGAAACCGTGGAACTGATCCGCCAGCGCGGTTTCGGCATCATCATCGTACCGCGCCCGTGCTATCGGCGGCCCCGGCGTGGTGGACAGGCGCTTCCCAGGCCGGCCAAACCCGTGAAACCGATTCATCAACCCATGTGCAAAGCGGCGTAGCACGCCGGCTTCGCACCATACTATAAGGAGGGAACAGCGTGATTCAGGTTCCTCAATCGTTATTTCGCCAGCTTCGCATTGTCATTCGGCGGTGCTTCTCTCGACCATTTCCGCACATCCAATTCCAGGCCGGTCCAGATGGCTTGGTGGTTCGCAGCCAGCAGGACGGCATCGCGGTTGCCTGCCAGGGCGACACATCCCAGGGCAACGGTCAGCACATTCTGCCGGCGCAGGCCCTGGATGACCTTGAAGGGCGTGGCCAGGAGCTGGTCGCGCTTGAGCCCGGTAGGGATGGGAAGGTCACGGCCCGGTGGACGGATGCCGGTGTGCCGCGCGTTGTCGAGTACGAAGCGGCGGCGGATTCACTTCCCGAGTTCCCCAAAGCACCGGACCGGCTCGTGGAACAGGACGTCACCTTGCTCAAGGCGCTCGACGACGCCATGCAAACTGCGTCAAAGGACTCGGTGCGCTTCAGCACCAACAAGATCCAACTGCGTGGACGGGCAGGCGTCATTGCCGCCACGGATGGCCGACAACTTCTCTGGTCGAGCGGGTTTCGCTTTCCGTTCACGGATGATCTGCTGGTTCCGCGTGTGAACGTGTTTGGCTGCCGGGAGCTGGAGGGCGAAGTCAGGATCGGTAAGACCGCCACACACGCCTGCGTGCAAGTCGGGGCGTGGACGATCTACCTTCCCATCGACAAGGAAGGTCGGTTCCCTCGCGTCGAGAGCATCATCCCCAATCCGACTGCAAACGGCACGACGTTCCAGGTTGCGCAAGAGGACGCCGCGTTCTTGACGAAGGCCCTGCCGCGCTTGCCCGGCGAAGACAGCGAGTTCTCACCTGTCACGCTGGACCTCAACGGACAGGTTGCCGTCCGCGCCCGTGACGCGGAGCAAGGACGTTCAACGGAGGTGATTCTGGCGCGATCCAACGCCAAGGGCAAGGCGGTGCGCTATGCGATCAATCGCCAGTACGTCAGCCGGGCCATCAACCTTGGCTTCATGGACGGGCACGTGCTCAACGTGGAAACGCCCATCCTGTTCCAGGACGAACGCCGCAAGTACGTCGTCATGGGTCTCGGTAAGGATTCCGGGCTCGCACCCAGCGACAAGGACTTGCGACTGCGTTCCGATTCCGCCGAAGCAGGCAATCACTCACAACCCCATGAAAGGAGAACTTCTCCCGTGAAACCGGTTCAACGATTCACCCCGACCGAGCCCGAAGCCACCAACGGCAACGGGGCAAGCAACGGCCAGCATCACGAAAAAATGGGCTTCAATGGCTTGCTCGAAGAAGCCCAGTCGATCCAGAACACGCTGCGCGATCTGCTGCTGCGGACCAACAAGCTTCTTGGCGGCCTGAAGGCATACCGCCGGCATGCCAAAACAATGCAATCCACGCTCGCCAGCCTGCGTCAGCTTCAGCAAGTTGAGGCGTGACGGCAAACAATCCAGCCCCTGGATACCGAACCCGGGGGCATCATCCCAAACATAAGGAGAGATTCCATGCCCTTGAAGCTCAACATCGGTCTGAGCAAGAAGGTCGGTGAAAGCAACTATGGGTCGAGAGGGGCCAGTCTTAACGTCGAGATCGAACTGGAAAGCGCCCTCATTGTGGAGCCGGCCAAGTTCCAGGAACGCGTCAGGCAGGTGTTTGCCCTTGTGCGAACGTCCCTGGACGAGGAGCTGAACGGAAACGGCCACGCTCCCTCGACCGACAACGGCAACGGGAAAACCCAGCAACCTGCCAACGGTCCTTCTCGCAACGGCGGCCAGCGCCAGGCTACCAACAGCCAGATCAAGGCGATCCACGCTATCGCACGGAGCAGGCGCATCGACATCGGCCAGTTTCTCAATGATCGCTTTCACGTCAATCGCGCGGACGATCTCAGCATCAAGGAGGCCAGCGCCGCGATTGACGAACTGAAAGGCGATGCCAAAGATGGGAGGGCCGCATGACGACGCTGCAAATGGTCCCGCCCAGGCCGCAGCCAAAAGCGTTTGATCACATCAGCTACTCTGCCATCTCGACCTTTCAAACCTGTCCACTTCGTTTCTACTTCTTATGTGGCTAGCCACATAAGAAATATT
>VGYC01000381.1 GCA_016873095.1 Planctomycetota bacterium | reverse complement strand
TCAAAGCAAGGACTTCAGGCGGCAGCGATGCCAACACTTCTGCCGATACTGTCGGTGGAGCATCCATGCCAACCGCAACAGTACCCGAAACCACGATTCCGAGCTATATCGACCCGTGACCGGTTACAACGGCGTCGATCCGCCCAAGCTGCTGGAGTACAACGCCGACACGCCGACCGGCCTGGTGGAGGCGGCCGTCGCCCAGTGGTTCTGGCTCAAGGACATCGACGAGCGCGGCGACCAGTTCAACAGCATCCACGAACGGCTCATCGACGCCTGGAAAGCCGCCCGGCAGCGCGATCCGTCGCCGATGCACTTCGCCGCCATGTCCGACCAGCTCGAAGATTACATCACGGTCGAGTACCTGCGCGACACCGCCATCCAGGCCGGCTTTCAGACGCAGTACCTGCACCTGGAACAGATCGGCTGGGACCGGGCGCGGCGCTGCTTCGTGGACATGGCCGGCGCTCCCATCGTGCAGATCTTCAAGCTCTATCCATGGGAGTGGATGCTGCGCGAGGACTTCGGCCGGCACCTGCGCACGACGCCATTGCAATGGTTCGAGCCGCCCTGGAAGATGATCCTGAGCTGCAAGTCGATCCTGCCGCTGCTCTACGAGAAGCACCCGGACAGCCCATTCCTGTTGCCGGCGTCCTTCGAGCCGATGGCAGGCAGCTTCGTCCGCAAGCCGGTACACTCGCGCGAGGGGAGCAACATGCAGGTCGTCGTCAACGGCGCGATCCAGGAGCAAACGGGCGGACCCTATGAAGGACCGTTCGTCTATCAACGGCTGGCGCCCATGCGGCAGTTCGACGGGCATTATCCCGTCTTCGGCAGCTGGGTCGTCGAAGGAATCTCCTGCGGCTGCGGCATCCGCGAGGGCGATTCGCTGGTGACAACGAACCTGAGCCGCTTCGTGCCGCATCAGATGGTGGATTGAGGAGATGCCGGCTAGAATGGATTTGAGACTGAAGTGCGGAGAATGAGTCATGAACGAATCTCAGGTCGAGTTGCAGGAAATCACCGATCCGGGGGAGATGGCCCGGTCCCGATCGCAACGCGCGAATGCACGACGCAATAGCGACTGGCTGCAGGCACATTGGCCAGAATTGCTGCCTGCTGCGGCGGGCAAATTCTTGGCGGTTGCCGGTCAGCAAGCGTACCTGGCTGACTCGCCGACCGAAGCGTGGGCCCTGGCCCGGTCCGCGCATCCAGACGACGACGGGATTCTGTGCCAGTACGTGCGTCTCGAACGAGGTCCTCGCTTTTATGCAAATCGTCGGTGAGTGGTTCGTTTGCGATGACGGAGTTGCGCGTCCCGTCGTCCAGGTTCGCGTGCGCGACGAACACGGTCAATTCTTGACCGAGAATTTTCTGGTTGATTGCTGTGCGGATCGCACCGTCCTCAGTGCATTCTTGCTGGCCAGGCTCAATATCCCGCACCAGTCGCCCGCGTCCGGAACTACTTTGCAAGGCATCGGCGGCGCCAGCAATTACGTCGTGGTTGCCACGGCTCTTGAAATGACACGCGACGACGGTGGACCCGTCAAGATTAACGGTTCGTTCTCCGCGTTTTGCGATGCGACAGCGACGGACCTGAGCATTCTTGGCAGAGACGTCCTCGATCTCTTTGACGTGATCGTAAGCCGTCGGCGCAACCAGGTGCTACTCGTGGCCGGAAACCACCGATACGACATCATACTGTAGGACGTGCACCTTTAGGCGGCAGAAGATACAACGCGGAAGTGTCAAAAGGTGATGCAGGGCTGACGCCCGAGGCGTTTCGGAAGGTGTTGTAGCCTTCGTATCCAGATATCCCGATGTACTTTGAAGATCTGACGCCGTATTCCTATCACCGCTCGGAAGCAGAATCCGGCGCCGTGAATGTCGGCTGGCTGGGTGCCGATCACCCGTTTGCGTCAGGCACTGCGTCAGTTGAGTTTCTTGACCGGTTGTTTGTCATCTGTCGTGACCATGTATTTAAGATGCATCGGGGCTTTCATGTTTGTGAGTTTTGTCCGAACGCCGCAAACGCCCCGCTCGCGGCCATACGTATAGGCAATGAAGCTCGCCTAGGCTTTGGCGAAATTCGAGTACGACATCAAGGCGGTAAGGTATTTGCCGCTCCCACGTTGATCTACCATTACGTGGCCGATCACCAGTATCTGCCGCCGCGGGAGTTCATCGAGGCGGTGTTGCTCGGCGATTGTCTCGTCGATCATGCGAGAGGATCATCATGACCCAGACCTTCTTCATCGAAGAACTCGACGACGCCAGCCGGTCTTATCTGCGCACGGTGCGCGACCGCAAGGGGGCCGGCGTGCCGGGCGTGTTCTTGCCGGGCAGCAATTACTTGCCGATCGCGGCGCTGGTCTGCGGGATCGCGGTGCTGATTGCCGCCGCGTGGCTCACGTTGCCGCCGCTGGATGATCCGCTGAAGACGGCCATGCTGCAGATGGCCGGGCTGCTGCTGGGTGGGTGGCTGATTCTTTATGCGATCCGTACCTGGCTTGCGGCCGCCGGGCGGAACTACCTGGGGCATTTCTTGCTCGCCGACCCGCTGCACCTGTGGCAAGCCAAGGGCGCCAGCGTGAAATCGACCGACCTGGCGGAACTGGAACACGTCAAGGGGACCGACAACTTCAATGAAGGCGCTTATCAGAACACGACCTTGACGCTGAGCTTTACCGACGGGGGCTACAACGTCAACGTCAAGGATCCGGACCATCGGCTCGAAGGATTTCTGCAAGCGCTGGTGACGCTGCGCTCAGGACAGGCCCAGCCGTCAAGCATGCCGCCGGAGGCGCTCGGCTACCTCGCCAAGCAAACTGTTGGGCTGGAGATGGAGCCTGTGGGCGATGCCGAGGACGCCGTCGTGGTCCCTGCCCAGCCGCGCCGGGAGAACCGGGCGCGGTCCGGCATCCTCGCCTATCTGGTCATCGTGGCTGTCGCGGTGGCCGGCGTGCTTCTTCTCAAGCCGGTCAATGTCGTGCTGCGCGACGATGCCGTTTTTCGGATGGTCATCAATCGTGAGCCGCCCGAGTTGCGCGCTTACCTGGTCGATGAGCGCAATGTCCGCCACCGCCAGGAAGTCGAGAAGAAGCTGGCGCAGTTCTACCAGGCGCCGCTGCAACGCCTGAAGCAGAACGCCAAGGGCGAGGTCGGCGAGGAGTTCATCGCCCTGGTCACCAGCTTGCAGACGGCCATCCAGCCGTTCGTGTCGCTGCGCGTGAAGGAGCGCAGCCAGGCCGTCGCGAACGTGCCGATTCTCGGCGCCGAGCAGATGAAGGCGCGTGAACGCTCCATCCAGCAGACGCTCAGCATGGGGCTCACCAGGGCCGTGGGCGAAAAGCTGATCGGCATTGTCGAGGTGGTCGAGGAAGTGCCGGCGCTGATCGACGTGAAC
The DNA here is from genome assembly GCA_016873095.1 of Planctomycetota bacterium. Classification (GTDB taxonomy): domain Bacteria; phylum Planctomycetota; class Planctomycetia; order Gemmatales; family Gemmataceae; genus VGYC01. The sequence goes on along the minus strand of VGYC01000381.1, from coordinate 277 downwards.
TATGCCGTTGAAGCTGACGCCAGGCGGCCCGGCGGTCTTCGCATCCAGTGGACCGTCGGCGTCCGCCGCAACGCCGATGTGGATGTGAAAGGCGCCAAGACCAAGACCTGGACCACCGAGACGACGGACAAGGAACTCGCCGCTGCCGTGAACGACGAGGTCGGCAGGACGCTGCAGGTCCTCACCGGCGAGAACAATATGCAGCCGTAACCGGTCACGGGTCGATATAGCTCGGAATCGTGGTTTCGGGTACTGTTGCGGTTGGCATGGATGCTCC
>VGYC01000380.1 GCA_016873095.1 Planctomycetota bacterium | reverse complement strand
TCGCTGGGCCACGGTCAGGTTCGACTGTCTCGGCATGAGCTTGACTCCTTCGGGCTCGGTGACCATAGTCTATCCGCACCGCCCAAAGACTCACACACGCCGATTCCCAGGAACCCTTAGCAATACAGAACAATCGCAGAATGTTACCGCTTGGTAAAGGGACTCAGCTTGCCACCGAAGGGGAATGTATTTGAAAAGGAGTGTCGAACTCCGTTTAACTGGAGTAGTTTTCCGACCTACGATCCCGATGGTCCACTGGCCACGATTCAGGTTTTGAAACCTGGGGAAGTGAAGTTCGACGATTTTCCGTTAGAGTGGTTAGAAAAGACAGAATTCGTGGTGCTTGAAGTCAATTGGTTTCACGCAGAGAAAGAGTTGGATCTGTTCCCCGCAACTTGGCGCGCCCTCGCGTACATCGTGTCAGACCGAAGTAGGATGGGAGCGGGAAACCTGAACTGGGACATGAAGTGGACAGAATTTGCAAGTGCCCGAATTCATGCTCTCTTCTGCAGAGTTCATAATGGGGACGAATCGAAGTTGCTGGCCACTCAGACCTCCAAAGAGGAGCTCGGCCTATGCGATTTCCAACGTCTACCTGAGCACCAGCAAGAATTGGAGTATTATCATTACCTAAGTGTGGATTCGGCGTTCACAAACCAGATCGTTGAGCTGTTCGGCATTTCGCACCGTTGCTGGCATGGATGCGGATACTTGGGTTGGCCAGAGTATCCGATTTGTCGATTCTTCTTACTCCGGAATAAGATGACAGCAGGAGTTAAAGTAGCCACTCTGGGTGGACGTGATCGGTTCATGTTCGACCCCGGTAAGGATGATTAAATACGAGCCGAACCGTCTGGCCTCGCACAAGACGAGGCGCCGGCGTACGATCATGAGCAAGTCTTGGTTGGAGCTGATTGGCGCGGGAAAATCGCAGGTGCCAGGAACCGATTCTGCAACGTGGCAGCCACCGGGCTTGCCTTTCGGCAGGAGCCCGTGGCTGGTATTACATTGTAATCCCATTTACGTTGTAATACTTATTCGTCCGACGAGCGATGCGCCGAGGGGGTGTATGTCACTTTCTGGACGAATCCTGGACGAATAATCTGGACGGATCCGGGAGCTGCAGGAACCTCAGGGGCTTCAGGCGCCGAGTTGTTTGCGGGCGGCGGCGACGACCTGGTCGGCGGTGAAGCCGAACCTCTTGAGGAGGTCCTTGAGGGGGGCCGAGGCGCCGAAGGAGCGCATGCCGAGGAAAATCGCAGGTGCCAGGAACCGATTCTGCAACGTGGCAGCCACCGGGCTTGCCTTTCGGCAGGAGCCCGTCGCTGGTATTACATTGTAATCCCATTACGTTGTAATACCCATTCGTCCGACGAGCGATGCGCCGAGGGGGTGTATGTCACTTTCTGGACGAATCCTGGACGAATAATCTGGACGGATCCGGGAGCTTCAGAAACCTCAGGGGCTTCAGGCGCCGAGCTGTTTGCGGGCGGCGGCGACGACCTGGTCGGCGGTGAAGCCGAACCTCTTGAGGAGGTCCTTGAGGGGGGCCGAGGCGCCGAAGGAGCGCATGCCGATGGTCTGGCCCTTGATGCCGACGTAGCGATCCCAGCCGAAGGTGGATGCGGCCTCGACCGAGACGCGGGCGGTCACGCTCGGGGGCAAGACGCTGTCGCGATAGGCCTGGTCCTGGTCGTCGAACAGCTCCCAGCAGGGGAGGCTGACGACGCGGGCCTTGATGCCCTGCTCCTTGAGCTTCTCGTAGGCGTCGACGCAGACGGAGACCTCGCTGCCGGAGGCGAGCAGGAGGACGTCGGGCTTGCCGCCGTCGGCATCGGCGAGGACGTAGCCGCCGCGGGCGACGCCGGCGGCGGAGGCATACCTGGTGCGGTCGAGGGTGGGCAGGGCCTGCCGCGACAGGATCATGGCCGCCGGTGCGTGATGGAGCTTCATGACGACCTTCCAGGCCTCGACAACCTCGTTGGCGTCGGCCGGGCGCATCACCACGAGGCCCGGGATGGCGCGAAGCGAGGGCAGCTGCTCGATGGGCTGGTGGGTGGGCCCGTCCTCGCCGACGCCGATGGAATCGTGGGTGAAGACGTAGATGACCGGGATCTCCATGAGGGCGGCCAGGCGCAGCGAGCCGCGGCCATAGTCGCTGAAGATCAGGAAGCCCGAGCCATAGGCGCGGAGCTTGACGAGAGCCATGCCGTTCATGAAGGCGCCCATGGCATGCTCGCGGACGCCGAAGTGCAGGTTTCGGCCGGCGTGATTGTCGGCCTCGAAGTCGCCGGCGCCGTCGAAGGTGAGCCTCGTCTTGGTCGAGGGGGCGAGGTCGGCGGCGCCGCCCAGCAGCCAGGGCACGTTCTTGGCCAGTACGTTCAGCACCTTGCCGGAGCTGTCGCGGCTGGCGATGCCCTTGGAGTCGGCCGGGAACACGGGCAGATCCTTGTCCCAGCCGTCGGGCAACTGCCGGTGCTGGATGCGATAGAGCTGATCGGCGAGGTCGGGGTGCTTCGCCTTGTAGTCCTTGAGGCGTTCGAACCAGGCCTTGCTGAGCGTCTGGCCGCGTTGGCCGACGCCCTGCTGGAAGTGCTGGTAGACGCCGTCGGGGACGAGGAACTTGGCGTCCTCCGGCCAGCCGTAGTTGCGCTTGGTGAGACGAACCTCCTCTTCACCCAGCGGTTCGCCATGGGCGGCGTGGGTGTCCTGCTTGTGCGGCGCTCCCCAGGCGATGTGGCTATCAACGATGATGAAGGTCGGCCGATCCCTGGTGGCGAGAAACGTCTTGAACGCGCCGGCCAGCGCGTCGAGGTCGTTGGCATCGGTGACGTGGAGGACGTTCCAGCCGTAGGCGCGGAAGCGGGCACCGACGTCCTCGCTGAAGGCCAGCGAGGTCTTGCCCTCGATGGTGATGTGGTTGTTGTCGTAGATCCAGCAGAGATTGGGCAGTTTCAGGTGGGCCGCCAGCGACGCCGCCTCCGAGGAGATGCCCTCCATCATGCAGCCGTCGCCGCAGATGGCGTAGACGTTGAAATCGATGAGGTCGTCGAAGCCGGGCCGGTTGAAGTGGGCCGCCATCCAGCGGCCGGCGCTGGCCATGCCCACGCTGGTCGCCAGCCCCTGGCCGAGCGGCCCGGTCGTCGTCTCCACGCCGGACGTCAGCCGATATTCCGGATGGCCTGGGCAATGGCTGTCGAGCTGGCGGAATTTCTTGATATCGTCGAGCGGCACCGACGGCCCGCCCAGCACCTCGTAATCCTTGCTCACCGCCTTGACGCCGGTCAGGTGCAGGAGCGAGTAGAGCAGCATCGACGCATGGCCGTTGGACAGCACGAAGCGGTCGCGATTGGGCCAGATGGGATCCTGCGGGTCGAAGCGCAGAAACTGCTGCCACAGACAGTAGGCGACCGGCGCCAGGGCCATCGGCGCCCCCGGGTGCCCGGAGTTGGCGGCCTGAACGGCGTCCATGGCCAGCGTGCGCATGGTGTTGATGCAGGTGATATCGAGCGGATCCTTGGCGGTCATTGCCGGCATGTCGAAACCTTTCATTTCTTGGGGATCGCAAGCAATGTTTGATATAGTCGCAGTCGCGGCTTGCGTCCGGTCAACCGCTTGCGGTTTCGCGCGGCTGCGCGGATGCCCGGCGGCGCGGATGCCGGCGGCGAGCCAGTTGCGTTGCTGGGCCGGCGGGGGGGGGCAGGCGCGGGGCCG
>VGYC01000379.1 GCA_016873095.1 Planctomycetota bacterium | reverse complement strand
TCTAGAATGCTGTCGGATTGGATGGATTCGGCACAGCATTTATGGAGGCCACGGATGTTCGAAAATGTCCACGCCGCTCTGCGGCGCATTCAGAAGGACGTTGCGCATGTACTTGACGCTGCCGCCATTTGTGGCGTCTGCAAGGAAGTCGGCTATCGCTTTCGGCGTCGCGTCCTGGATCCCGTCACGACGATCCACCTGTTTGTCATCCAAATCTTGAACGGAAACTTTGCCATCGGCCGACTCAAAGACTTTACCGATCTCGTGTTTAGTGAGGCTGCGTACTGCAAGGCCCGCTGTCGGCTTCCTCTGCAAGTCCTGATAACCTTGCTGGAACGTGTGGCCAACGCTTGGCGTGCCACCATGAGTGATTATGGTCGCTGGCGTGGCCATCGCGTCTTTCACGTGGATGGCTCCAGTTTTAGCATGCCGGACACTCCAGAGTTGCAAAAGGAGTTCGGTCAACCGGGGAATCAGAAGCCTGGCTGTGGTTTTCCCGTCGCCCACATGCTTACGCTCTTTCATGCCGGCTCGGGATTTCTCCTCAAGGTTTTGGCGGCGCCTCTGCGAACCCACGATCTGGCTCAAGTGGCGCATGTCCATCCCGAATTGCAAACCGGCGATGTACTCATTGGCGACCGTGCTTTCTGCTCGTTCGTTCAGTTTGCCCTACTGCTTGCTCGAGGATTGCACGGTCTGTTTCGCGCCCATCAAAAACTCATCATCAACTTCCGGCCAGGCCGTGTTCATAATGTTCGTGGCCGCAGTCAAGCCCGCCAGAAGGGTCGGCCATCTTCCCGTTGGCTCAAACGCTTGGGAGTCCGGGACCAGCTTGTCGAGTACTTCAAACCCAAGAGGTTACCAGTCTGGATGAGCAAAGCTGCATACACGGCTCTTCCCGACTCGATCATTGTCCGCGAGTTGCGCTACGAGGTCGTGCAGTCCGGCCGGCGCACCAAGTGCGTGACGCTGGCAACCACTCTGCTCGACGTCAACCTGTATCCCGCCCAGGCCTTGGCTGACCTATACGGTCAAAGGTGGCAAATCGAAACCAATCTGCGGCATCTCAAGCAGACGATGAAGATGGATATTTTGCACTGCGAGACGGTCGCTGGGGTGCTCAAAGAACTCACGATGTTCGCCCTTGTCGACAATCTAGTCCGCACGGTCATGTGCGTCGCTGCTGACCGCCAAAAGGTCGCGGTTGACCGGATCAGCTTCGCAGACGCTTACGGCTGACTGAGCCACACACGGCCGGGCGTCCCCCTGCGCAACCTGAAGGTCAACCCGCTGCGGCAGAACAGAGTCGAGCCGCGCGCTTTCAAGCGACGCCACAAAGAATACGATCGCCTGAACAAGCCGCGGCACGTCATGCGAGCCCGATTGCTCGGCAAACGAAAGGCGGCATAAGTTAATGGCATTCAGTCGCGTCCCCTTTACTCTTTCTGCGTGACCGGCACGCCCGGCGAATGACTCCGGGCGAGCCGGTTTCACGAAACAAGCTCGCATCATGTCACGTTGATCGTCAGCACATCGTCGAGGTCGTCGAGCAGCGGGCCGCTAATCTGGACGACCATGATCGATTGCGTTCCCTTCTTGGTCAGGCCACGTGTCCCAGGCCGTGGCCGGCACGCAGCGATCTTCCAGCGTTTCCAGTTGAAGACGGCACGCCTTCTTCCGCCCGGCCGACCGGGGCGAAGACGTGCGGGAACCGCGAAACCAGCGCGACAACGTCGTCATCATGAGGCAACTCCCGAAACGGTGTACGGACTGCGAGCGAATCTTTGGGCCCGGCGCGCAGTCCGTACGCCGGGGCGAAAGAAGCCATTTGCCTGCGTCAGGTTCCGGTGTGTATCACGACGGGCGATTGATCCATGCTTCAGCCCCGTTCACAGACCGTCTGTTCACGGGGTTTGCCGCGAAGCGGTGTAGGCCAGCCGTTGACGGCGGGTTGTCACTTCTCGACGTTCGGTTTCAACCACTGAAGTCATCCTGCCATTCGCTGCTGCCTACCGCAGCTCGCGGAAATCGTATTCGTCAGGTTGCCGACGGCAGTATACTACAGGCAGTGTTCTGCTCAACAGCTCCTCAAGGGAGCCGCTGCCATGACCCTGACCGTGGAAGCCATTTACGAAAACGGCGTGCTCAAGCCCGCACAGCCGTTGCCGCTCCAGGAACACGCCAAGGTCCTGATCACCGTAAAGTCTGCAGCGAGCCGCGTGCGGCAAACGGCCGGCTTGATCGGCTGGACCGGCAGCCAGGAAGACGCCGATTTCGTCGCGTTGAGCCCTGAACTCGATCCGCAGGAGAGTGCATGATCTACGCCGATCTGCCCGCCGGCGCCAACGTCTTTCTGGATGCCAGCATCTTCATCCACCATTTCGAGCCTAATCCCCTCTTTGGACCGGCCGCCACCCAGTTCCTCGAGCGCATCGAGAATCAGGAGATCCAGGGCACAACGGCAACCCATGTTGTCAGCGAGGTCGCCCACCGCTTGATGACCATCGAGGCCATGCAAGCCTTCGGTTGGAAATCGCCCGGTATCGCCCTCCGTCTTCGCAACCATCCGACCCAGGTGCAAGCACTCAAGCACTTTCGTCAAGCCGTTCAGGAGATCCCGTTGTTCGGCATTCCGATTCTGACCATCGATGCCGCCTGGCTGGATCGTGCCGCCGAGATCAGCCAGCAAACCGGTCTCTTGCACAACGATGCCCTTGTCATTGCTGTCATGCGTGCCCATGGCCTCACGAACCTCGCCAGCGCCGACCCCGATTTCGACCGCATGCCGGGGATCACTCGCTATGCGCCTCAGTGAACACGCCGCTCCGCTGACGAGACCCGCCTGTTGCAGCCCCGTTCACGGGGCTTCCCGCGAAGCGGTATTCGGCCCGCCGTTGACGGCGGGTTGTCGAGCGGCGACAATCACCTCCAGCCCCGTTCACGGGGCTTCTCGATGTTCGGCTGCAGCCTCTACTCCAAGCAGACCCATGGCCCGCAACTACTACTCCGAAATCAACCTGCACATCACCTGGCACGTCAAGGAAAGCGCCCCCTTGCTCGTGCCCAAGGTCGAAGCCATCGTGCATCACTATCTCCGTGGCCGCTGCATCAACACTCCCGGCGTATTTGTCCACGAAATCGGCGGCATCGAGACGCACGTCCATCTTTGCGTGACCATCGCGCCCACCATCGGCATCGCGGAGTTCATCGGCCAGCTCAAGGGCTCGTCCTCCCACGAAGTCAACCACAAACTCGGCGCTGGCAGCAAGGTCCTGGAATGGCAAGCGGGCTACGGCGTGGTCAGCTTCGGCACCAGGGACCTCGACTGGGTCATGGACTACGTCCGCAATCAGCGGCAACGACACGCGACAAACACGATTGCCGAGCGGCTGGAACGGATCACGGCCCTCGAAGAAGCGGCTCAAGCCGAACCGCGAGAAGCCCCGTAAACGGGGCTGCCCGGCGGTGGTCGTGGCCCCGCGATACCCGCCGTTAACGGCGGGCCTACACCGCTTCGCGGCAAGCCCCGTGAACGGGGCTCGGAAACGAGCGACACGTCTCTCGCTCGGTGCTTCCCGTCGATGTCGTCCGGCAATCAGCAACATGCTCCGATCTTCAGCCCCGTTCACGGGGCTTGCCGCGTCAGCGGTATTCGGCCCGCCGTTGACGGCGGGTTGGCACTGCGCTCTCTCCCAGTCCCGAGCCCCGTTCACGGGGCTTCTCGCAGCT
>VGYC01000378.1 GCA_016873095.1 Planctomycetota bacterium | reverse complement strand
TCGCCCCCTCGCCCCCTCGCCCCCTCGCCCTCCCGCTGCAGGAGCACGCCGATGAGTCATCCGAGCGGAGACAAGCGTTTCAAGATTCTTGAAACGACCATGAAGAAGCATCAGCTTCTGCCGGGTGCGCTGATCGAGGTGCTGCACGCCGCCCAGGAGTTATTCGGCTACCTGGAGCTCGATTTGCTTTACTTCATCGCCCGCGGCATGAAGCTGCCGCCAAGCAAGGTCTACGGCGTCGCCACCTTCTATCATTTCTTCTCGCTCAAGCCCAAGGGGGAGCATACCTGCGTTGTCTGCACCGGGACCGCCTGTTATGTCAAGGGGGCAGGCGAGTTGCCCCGGGCGGTCGCGGAAGCGGCGCACGTGAAGGAGGGCGAGACGACCGCGAACGGAAAGCTGTCGCTCTTGACTGCTCGCTGCCTGGGGGCCTGCGGCATGGCGCCGGCGGTCGTGCTCGACGGTAGCATGAAGGGACACGCAACGCCCGACAACCTGTTGCAACAAGTGCAAGGATGGCTTGCCGGTGGACCTGCAAGATCTGCGTGAGCTGGCGGAAAAGGAACGTCGTTCGCAAGCGCCGCGGAGCATCCGCTGCTGCGTCGCGGCTGGCTGCACGTCCGCCAACTCCATGGCCGTCCTCGACAACCTGCAACAAGCGGTCCAGGACGCAGGCCTGAAAGACAAGGTGCACGTCAGCCCGGTCGGCTGTCTCCGCCTGTGTTGCGAGGGGCCGCTGGTTGCGACCGACCCCGACGGCCACCTGTACCACAAAGTCGCGCCGGGCGACGCCGAGGCCATCGTCGCCGGTCTGGGCAACGGTGGGTTCGCCGCCAGGCGGGGCGACGCAGCCAGTCCCTTCTTCGCGCTGCAAGCATCCGTCGTCCTCGATAATTGTGGCCATGTCGAACCGGAACGCATCGAAACCTACATCGCGAGGGATGGCTACACAGCCCTTTTCAAGGTGCTGCGTGAGATGTCGCCGCCGCAAGTAGTGGACGAGGTTACCCGCAGCGGGTTGCGGGGCCGTGGCGGCGCCGGCTACCCCACCGGGGTCAAGTGGAGCATGGTGGCCAAGAACCAGGGTGACCGAAAGTTCGTCGTCTGCAACGCCGACGAGGGTGACCCGGGCGCCTTCATGAATCGTAGCTTGCTGGAAAGCGATCCACACAAGGTGCTTGAGGGCATGGCCATCGCCGCCTACGCGGTGGGCGCGAGCAGCGGCTATATCTACGTCCGCGGCGAGTATCCGCTGGCCATCGCCCGGTTGAAGACGGCTATCAAGCAGGCTGGCCGCCTCGGCCTGCTCGGCACACACCGGTGCAACTCACCGTTCGACTTCCGCATCGACATCCGCATTGGCGCCGGCGCATTTGTCTGCGGCGAGGAGACAGCGCTCATGGCATCGATCATGGGGGAGCGCGGCTTGCCGACGCCGCGGCCGCCATATCCGGCCGAGAAGGGACTGTGGGGTTGTCCCACCCTCATCAACAATGTCGAGACTTTCGCCAACATTCCGGCCATCATGCGCCAGGGCGCCGACTGGTTCGCCGGCATCGGCACCGACAGCAGCAAGGGCACCAAGGTCTTCTGCGTCACCGGCAAGGTGAAGAATACCGGTCTCGTGGAGGTGCCGCTGGGCACGCCACTGCGGACCATTGTCGAGGACATTGGCGGCGGCGTTCCCGGCAATGGCCGCATCAAGGCCGTGCAGACCGGCGGGCCCTCGGGTGGCTGCATCCCCGCTCAACATCTGGATACCTCGGTCGATTACGAGGCGCTCGGTCAGCTGGGCTCGATCATGGGCTCCGGCGGCATGATCGTCATGGACGAGGGGACCGACATGGTGGATGTCGCCCGCTTCTTCATGACCTTTTGCATGGACGAATCGTGCGGCAAGTGCATCCCGTGCCGGGCCGGGACCGTGCAGTTGACGCACTTGCTGACGCGCATCATCGACAAGGTCGCGACGCCGCAGGACCTGGAACTGCTGGAATCGCTGTGCGACATGGTCAAGAACGCCAGCCTGTGCGGGCTGGGGCAAACGGCGCCGAACCCGGTGCTCAGCACGCTCCGCTATTTCCGCGACGAATACACGTCGCGACTCCGCGCGGGCGGCGTCGTGCGCCGCGCCCTGGCGCTGCCGCTGGTGTCGTTGTCGTAGCCACAAGCTGCCAGCTTGTGGGCTTGGTGCCTGGCAACGGCGAGATGTTATCGCCAAGGCCGACAAGCTGGCAGCTTGTCGCCACGAAAGGACTCCATGGCTACGCAGACACTGACGATCGACGGCAAGCTGGTGACGGCCCGTCCGGAAGACACTATCCTGTCGGCCTCCAAAGACGCCGGCATCGACATTCCGACCCTGTGTTATCTCGACGGTCTGTCGGCGCACGGCGGCTGCCGGCTGTGCATGGTCGAGGTCGGCTCGCAGAACCGGCTCTTGCCTGCCTGCACGACCCCGGTCCGCGAGGACATGAACGTCAGCACCAGCACGCCGCGCCTCGTCGAGTATCGCCGCATGATCGTCGCGCTCTTGCTGGCGGAGCGCAACCATGTCTGCTCCGTGTGCGTGGCCAACGGCCATTGCGAGCTGCAATCCATGGCCTATGCTCTGGGCGTGACTCACGTCCGTTTTGAGTATCTATCCCCGGAATTGCCGGTCGATGTCTCGCACGATCGCTACGGCATGGACCACAACCGCTGCATTCTCTGCACTCGTTGTGTACGTGCCTGCGACCAGATCGAGGGCGCACACACGCTGGACGTCATGGGCCGCGGCGTCAATAGTCGCATCGTCGCCGACATGAATCAGCCGTGGGGCGATTCGGTGACCTGCACTTCGTGCGGAAAATGTGTGCAAGCCTGTCCGACCGGCGCCTTGTTTCGTCAAGGCTCCACCGTGGCCGAGATGGAGAAGGACCGGACCATGTTGCAGTTTCTCGTCACCGCCCGGGAGAAGAAACAATGGCTCGTTTGAGGCTGGCCACGACGTGGCTGGGCGGTTGCTCGGGCTGCCACATGTCGTTCCTCGACATGGATGAATGGCTGATCGACCTGGCCCGGATGGCGGACATCGTCTACACGCCGTTTCAGGATGTCAAGAAGTTTCCCGAGAACGTCGATGTCACGCTGGTCGAGGGCGCAGTCGCGAATCGAGATCATCTGGAACAGCTTGAGCAGGTCCGTGCGCACAGCCGGCTCGTCGTGTCGTTCGGCGACTGCGCCGTCACGGGGAATGTGACCGCCATGCGCAACCCGCTGGGCAAGGCGGAACCGGTGCTCCGGCGAAGCTACATCGAGCTGGCGACGGTGAATCCGCAAATCCCGGATGAGGCAGGAATCGTGCCGGCGCTGCTGGAGCGGGTCTATCCCGTGCACGAGATGATCCGCGTGGACTACTACATTCCCGGCTGCCCCCCGCCAGCGGACCGCATCCGTCACGTGCTGGAAGAATTGATCGCGGGACGCGAGCCGAAGCTCGAAGGCGCGGAGTTGAAGTTCGGATAGGGGCAACCGTATTGGTTCACGGCGCGGGCAATAGAGATATTGCCCTTTGTTGATTGTGGTGGGCTTGGACTGCCTCGACAAGCCAGTCGAAGACGTTGCAGGATTGGCGGCGGCAGGTTTCGATGACAGTCAGCAGTCGCTCGACGAACTGACTGCCGGACGCTGATTGCGTGCCGAACGAGAGCTTCCGCCAGATGACCGCGTGCCGCAGCGCTTGCTCGGCGGCATTGTTGG
>VGYC01000377.1 GCA_016873095.1 Planctomycetota bacterium | reverse complement strand
TCTCCCTACTTGTATTTTTAACCTTCTCCCTACTTGTATTTTTAACCTATATTAGACTATTTTTGGATCCGCAAATATGTTCCGTACCCGCAAGCTGTAGCGAGGAGTATCGCTATGAATGCCTCCGCCGTGCCCCGCATCACCAATGTCCACCATGTTGCCTACCGCTGCTTCGATTCGAACGAGACCCGCCATTTCTACGAAGATCTGCTCGGTTTGCCGCTCGAAGCTGCGCTCAGTTTCGACGAGATCTCGGGCACCGACGTCAAGCTGCGCTATCTGCACCTGTTCTTCAAGCTGGGCGACGGCAGTTTCATCGCGTTCTTCGATGTACCGGACCATGACCGGCCGGATCTGTTCAAGCCTCGTAGTGGATTGAACCGCCACATTGCGGTCGAAGTTGCGACGGCCGCGGAGCAGCAGCAATTCCAGGAACGCCTGGAGCGCGGTGGTTACAAAGTCATGGGGCCGATCAACCATGGTTTCGTGCAATCGATCTACACCGACGACCCCAATGGCATCCAGGTCGAGGTGACGACACGCCTGCCCGATTACGACGCCGTCATGGCCCATGAACGCAGCATCGTCGATCAGGTCATGACGCAATGGAATGCGGAAACGCGAGATCGCAAGGACGCGATGCGCGCCAAGATCGCCAAGTCGCCACTGGCCGCCTCCTAGCGACCATGGGCAGCCGCTGACGTGGCCTGTCAGTCGCCCGCATCGATCGCGCGGGCGACGACCTCTTTCATGATCTCCGAAGTGCCGCCGTAGATGCGCTGGATGCGCGCATCGGCGTACATGCGCGCTATCGGATACTCGAGCATGTAGCCATACCCGCCGAACATCTGCAGGCAAGTATCGACGACGCGGCATTGCAACTCGGATGTCCAGAGCTTCGCCGCCGCCGCCTGCGGCACCGTCAGCTTGCCGTTCGCATGGCTCTCGATGCAACGATCCAGCAGGCACCACGCCGCGAGCAGATCCGACTGAATCTCGGCCAACTTGAAGCGCGTATTCTGGAAGTCCAGGATGCGCTGCCCGAAGGCCTTGCGCCGCCGCGTGTATTCAACGGCGAGATCGAAGGCGCGCTGGCTCGTCGCGACCGCCAGCACCGCGATCGCCAGTCGCTCGCGCGGCAACTCGCCCATCAGATACTTGAAACCCGCGCCTTCCTCGCCCAGCAAGGCGTCCCGCGGCAAAGCGACATCGTCGAACACCAGCTCGGCCGTATCCTGGCCCTTCAGGCCGAGCTTCTGCAGGCTCCTGCCTTTCTGGAATCCCGGCAGTACGGCATCGACCAGGAACAAGCTGATGCCTTTGGATCCAGGTATCCCGCCGGTACGTGCCGCCACGATGCACATATCGCAGTTGGCCCCGCCGGTGATGAACGTCTTGGCACCGCGCAGTCGATAGCCGTCGGCCGACCGCTCGGCCACTGTGCGAATGGCCTGCAAATCGCTGCCCGTATCGGGCTCTGTCATCGCGATCGAGACCAGCGCCGTCCCAGCGACCATCGCGGGCAACCAGCGCTGCTTCTGAGCCTCGCTGCCATAGTGCAACACGTAACTGGCACAGATGTCCGCGTGCACGGCGAAATTCGCCGCCGTAATACCGGCGCGTGCCAGTTCCTCGCCGAGGACCGCGAGGAAGCGATAGTCGCCGCCCGCACCGCCATAGGATTCCGGTACGTGCGGACAGAGCAGCCCTTCCTGCCCGGCGCGCAGCCAGAACGAGCGCGGCGTGATGCCCGCATGCTCCCAGCCATCGTGCTCGGGAACCGCCTCGCACTCGAGGAAGCGGCGTACAGTGCCGCGAAACAACTCGTGTGTTTCGTCGTAGATCGTGCGCGGCAGGGTTAACGGCGCCACGACCGGCCTAACGCGACTGCAGGCCCTGATTCGCAAGGCCCACGAAGGCCTTGGCAATCTGATCGATCGAACTGCGGTGGCCACCGGGGTGGTACCACTTCGGCACCCAGTTGAGCGAACCCATGATCGCGGCGCAGGTCAGTTCCGGATCACAAGCGCGCACCGACCCGTCCTCGATGCCCGTACGGATAAATCCGGCGAGCCGCCGGCTGTCCGCCCGCGCGCGCTGCAGCAGGGTTTCGCGATGGGAGGCCTTCAGCGACGGGATCTCGCTGAGGATGGCTACTGGTCCCTGCGGCCCGCAGAGCGCATCGAGCTGCAGGCGGATGTAATGCTCGACTTTCTCGAGGCCAGTCGTGCCGCGGGAATCTGCCTCCGACAGGGCCTGCTCGCCCAGATCCAGCGCGCGCTGATAGCAGAGGAACACCAGGTTCTCCTTGCTGCTGACGTAGTAATAGAGGGCTGCGTCCGTGATCATGAGCTTGGCCGCGACGTCCTTCAGCGACGTCCCGCTGAAGCCCTTCTGGTTGAAGCTTTCGGCCGCCACCTTGAGCAGCCGCTCGAGCCGCTGTTGGAACTGATGATCGCGATCGAATTCGCGCGCTGCTGTTTCCATGGAAGTCAAATCCGATCGACGCTGGCAACCCGCCAGCCTCCATGACGCAGTATAGCAGCGCGGCTCAGAAGCAGACTAGAACAATTGAGTGCAGACTCAATCGCGAAACTGCGGAAGCTCTGCACAGGCGCACGCCGGCGGCCGACGTAGCGCGCGCCTGGGTGCGCGCGGCGCAGCGCAACGGCGCCGATGGTGTCAAATTCCTGGGTGCCGACCCCGACGTCTTCGCGGCGGCGATCGACGAGGTCAACAGGCTGGGCATGGGCTCGGCGTATCACCACGCGCAGTTGGCGGTGACGCAGCAGCATGCGCTGCGCAGCGCCGAACTCGGCCTGCGGAGCATCGAGCACTGGTACGGCATTCCCGAAGCCATGTTCGAGGATCGCCGGGTCCAGTCCTACCCGTCCGACTACAACTACAACGACGAGCAGGACCGCTTTGGGCAGGCCGGGCGCTTGTGGCAACAGACCGCGGCGCCGGGCAGCCCGATCTGGAAGGAGACGATCGCGAAGCTCGTCAAGCTCGACGTCACGCTGAACCCGACGATGGTCATATACGAAGCCTCGCGAGACCTGCAGCGCGCGCAGCGCCTCGAATGGCACGCCGAGTATTCGATGCCCTACATGCTCAAATCCTGGGAGGCGAATCCGCGCGTACACGGCTCCTTTTTCTTCGACTGGACCAGTGAGGACGAGATCGCCTGGCGTAGGAACTATCAGCTCTGGATGCGCTTTCTCAATGACTTCAAGAATGCCGGCGGACGCGTCGGTGTCGGCGCCGACAGCGGCTTCATTCTCAATACCTACGGCTTCGGATACATCCGCGAGTTCGAGCTGCTGCTGGAAGCGGGCTTTCACCCCCTGGAAGTACTACGGGCCGCCACGCTGAACGGCGCGCAGCTGCTGCGCATGGACCGCGACATCGGCACGATCGCCGTCGGCAAGAAAGCCGATCTCGTGCTCGTCCAGGAGAATCCCGTGCGCAACTTCAAAGTGCTCTACGGTACGGGCCATCGCATCGTGGATCGCAAGACGGGCAAGAGCGAGTCGAGCGTCGGCATCCGCTACACCATCAAAGATGGCGTCGTGTACGACGCGAAGCAGCTCTTGCAGCAGGTCCGGGACCTCGTCGCGGCAAAGAAAAAGCCCACATAGACATGCGTCAATCCCACGTGCTCTCGCGACGGCGCTTGCTGGCCGCAGCTCCGGTAGCGCTCGCAGCCGCCTGCGCCGGAACCGGCGAGGGCGGAATGGATCGCCCCGCCGTGAGAGTCCAGCTCGACACGGCCCAGGGGCTCATCGAAATCGAGGTCCAGCAGGACCGCGTACCCAAGGTGGCGGCCTGGTTCTTTGGTCTCGTGGCCACGGGCTCGTTCGACGAGACACAATTTTTTCGCGTCGGCCATCTGGCTGGGCAGCCCGATCGGCCGCGATTCATCGAAGGCG
>VGYC01000376.1 GCA_016873095.1 Planctomycetota bacterium | reverse complement strand
GAAGACGCGCGTCATCGACTGCGGCATCGGACCGGTCAAGGCGATCACCATCCCCTGGGGAGATGTGTCCACTGCATATCATTCCACGGGCATTCCCGACATCGAGGTCTACCTGGCCGCCACTTTGGGGCAGCGCCTGCTGGCGCGGCTGGTGCGTCGGCTGCGCTGGCTGCTGGGGGCCAGGTGGATGCAGTCGTTCCTCAAGAGTCGGATCCAGGCCCGACCGCCTGGACCGAGCGATGACGAGCGCCGTCGCGGCCGCAGCTTTATCTGGGGAGAAGCCGAGGACGCGGCCGGGCAGCGCGTCGTGTCGCGCCTGCGCGGCCCGGAAGGCTACACGCTCACCGTCTTGGCCGCGCTCGCGGTCGTCGAGCGCGTGCTGGCCGGCGATGCTCCGCCCGGCTTTCAGACTCCCGCAACGGCATACGGCCCGGACTTCATCATGGGACTGGCAGGACTGGTTCGCGAGGACGAGTGACGCATGCGGCGTGTGTTTGCCGTCTGACGCCTGTGGGCGTCTGACGCGTGCGTCGCGCAGCGCGTGTGACGCGTGTAAGACAACTGACGGCCTTGCGCGGCGGCTGCGCGGGCGCGGCTGTCTCACCGAGAACACGCTCGGAGCGTTGCGAAACTCAGGCCGTGTTGATCAGGCCATACTTGTGCAGTTTCTTGTAGAGGGCCATGCGGCTGATGCCGAGTTCCGCGGCCGCGCGCACCCGGTTGTTGCCGTGCTTCAAGAGGGCTTCGGTGACGCGCACGATCTCGGCCTCTTCCCGGACCTGACACAGCGACCCCTTCGCGGCTGCCATATCGTCGGGGAGCGGTGGCACGTGCACGGGCTTGTCGCAGCGAATGACGTCCGGCAGATCCTCGACGCGAATCTCGGGACCCGGCGACAGGGCCACGGCCCTTTCGATGACGTTGCGCAGCTCGCGGATGTTGCCGGGCCAGTGATAGCCGGCGAGAAGCTGCAGCGCCTCGGACTCGATGCCCTGCAGGTCGTGGCCGTTGCGGCCGGCAAACTCGGCGAAAAACTTGTTGGCCAGCGGCGCGATGGCCCCGGTACGCTCGCGCAGCGGCGGCAAGCTGAAGCCGACCACGTTCAGGCGATAGAACAGGTCGGCGCGAAAATTGCCTCGACGCACTTCCTCGTCCAGCGCGGTGTTCGAGGCGGCGATGATCCGTGCCTTCAGCGGAAAGAGTCGATTCGAGCCCACCGGCTCGAAGACCCGGTCCTCCACGGCGCGCAGCAGCTTGCTCTGCAGGCCCAGCGGCAAGGCATTGATCTCGTCCAGCAGCAGCGTGCCGGCGCCGACGGCGAAGAACTTGCCCGTGCGGTCGCGGCTGGCGTCCGTGAAGGCGCCCTTGATGTGCCCGAACATCTCGCTTTCCACCAGGTTGGCGGACAGGGCGCCGCAGTCCACGATCAAGAACGGCTGGTTGCGGCGCGGCGACAGCTCGTGGATGTGGCGGGCCAGACGCGTCTTGCCCGTGCCCGTCTCCCCCGTCAGCAGCAGCGTCGCATCCTTGGCCACGACCTTGCGCACCTGGTCCATGACCTCGACGATCTCGGGAGAGAGTATGAAGGACAGCGGTTCGCGCCGCGCCGGAAACGGCAGCGTGTGACCGCGCGCGCTGGCGTCGACCGAGCCGCGCTCCTCGGCCCGGACCGCCAGAACCTCGAAGAGGTAGGCCAGCTTCTTGCCATCGTCGGGAAGGCTGAAATAATCCGTGGCCCCGGCCCGGAGCATGGAAACCGCCTGCTGGTTACGGTACTCGTTGCTGAGCACCAGGGTCACGCACCCGGGTCGCATCCGCGACAGGGCGCACACGAATTCCTGGGCCGGCGCTTCTTCATCCGGCCGGACCACGTGGATCAGAACCAGCGCGACTTCTTGGGTCTGGAGATGGGCCTGGGCGCCCGCGATGGTCGGAGACGCTTGCAGATCGATGTTGTTGAATTGTCGTACGGTTTCAATTAACGCTGCATCCCGGCTGATCATCAAGGCTGTAAGGTTGGGCATGGCGACATTGCTCCTGGCAAGAATTCTGCTTGTGGGACGAGCATTCTCCGGTCCAGGCACGACTGCCGTTACCAGCGGAATGCAGGAGAATGATAGCGACTCCTCGGCTTGGTCAAAAGGTAGGAGGGATTAGATCTCCCAAGCCACTGTCGCCTAATCCCTGAGGCTTACCAGCCAACGGTATGGTGGAGAGAGTGTAATAACTACCAGGCGGGATTGCGCTGTGCAAGCAAAAAAATGAGAAAAATGTTTTTCCTTCCGGTTTCGCGGGGCGCCGTTTTCGCGGGGCGCCGGTTTCGATGAGGCTTTGCAGATTCGTTCATTATGCCACTCGGACGGTGTCACTCGTGGCTGGCCAGGCCGGACTCGAGCTGCTGTTTTCGCCGGGAAATCCCCAGGAAATCCTGGCGCCAGGAACTGTAATAGTCGAGGCAATGGCGCAGTCCTTGCTCCAGACTGGTGCCGGGACAGAAGCCAAGCTCGGCCTCGGCGCGGGCGATATCGGCCAGCCGGTAGCACAGCTCCTCCTCCAGATCGAGGCGGGCGTGATACGGCAGTAGCTGCGTGCCCAGCAGGGCGTTGAGCTTGGCGACGATCTCCAGGATGGAGACCGGCTGCCCCCGGCCGATGTTGAAGACCTTGCCCGACACGCGCGCCGTCGTGGCTGCCAGCATCAGGGCATGCACGGCATCGCTGATGTAGATCAGATCCTGAACCTGGCGAGGGGGTATTGAGGGCGAGTTCCTCTTGCACTGGGTTTGCAATGCAATCGCTTATCTCACCGTGAGATAGGCCCACGGACGACTCAACTTGCATTGTACGCACATTGGTGTTGCCGGGCCAACCACCTTCCCAATTCCTTCCCAAAGCGAAGGGTAACCGTCGTCACTCCCGATCGCGTAGGCCGGAGGTATGCCAACACCAGCGGCGGATTGCCTTCTCGGGCGTGTCCGGGGTGATCGTCCCCCGTGGATCTGTGCGTAGCCCGGCGCGTTCAG
The DNA here is from genome assembly GCA_016873095.1 of Planctomycetota bacterium. Lineage (GTDB taxonomy): Bacteria > Planctomycetota > Planctomycetia > Gemmatales > Gemmataceae > VGYC01. Next base: position 980 of record VGYC01000376.1, on the reverse strand, counting down.
ACGGCGCTCGGTCAGAATGTCCGATGGCTATCCAAGCGGATGGCTCGCTAGTTTCAAGAAATGCGGCCATCGGTGTCCCACTCGGCATCGCCTGCATCGGTCGCCGCCTCGGGCATGGCGCCCACGGCTCCGAAGATGTCCCCGATCCCTCTTGGCGATAGAACAACGCTGAGCACAGACCTACCGCCCGCATTACAGGCACCCCTATGAGCGCCGCCGGATCGCGAGGCTTGACTTCTGCCTGACGTCACTGTGAAAGGCCGGCCTCATCGTGGTGATGGCCATGCGGACGCCGAAGTCACAGCTCGAATTGGCGGCCGAGCGGTTTGCGATCATGGGGCCTGACGCCAGCCGTGTCGCAACGTTATTGATCGAGGATACTTGGGGAGACTCTTCGTCGGCGTGAACACCCGCGCCCAACGCCTGAAGCCGTGCCGTCTGGCCGGGAAGAATCTCCCCTGAGGATGCACCGCCATGCCACCCTCGCCTCCACCGGAATTGCCGTTCGGCTTGTTCGACGTTGTCGTGAGCCAACTCTTCGAAGAGCAGTTCGTGGCTCTGGAGTCGGACAAGTTCGCGGTCGAGTGCGTCCGCGTGGATCCAGGCGACAGCCAAGCTACTGCTACGGATGGCCCGGCTGGCGGTGGGGTAACAATCACCAGCGTGAGGGCGCCCTGGACCAGACCATCGATATCATGCGCGCGTAACCGGTCACGGGTCGATATAGCTCGGAATCGTGGTTTCGGGTACTGTTGCGGTTGGCATGGATGCTCCACCGACAGTATCGGCAGAAGTGTTGGCATCGCTGCCGCCTGAAGTCCTTGCTTTGATCAAGTGGCAGGCGGAGCAGATTCGCGTGCTGACCGCGCGCGTGGCGGAACTCGAAGCCAAGCTCGGCAAGAATCCCAGCAACTCGTCGAAGCCGCCATCGACCACGCATCCGCATTACAAGAAGCCAGCAGCCAAGCCCAAATCGGGAC
>VGYC01000375.1 GCA_016873095.1 Planctomycetota bacterium | reverse complement strand
CGCCAGGACAATCGACGCCCTTTGGAAAGCCATCGGAGACATCTGCGCCCTGTATTCCGAGCAGGAGTGCTGGAACTATCTCAAAGAGGCCGGATATGCTCCCGATTAAGCGCTCGATGCTCTAGTTTGCTTTACTCGTGGTCAGCGCACGAATCTCCTTGAGGGATTCGTACAAGTCTTTGCTAGGCTCGCCTGTGGGGGCCAGACCAAGCGAGCGTTCGAAATCCCGAATTGCCGTGCGTGTCGCGGGCCCGAGCACGCCATCCGGTGCGTCGCGCGAGAATTTGAGATCGCGCAGCAAAGCTTGGATCGCCTTGATCTGGTCAAGTGTTGCGGCAGGCCACAGCATGGGATCCGAATTGGCGGGCTTGGGCATCAGCCGGGCGATGTCGGCCGATGTAGGTGGCGGTGGCGGTTCGCTTGCGACGAGCGTGATGACTGGCAGTGGGGGAGCAGACAGGTTCGACTTGGCTGGCGTGGCTCCAGGTGGCTCGGGATTGGGAACGGCGAGCGCCGCAGGCCTCGCCGCATCGATGGCTGGCATCGGCGGCTTTGGCGGATCGACTTTCGGCAGAGGGCTTGCGGCGGCGGCTTGCCTCGAAGCATCCGTCGTCGCAGCGACGCTCTTCGCTGCCTGTGCTTTGGCTATCTCCGTCTTCGCGGCCTCGGCCTTTACGGCTTCTGCCTTTGCGGCTTCCGCGCGCGCTGCTTCCAGTTTCTCGGCTTCCAGTCTCGCTGCGTCGGCTTTTGCGGCCTCTGCTTTCACGGCGTCGGCCTTCACGGTGTCCAGCTTGGGAGGTTCGGCCTTGGTTTCTGTCTTTGCTGTTTCGGACTTTGGAGCAGCCTCGCGGCTGGCGATCGCCTGCTGCAAAGCGGTGAAAACGTCGCGCGCCGGTTCCCCCGTCTCACGCATCGCTACACTTCGCTGGAATGCCCGGATGGCGCTACGCGTTAGTGGACCCAACACCCCATCGGGCCTGTCACGCAAGAATTTGAGTTCGACCAATGCCTGCTGGACGGCGCGAATTTGCTCCGCCGTGGCCTTGGGCCAACCGGGTGGGTCGGACTCGGGATCGACGGCAGGTGCGGGCGTCGGCGTTACGGCCGCTTGAACAGGTGTCGACGGCGCGGGCTTGGGCGGCTGGAGGGCTTCGACGATCTGCTTGAATTCGGCCTGGCCGAACTGCTGCGCTCGTTCGAGCTCACCCGGCAGCAGGACGCGCTGCAGGGCCTGAACACGCTGGCCGGCCATCTTTGCCAGCGCGCTATCGCCGCTACGATTGGTCTGGCGTTCGAACTCTGCGGCAATGGCAAACCAGGCCAACGCGGTCGCGGGGTCCTTGTGGCCGGCATCGCCCCGCTCGTAGATGTCGCCCAGCGTGAACATCGAGGCTGCCATGCCCTGACGGGCCGCCGAGCGCAGCAGCTCGACGGCCTCCTTGACATTGCGTGGCGCTCCCTTTCCGTCGCGCAGCAGCAACGCAAGATTGTGCTTGGCGGCCGGCAAGTCCGCTTCCAATGCTTTGCGGTACCATTCGATTGCCTTGCTCGAGTCGCGCTCGACGACGAAGCCGCGTTCGTACATCACGCCGACGTTGAAAGCAGATTGCGCCGAGCCGCGTTGCGCGGCGCGCAACAGCCAGCCGGCTCCAGCCTGCTGATCTCTTGCGACACCAATCCCCTGCACCAGGCGGCGCGCCAGTTCCTCCATTGCCGGGACGTCGTTGGCATTTGCCTTCGTGCGCAGCTCGTCAATCGGCAATGTCGTCCAATCGATCGTGGGGGGCGGCTGCGTCGGGGCGATGCGATCAAAGTCGGCGCGGGTCGGCTCAGGAGGAGGGCTGGGCTCTGCAAGCGCAATCTCGGCCACCGACGGCGTGGCGGGTACCGCGACGGCCGACACCGCAGCGGCTCTGGCTTTTGCCGCTTTCGACAACCGCGGCGGTGGTGGCGCGTCAGGCGGGCGCGTCAGCCATGCTCCGGCCGCACCCAGCGAGACCACCACGGCTGCGGCGCCCGCGATCAGGACGGATCGCTTCATGCGACAAGCGGATGATGGTTGCCGCTCATGCTCCGACCATAGCCGACACCGACCCGGCCCGAGAAGACATTGATCGATGGCGAACCACGATTAAAAAGGTCAACAATATTACAGCACCCGCTTGGTGCAGTGTTGCTGCTGTGATGTCGACGCCGGTCAGGATCGTGGCGATTCCGAGGCCGAGCTGTATCACAGCCATGACGACTGCCATCCACGCCTCGGTTCGGCGTGCATGGAAGCCGAGGACCAGCACGCCCAGCACCAGCAACACGGCAAGCCAACGATGGACGAATTGAACGGTGGTCGGGTTCTCGAAGGGATTGATCCACCAAGGCGATAGATCGAACAAGCCCGGGGGAATCCAATGGCCCGACATGGTGGGGAAGGTGTTGTGCGCGGTACCGGCACGCAAGCCCGCCACCAGAGCGCCCCACGTCAGCGTGACGAGCAACAAGGCAACCAAGGCCGAGGCAACGCGCCGTATCGGCGGATCGGCCCGCCGCCCACTTTGCGGTCCTAGTTCCAAGATCAGCCAGATCGTGTAGCCGTACAGCACGACCGCGAGCAGCAAGTGGCCGGCCAATCGGTAGTGGCTGACCGCGGGGCGATCGACGAGGCCGGACGCGACCATCGCCCAGCCCAGGGCTCCTTGCAGCCCGCCCAACGCCAGAAGTGCCAGGAGCCTTGGTTTCAAAGCCGAAGAGAGCCGGCGGCGGACCCAGAACCAGACCAGAGGCAAGGCGAATGCCACACCGATCAAGCGGCCCCAGAGCCGGTGAATGTACTCCAGCCAGAAGATTTCCTTGAACTCGGCGATGGTGAAACCACGATTGATCAACCTCCCCTGCGGTGAAGAAAGATACTTCTGCAGTTCCGTCTGCCAGGCTGCTTCGGACAGCGGCGGCAGCCAGCCGGTCACGGGCCGCCATTCGACCATCGACAGTCCCGACTCGGTCAGTCGCGTCAGCGCGCCGATCACCATCATGAAGAAAATCATCGCGGCAACGACGATCAGCCAGTTGCGAACGGAAGCGGGGGCGGCTTGCATGTGGTCCGGACCATGCGACAAGCCGCGGAAGGCGTCATCAGGCATTAGTGTCGCGAATCGCGCTCTCGCCTTGCACTTGGACCTCGTCTTGTCTAACGGTTCGCACACGAACGAATCACCCCTCAGCCCATCCGGATATCCAGCCAATGACGTCGCCCACGCTGAGCCATGGACTCAGCTTTGCCGATCTCTACGACCGCGACGGCCTTGTTCGCCTCGACGCGGCATTCGTCGATTGGCTGAAAAGCGGCCAAGTCGAAATGCATGCGCGGCTGATGGCTGCCCGTTGCGGGCCAGGTGCATTGGCGCCCAAGGACGAGTCCAATCTCCTGATCGACCTGGCCCGGCCGCTCGAGGACTTCCTGTCGAGCTTGTTCGGCGTTGCCAGCGAAGCCGCCGAGCTGCGTGCCCATCACAATTCGCTGGCGCCGCTTTACGACTGCAAGCGCTTGTTCGTACAGCGCTATGTCGCACGAGCCATCAAGCCAGAGGTCGCTGCAACGTTCGACGGCGATGCGGTGACGGCCGCCATCGCGCTGCCGGCGTTGGCCGAGCGCGGACTCGAAGCCTGGGAACTTGCCTTCGCGATCGCCACACGCGACCTGCTGGGCTCCGACTTCAAGGTCGCGACGCCCACCCCTGCGATCGAGGCGTTGGCGCGCTATGCTGCCTGGGCCCTGCATGCACCGGCCGGTAAGGCGAGGCATCGCGAAGGGCCGCTGTTCAAGATTCCGCACAAGCTCGACTTCGAGCATCTGGTGCCGGTCGAGACCGAGGTGGTCGATGGCGTCACTCGGATGCGCCTGCCGCAGCGGATGCTGCGGCATCGAGAGGGATTTTCGCTGACCGACCAGGGTTTCGACCTGGTGCGGGCGCTCGACCACGCCAACTACTGCATCTGGTGCCACAACCAAGGCAAGGACAGCTGCTCGCGCGGCC
>VGYC01000374.1 GCA_016873095.1 Planctomycetota bacterium | reverse complement strand
TCATCATCAACACCTACAATGGCTCGCTTACGATCAACGGGCCGCGCACCTCCTGAGGGCCTCTGCGTGGTCGGTCGACCAAGAGCGTCCTTCAGCCCGGCGAAACGGCGGAAATCGAATTGGCGCTGGATACCCGCCGTTTCGCGGGGCCCAAGACTGCGACCGCGTATCTGACGCTGTGCAGCGACAAAGGCATGGACATGCGGTTCGTGATCAGCGCTGATGCCCGGCAGCCAGACCTCGGAACGATCCCGCTACCGTGAGGCTCGGCCTCGCACCGCAGAAATTCGCCATCATGTGGATTCGTTGCCGCCATCCTCTCAGTATCCCAACAACGAATTGCTGGTTGCGACGCATCGCCGCAACAGCATGCAAATGCATATCTTCCGGCGTTCGGCCTCCCGGTAGTAACGGAGCCGCCTACCATGGCCCGCTAGCAACTTCATGCAGGCGTGCCTTCGTCCCCGCAGTCAGCAAAGAGGTCGAGCTGCACGTTGACTGGCTGGCCGGCGCGCAGAACCCGCAGGTTGACGCCGGAAGGACCGCGTAGTCCATGGAGCAGGCCCGGGAGCGACATGGTGTTGTCGCCAGCGCGGAGACTGTTGCCGGCGAGTTGATTGAGCACATCGCCAGCGCGGATGCCGGCAACTTCGGCCGGGCCGCCGGGGATGGTGCCGAGCACCGTACCGTTCATCGGGTTGACGCGAACGCCGAGGTAGATGGCAGCCAGGGCAGACTTGTAGTTGGCGACCCGAGATTGCCAGCCGTTCGGCAGCCCGTTTCGAGGATTGAAGCCGTTCACGCCAATGCTGATCTGCAGGAAGCTGTTCGCATTCAGGTCGTCTGCCAGGCTATTGAGCGAGCGCTTGTGGGCCAGGTCGCTCACGAAGCCCCAGTAACGGCCGGCGCCGCTGCCGACCCAGCCGCGCCTCGTGGGATAGCCGGAGCGATTCTGCCAGTACCAGCCGGCGGCCAGGGCGCTGGCCTGCGCGTCCGTCACCAGCAGGTTTGGATTCTTGACGAAATCGTAATCGTAGCCGTGGGCGCGAAGGCCGTCGGTGACAGCCTTGTAGTTGGCTCGACCAGTAAGCTGGATGACGCCGCGGCCGGTGAAGTCCACGCGCCGGGCCGGATCCCAGATGTCCTTGCGATTGGCGTAGGTGGAATTGAAGTAGGCGGCCCGCTTGGCCGGCGACAGCCAGCCCGCCTCGCGAACCCAGCGCAGTTGCGACGTCTCCTGGGCAATCTGTGCCAGGAAAGCAGCCTGCCGCGCCGGCGTGGTGATGCCGAACGCCTGCATGGCGTTGTTGAGCGCATCAGCGTAGCGCTGGGCCTTGGCGGCATCTTGCAGGCCCGCCGGCATGATCGCTTGCAGCTGGGCGACGCTGATCGGCCGGTAGGCAGTGACGGCGTGAATCGGACTGGCTGTCGTGCCGCCCTTGTTGTTGTAAGCCGATACCGTGAACTCATGAGCGGTGCCCGGTGTCAAGCCGGTGACGCGAAAGCTGGTCGTGTTCGCGTTGGTGCCGCCGATCTGCTGCCAGGCGGCGCCCGCACGACGGAAGACATGGTAGCCTTCAGCTCGCGGCATCGCGTCCCAGCTCAGCACGATCTCGTGGCAATCGATAGCGGCTTGCAGCTGCGTCGGCGCGGCCGGCGGGTTCGGGTTCGCCTGCACGAACGCCGTCGCCGTCTGCCGGGTCAGCGACGTGCCATCCGGGCCGGTGACGTGCACCGTCACAGCATAGGTTCCGGCCTGCGCGTACCCGTGCGAGCCCTTGATTGCAAACGGCGCACTCGAGCCATCCTGCTTCAGTTCCACCGCGGCTGCGTGCCACTCGCCGCTGTCGCCCCAGTTGATCTGGGCATGGTAATCGGCGGCGGTCTTGTTCTTGTAGCCGTTGAGGTAACCGTCCAGGTCGGCGACGACACGATTCGTGAAGCCTTCCTCGGCATAGGAGGAACCCAGCGAATGGCTGTAGAGGTTGAGCGAGACCTGCGAAGGCGGCCGCGAGTTCGCGGTCGGCGCCGGCACCTCGCCAGGCAAGCCGCTCGGCATCTGCGACACATAGGCCGTCGCTGTCTTCTTGGACAACGAGGTGCCGTCCGGCCCGATTGCGTAGACAACAATCGAGTACGTGCCGGGCCGTTCGTACACGTGCGAGCCCTTGATCTGGAAGGGTGTGCTGGAGGTGTCGCCCTTGCGAACGACGTCGGCGGCAGTCCACTCGGAGCTGTCGCCCCAGTTGACGTAGGCGCGATAATCGGCGGCAGTCTTGTTTTGGTAGCCGTGCACATAGCCGTCGAAATCGGCCAGCACGTTCTGCGTGAAGCCAACACCGGCGTAGGTATTCACCCCGCTATGCGAATACAGAACCAGGTCAACCTCGGTTGGTGCGATCGCCGCCGGCGTCGCGGGCGGCGCCATGCCGGGCAGGCCGCTCGGCATCTGCGACACCGACGCCATGGCCGTCTGCTTGGTCACCGTGGCACCGTCCGGTCCTGTGATCTGCACGCGGATCGAGTACGTGCCCATCTGGTCGTACACGTGCGAGCCCTTGACCTGAAAGGGAACGGACGAGGTGGACTGCTTCAGCGCGACTTCTCCGGGCAGCCAGCCGCTGCCGTCGCCCCAGTCGATCCGGGCACTGAAGTCGGCCGCGTTCTTGTTCTTCTGGCCATTGACATAGGCATCCAGGTCGGCGACCGCGTTATGGGCGAACCCGACGCCGGCAAACGAACTGCTCATCGAATGGCTGTAGAGCACCATGTTGACGGTGGACAGGCATTCACGTGTCTCCAGCCGCTCGAAAAACGGCCGATACGACGCCCGCAGTTGCCGCCGATCACGACCCTGGAACAGCGCGCGGACCGAACCGAATGAGCGCAGCATGACAATCTCCGTCAAGGGTGGTGCCGTGATGAAAAGCAGCGAGGTTGCTGCCGACTTCACGCTACTTACGGAGGGACGGGACAGGTGTGACAGGGAATTTCTGAAGAAAACAACGCGGAGGACGGCGGCGCGACCGTTACCACGGCGTCATCCCGCCGTTGACACATAGCGTCTGCCCGGTGATGAACGAGGCTTCCTCGCTGGCGAAGAACTGGCAGGCCCAGGCGACGTCTTGCGGCACGCCCCAGCGGCCGGCGGGAATCAGCTTGAAGTACTCGTCCTTCTCCTGCTGCGGCACGTCGGCGTGGCGGTCCACCGGGATCCAGCCGGGGGCGACGGCGTTGACCGTGATGCCGAACGGGGCCAGCTCGCGCGACAGGCTGCGCGTCCAGCCGGTCTGCCCGCCCTTGGCGGCCACGTAGGCGGTGAACGGCGCCACCGCCCGGTGGTACACCTCGCTGGTGATGCTGATGATCCGGCCCCACTTCTTCTGCTTCATGTGCGCCAGGCCGCGCTGCGTGAGCAGGAACGGACTCTTGAGGAAGAAGTCCACCATCGCCTGGTGGAATTGCCAGTCGTACTCCTCGATGGGCTTGAGCGGCTGCTCGCAGGTCGCGTTGGGAACGAGGATGTCCGGCTTGCCGAGCTTCGCCTCGGTTTCCTTGTAGAGTTGCTCGACGCCTTCCGGCGTGGTGACATCGCAGCGCACCATGATGCAGTCGATCTTGGCCTGCTGGAACTCGGCGAAGGTCTTCTCGGCCCGGGCCTGGTTGTTGAAGTAGTTGAGCGCGACCCTGGCGCCGGCCTTGCCGAAGGAATGCGCGATGGCCTTGCCTAGCCCCGTCGAGCTACCGGTGACGATGGCCACGTGATTGGCGAGAGAGAATGGCATGGTTTGCTTCCTCTGGGTCCAGGGGTCAAAGGTCAATGCATCGGATCGGAGGGGCATCGCTGGGCTATTTGAGATTCTGCGCATTCGCGATTTCCGTAACGTGGCGCAAGAAAGGCTCGAAATACGGGGAGTAGACAGGATCCAATAGGTCGTGTGGCTGGTCGTCGTCATGTCTTGGTACGGGGTTCAAGTGGAATCGTTGAGCCCGGTTTTGTGTGAGTCTTCGGGCGGTGCGAAACAAGCCGCTTCTCTTCCCGCGGAACAGAGAAAGGCTAGCGGGGGTCCAGGGGGCGGCA
>VGYC01000373.1 GCA_016873095.1 Planctomycetota bacterium | reverse complement strand
TCGTCCGGAGCCACGCCCTCGGGAAACACCGGCTCCGTACGCTCGGCCTGCTTCACCTTGTCCGCGCTGCTCAAGCGGCCGCGCCGCTTCTTGTCCTTGCGTCGCCGCTTTTTCTTGCGGCCACGCGGTCCTCCATGCTGCCAGACTATCAAACCGATCACCGCGCAGCTGCGCCAGTTTCGAAGTCTCTGCAGACGCTCGCTGTCGCAGAATGGGCAACTACGGAAGCTCAGGCAGGTAAGCCGGGAGATCCAGCCAGCGGCGGCCGCGTCAAGATCCTCGACTTCGGCCTGGCCCGGACGGCGGACGATAACGCCCGCCTGACTCAGCTTGGCGCCATCATCGGCACGCCGGCCTACATGGCGCCCGAACAGGCAAGCGGACTGAAGCTGGATGAGCGCTGCGATCTGTTCAGTCTTGGATGTGTCGTTTACCAGATGTTGACGGGCACGTTGCCATTCACGGCCCGAGATACCGTCGCCATGCTCACATCCATCGTCACGGAGCAACCCAAATCGCCGCGCGAGCTCAACCCCGAGGTGCCGGCGATCCTGTCTGATCTGGTGATGCGTCTGCTCGCCAAGCAACCGGGCGATCGGCCGCCATCCGCACAATCTGTGGTGGAGGAGCTGTCGGCGATTCACAGAGACCTGCTGCGAGCAAGCCACCGCCAGGCAGCGCCGCCGCGACGACGCTGGCCTGCTCTCATCGCCGGGGCGGTGGCACTGGTGGCACTGCTTCTGGTCTTGCTGGCAGTCATTGTGATCCGACTTGCCACGAATCAAGGTGAGCTGGAGATCGAGACGGCGGACGACCATGTGCAGGTCGTCATTCTCAAGGAGGGTGAGGAGGTTGACATCGTTGACCTCAAGAGCAAGCGTAAAGTCACATTGCGCTCGGGTCAATATGAGCTCAAGCTGGCCGGTGACAGCAAGGATCTCTTGCTATCCACGGATCGCTTTCAGCTGAAACGTGGCGACACCGTGATTGCCCGGATCAGCCGCAAGGTCATCAAGGGACACGGGGCCAAAGCAAAGGGGGATAAAACCGGCGCGACACTGCCTCCCGACGAGCGGAACGCGTTCGACAGCCTGCGCGCTGCAGATATTCCCGAGGAACAACTCACGGCCGCCGGAGAAGGCGATCCCAAGCAAGCGCCGACCGGGCTGGTTGCCGTCCTCGGCGATGGCCGTTTGCGACACTGGAACGTCGTCAGCTGCCTCGCCTTCACGCCGGACGACAAGAGCCTCATATCCGGTGGCCTCGACTCCACCGTGCGCGTCTGGAACATGGCGACAGGACGTGAGCAACAGGTATACACCTCCCTCAGAAAGGGCTTGGGTTGGATCGGGTACATGATCTCGGTTGCAGTCACTCCGAACGGCAAGAGCTTGATCACAGGATCGACCGCCGTCAAGCCGGCAAGAATCTGGAATCTCGACAGCGGACTCGAAGAAGCGGTCCTGCCTTGCAAGGGAACTCGCCTGGCGTTGAGTTCCGACGGCAAGGTTCTCGCTGGCGTGACCCCCAACATCCCTGGCGTTCCTTTCGGCGGTACGACGATGATTGAAGTTGGCACAATCGAGAACCTCCGTGCCGGCAAGCCGCCGCACGCTTTTCAAGGGCACGACACGACAATCAAGGCGCTCGCCCTCGACGCCGATGGCGGACGGCTGGCGACGGCTTGCGAGGCTGGACTTGTGCGCATCTGGAGGTCGGCAAGTGCCAAGCGGGAACACGAACTCAAGGGGCACGAAGGCTGCGTTGACAGCCTGGCATTTTCACCGGACGGAAAACGGCTGGCCTCGGGCGGCAAGGATGAGATGATCCGCATCTGGAACGTTGAGACGGGCAACCTGGTTGCCACGATCGAGGCCCGACAGGGCAGCATTGCCAGCCTGGCGTTCAGCCGCGACGGCAGGCTGGCGGCTGCGGGAAAGGTGCTCAAGGTCTGGGATGCCACGGACATCGCCAAGGAGCCGTTGACGATCAACGAGACCGCTTCCGTGGTCGCATTCAGCCACGATGGCAAGTATCTGGCCTCCGCGACGCACGATCGCATCACGGTATGGCAATCCGACACGGGCGCACGCGTGCTGCCAAAGTCCGCGGACCGCGATGGCATTTCCTGCTTCGCCATCAACCGCGCTGGCACAAGCCTTGCAACCGGACACGGTAACAATGGCACCATCCGGCTCTGGGACGTGGCCAATCTCAAGCAACAGAAGTTCATCGAGATGGACATGTCGCGCCGCGTCGATTGGGTGACATTCAGTCCGGACGGCAAGTTACTGGCCGCATCGGGACAGGGCATGGTGCGCTTATGGGACGTCCCCACCGGAAAACCCGGTGCCACTCTCGACAGCGCAACTGGCAACGCGGTTTTCAGCCCCGACGGCAAATTGCTGGCTTACCGTGGTCTGGACTTTCTGGTCCGCATCCGAGAACTCGCTTCGGGGTCTGACAGGAGCATTCGTGGAGCATCGCTTGGTTTTTTCATGCGTCGTGTGGCGTTCAGTCCAGACAGCAAGCTGCTGGCGGCGGCTGGCAAGCTGTGGGATGTCACCACGGGCGCGGAGCGCGGCAAATTCAAGGAGGCCGACTGGCAGAACACTCCCTGCTTCAGTCCGGACGGCAAGTTGCTGGCCTGCGGCTACCAGTACGGATTGACGAGGATCTGGGACGTGGCGACGGGCGAGATACTCCGAGATATCCCGGGCGGCGCTGCGGATTTCAGCCCGGACGGTGGCACGCTCGCGTCCTTGGCTACCGCCGGCGCAACAGGCACGTGCAGCGTCGCGTTCTGGGATGCCGACGCTCCTGTAAAATCACGCTGGCGAGCACACATTCGCATCGGCCCGGCCACCGGGGTCAGCACGCAGATCGCATACACGCCGGAAGGTCGCCACGTCGTGGTCCGCAACGGCAACGGCACAATCTACGTTCTTCGCCTTATTTCGCCGCCTCACAAGCAAGCTGCCAAGTAGACGCAGGTGGTCATTCACGCTTGCGACTGTTGTACAATCTCAAGATGGATCAGCATGCCATCAACCAGCGTCTCAGCCATATCACGACGCTGTGGTCGCTTGTCCACCAGGCACACGCGGAAGCAACTTCCCAGGCCATGTCGGCCCGGGACACGCTGATGCAGCGCTATGCCGGGGCCGTGCACCGCTATCTGCTCGGAGCTCTGCGTGATCCCGAGGCGGCTGACGACCTCTTTCAGGAGTTCTGTCTGAAGCTGCTGCGCGGCGATTTTCACCGGGCCAATCCAGAGCGTGGTCGCTTTCGCGATCTTCTCAAGACCGCCGTCTTCCACTTGATCGTCGATCACCAGAATCGGCAACGCAAGCGTCCGCTGGCCCTGGATCCGGAGCGCGATGCGCCGGCCGTTGCCGCCATCGATATCCCTCAATCCGAGCAAGACTTTCTCAGATGCTGGCGTGAGGAGCTGATGGAGCGCACCTGGCTGGCGCTCGCCGAACTGGAGCAGCGGACTGGTCAGCCTCATCACACTATTCTGCATTTTCGCACGGAGCAGCCGCTGCTGTCCTCGGCGGACCTGGCGGCGCAGCTGGGACAGCGACTCGGCAAGACCTTCACCATCGACGCCGTCCGCCAGTCCTTGCACCGTGCGCGCGAAAAGTTTACCGATCTCCTTCTGGAGGAAATCGATCAATCGCTTGAGGGGGCAACGCCTGATAGACTCGACCAGGAGCTCATCGACCTCGACCTGTGGTCCTATTGCAAATCGGCCCTGGAGCGGCGCAGATCGCTGTAACCACCAGGCAACGCACGACGTGCCGCGCGTTCTGCCGTTCTGCCGTTCTGCCGTTCTGCCGTTCTGCCGGACGGAATTCCGGCATGCCTCTAGCGTCCTTGATCCCCAGAAGTTATCTCGTTTGAGTCAAGTTTCATGCAGGCACTTTCTGGGCCTCGATCCAATGGTCGATGTCTGCGTCAAGGCGTTCGAAGCTGTGGCGTAACGGATTGTCACTGTCAGGTTCGTCGGCGCAGACGTGGGCCAGGCCGGGGCGCAGGATGCGGTTATAGGTGCGCGTACAGAACATGGCGGTGCGCCAGCCCTGGTCTGTGACGCGGTAGCGGTGGGT
>VGYC01000372.1 GCA_016873095.1 Planctomycetota bacterium | reverse complement strand
CAGCTCGCACCCGTACATCAAGGGTCGAGTACCTTCCTTGGTTACTGCTTTCCATAACCGCAAACTAGACAATAGACAGGCTCTATGTGTCAATAGAGATGTTGCAGATTTATTGCGACGGGCCATACTTGAAGGAACTGGAGCGAAGCAACGAAGATGGGCATTCATCTCGCGCTTATTGAGCCGGAGATTCCGCCCAACACGGGAAACGTGGCCCGGCTATGCGCGGCCACCGGAACCGTATTGCACCTGGTCGGGAGGCTTGGCTTCCGGCTCGACGATCGCTCGCTGCGTCGCGCGGGGATCGATTACTGGCCGGCCGTCGAGTGGCGGCGGCATGTCAGCTTCGACGACTTCGAGATGGCGATCGCGCCGGCCCGGCTGATCTGTTTCAGCGCCCACGCCGAACGTCTCTACACCGGCACTCGCTACCAGGACGGCGACTGTCTGGTCTTCGGCAGCGAGTCGCGTGGCTTGCCACAGGCCTTGCTGGAGCGCTTTCGCGAAACGGCCGTTACTATCCCGATGCCCGGCAAATCCGCCCCGCAGGTGCGCAGCCTGAACCTGTCCACGGCCGCCGGCATCGGCCTATACGAGGCGTTGCGGCAAGTACACGGCTGGTAGCACGGTCGTTGCCCGTCAAACGGGGCCAAGTCGCGAACGCGTCACATCCGGCAATTCACAATTAACACGCCTGACAGTCGGGACCAGCCAGCGACTTGCGAAGTGGATGCCCGGCCGGGGTGTTCCGGAGCCGACCGCCCGGCCGATAGATGTGCACGGGGCCGCCCCCATTTGCCCAGTTTGCTTACTTGAGCCTGCTTCCGGAGGTTAGGCAACTGCATGGAATCTGTCGCCATCCTGCCCACGGTCGATGAGCTTCGCCGGCATGTTCTGCAAGTCCTGTGTCAGCATGATCGTCTCGATCCCGAGCAGACCCCCATCAGCCAGGGCCTCATCACGCGGCGCGGCAAGCCGTGCGGCCTGTTCTTCCAGGTCCAGGGGCCGAGGATGCTGAAAACCTATGCAGTCTGGGCCGGCGAGGAGAACCGCATCCTCTTTTACGATTGCAGCGGCGCGCGCTTCGCCGTCACCCGCCTGGCCGACGCACCCGATCCACGCAAACTCGCTGCCTAGTCGTGCATGGATGGCCAATTCAACGGTCCCTGAGCTGCAAATGGTCGATTCTCGGGAGCGCGAGGACGGCGAGCCTCCCGCCGACCGGCTCGGGCAACCTCGGGTTGACATGTTTCGCTCGGCGCTAGAAGATCAGCCCCGCAACGGAGTAGCGGGAGGACGAATCATGCAGGACCTGCCGACGCCGGAGATTCTGGAGAGCTGCTGGGCGGAGACCGAGTCGCCGCCGCTGGCGGCGCTGCGCTTGCAGTGGGACCCGAACATGCTTGGCGCGGCCGAGCGCGTCTGGCGATTGCCGGAGGCGGTAGCGTTGCTGGGACCGGCACCCGAGCGTTTCGGCGTCACCATCGTTCGCAAGGACATCGATGCGTATTCCGTCCGGCTGCTCTGGAATGATATCCGCTTCGAGTGGACGGCCCTGACGCGCACCCAGCTCCTGACCACGTCTCTGGCGGCTCTGCTGCGTGCGCTGGGACAGGATCTCTGGACGCTCCTCAACCAGCCTGTGCACGCTGTCATGCTGCATCCGCACAAAGCGGCGTGACGAACTTGCCCGCCAGGGAGAGGGAGCTTTCTTCGCGGGCAGTCACTTTCCGGCCGAGTTGATCTGCTTGATCGCCAGATTGACGGACTGCATGATATTGCGGTCCTTCTTCTTGTCCTTGACTTTCTCCTTGGCAAAACTGCGAAGTGCCGGGATGGCGAAACGCGCTTCCGAACCGTATTGCGAAACGGCGCCGACGGCGGCGAGGCCGACGGGCAATGATGTGTCCTTCAGGGCATCCACCAGCGCGGGGAGCACGGTCTTGGGTTGCGTGGCGATGTTGCCCAGGGCCGCAGCGGAAGCGCGGCGGACGTCGGCGCTGGGGTCGTTTTTCAGGGTCTTGAGGAGCGGTTGCACCGCGTCCTTGACGTCGGCGGCCTGAACCTGGCCCCTGCGGCCGATCATCTCGGCCGCCAGCGCGCGATCCTTGGCACTGGTCGATGTCTTGAGCATCTTGATGTACTTGGGCATGTCCTGCCGCGGCGGCACCCGGCCGCCGGCAAGCACGATTGCGCTGCCCAGCATGAGAATCATCGAGGAATAAGCTAGTCGAGCGGCCATGTTGCGAATCTCCGCGTTGCCCCTGATGTCGATTGTTCCATCATATATGACCAGGGAAACGTGAAAAAGTTCCGTTTCCGAATCATTCCGGGAAGCATCAAGTTTGGTTGCGCGACGCCGCAAGCGGTCTTCACATGACGATAAAGGCGTACCACTGGAAACTGTTCAAGCTGGTCGCGGCGCTGGCGCTCCTGACATTCATCGGCAAGCGCTTTTACCACGACCTCCGCCAGGTGAGCCTTGACGAGCTATCGCCGGCGCCCGGCTGGCTGCTGCTGTCTGCGATTCTCTACCTAGTCGGACTGGGTTCGTCATGGCTGTTCTGGCAGCGGCTCCTGCAGCGCTTCGGAGAACGGCCGACGATCCGTTGCACGA
Organism: Planctomycetota bacterium; assembly: GCA_016873095.1. GTDB lineage: Bacteria > Planctomycetota > Planctomycetia > Gemmatales > Gemmataceae > VGYC01. The sequence goes on along the minus strand of VGYC01000372.1, from coordinate 1,570 downwards.
TGCGGGCCTATTTCGTCGGCCACCTGGGCAAGTACGTCCCGGGCAAGGCGTGGGCCATGCTGCTGCGCGGCTCGCTGGCGCGGGAAGGCGGCGTCAACATCGGCGTGGCCATCGTCACAGCTTTCTACGAGGTCCTCACGACCATGGCGTCGGCTGCCCTACTCGCAGCGGCCATCTTTTGCTTCCAGCCGCCCGATGTCCCGGAAAGCCCTGATTTGCCGTGGAGTCCCGTGCTCATCGGCTTGTTCCTGCTGGTCGTGGTGAGCGTGCCGCTCTGGCCGGGAGTTTTCAACCTGCTGTTGCGCCGGCTGGCCGGACGCTTTGCAAGCGTGGCGGCATTGAAGCTGCCGCAAGTGCGGCTGGCAACCCTGGCCGAGGGACTGTTCATAACGAATTGTGGCTGGCTGCTGATGGGTGTGAGCCTCTGGGCGACGCTGCGCGGCATGGTGCCCAGCCTGCCGGCGCTGACACCTTCGGTGTGGCTGCATTGCCTGGCGGCACTGGGCCTGGCCTATGTGGCCGGCTTCCTGGCCATCGTGCTTCCCGGCGGCGTGGGCGTGCGTGAGTTTCTGCTGCTGTACCTGCTGCGGCCACTGGTGTCGCCGGGATCGGAGTCGCTGATCGCCGTGGCCGTGCTGGTGCTGCGCCTGCTCTGGACGGCAGCGGAACTGGTCACGGCCGCGGCCGTGTATTGCTTGCCGGTGACCAGCGTAGAACGGGCGAATCAACTTCGAAACTGGGCTGCGTCAGAAAAAAAACCATGAAACACCAGCACGGCAAACACGAAACGGGAAACGACTACGCAGTATCGGTCCAGCAAGCCCGTTCGCCTGGTCTGCTTATCTTGCTTGTTTTTCGTCCGGGAACTATCATGTCGATTGATTGAAATCACAAAGTCAGCTGAAAGGGCCGTATGGCGAAACCGGATGTGCCCGCGGAAGACGTGTTTCAGCCCGGCGGTGGAATTCGCTGGGAATTGCTGACGCGCGAAGCCGGGCAGGCGCTGCGTGAGTCCATTCGCCTGGCACGCGAGACACGCTGGGACAGCGTGCGCAGTCCGCATATTTTCATGGGCTTGCTGGCGGTATCGGAGGCTGGGGTCGTCAACTGGGGCCGGCGCCTGGGAGCGGACCTGCCCAAGCTACTGGGGCAGTTCCAGGAACTGTTTCATCAGGAAGAAGGCGACAGGCAGGCCGCGCTCGCGGTGAACCGGGAGTTCCTGTCGGACAACGTCATCCGCCTGTTGCGCGAGGCGCACCAGCGCTCGCAATCCCACCGCCGCGCGACCATCTCGTCGATGGATCTGCTCATAACGCTGTTGACCGCTGCCAACAGCATCGTCGCGGAATGCTTCGAGCGCATCGGCGTGACGGCGGCGAAACTGACCGAGATGGCCGTCATTGCCGAGCAAGAAAGAGACTGACAAGAAAGACACTGTTTTTTGGATCTTCCGAGCCGAGCGTCTTGTTGTCCTTGAAAACGTGGACATGCTTTGCACCCTTGAAGTTAGCAAAACACAGGCTTCGAGGGGAAAGACATGTCCACCAGCTTACTGTATCAGGCGTTGGGC
>VGYC01000371.1 GCA_016873095.1 Planctomycetota bacterium | reverse complement strand
CGAGACCGCTTGGAACTTATGTCGAATCCATTTCACGATTGACCATGCATCCTGCATGCCCAACATATACACTATGTCAGCTGACGCAAGCAATCCGAATGTGACAGGTTATTTTGGCGCGACGCCTAAGAGCTAAGAGCCGCGCACGCAATAAGCGGCTCCTGAGGTAGGACGAATGTCCGACTATGCTCGGCACGAACATCATGATTTCACGGGCGGCACGGCTGCAGCGTTGCGCGATGACGGCTTGCAGGCGGCGCTTGTTCGTCTGACCAGCACGCTCATGGCTGGCAACCGCCGCGGCTACGCAGCCCTTGCCGACAGCAATGCGCTGCGCGATCACGCCAAGCGCATCAAGGAGCACGCGCTGGCCCACCTCGACCGCTATCTGGAACAACTGGAGGCGTCGGTTCTGAGACTGGGAGGCAAGGTCCACTGGGCCGAGGATGCTGCCGATGCGCGATCGATCATTCTCGACATTGCGCGCCATTCCGGTTGCAAGAATATCGTGAAGTCGAAGTCGATGACGTCGGAGGAAGTGCATCTCAATCCGGCGCTGGAAGCGGCCGGCCTCGACGTGGCCGAGACGGACTTTGGCGAGTTCATCATCCAGCTGGCCGGCGAGAGACCATCACATCTCGTGGCGCCGGCGGTGCATCACACGCGTGAGAGCGTGGCCCGCGTGCTTTCCGAGCATCTGGGCGAAAGGCTTGCGGACGATCCGCGATCGCTGGCATTGACCGGCCGGCGCGTGTTGCGCGAGAAGTTCCGGCGGGCCGACATGGGCATCACCGGAGCAAACTTTGCCGTTGCCGAGACCGGCACCATCGTGCTCATCACCAACGAGGGCAACGGGCGGCTCACCACCACCTGTCCGCGCGTGCACGTCGCGCTCATGGGCATCGAGAAGGTCATCCCACGGTTGCAAGACTTGCCTGTGTTTCTCAAGTTGCTGGCGCGCGCGGCCACCGGGCAGACCCTGTCTGTCTACACGACGATGATCACCGGCCCGCGCCGACTCGGCGAACTTGACGGGCCGGACGAGTTTCACCTGGTCCTGCTCGACAACGGTCGATCGAGAATTCTGTCGTCCGGCTTTCGCGAAAGCTTGCAGTGCATTCGCTGCGGCGCCTGCCTGAATGCTTGCCCGGTGTACCGGCGTATCGGCGGGCATGCCTACGGCGGCGTCTATTCCGGGCCGATCGGCAGCATCCTGACGCCGTTATACGACAGCGTCGAGCAAAACCCGCACCTGCCGCATGCCTCGTCGTTGTGCGGCGCCTGCCAGGCGGCATGTCCGGTGAAAATCAACATTCCACAGATGTTGATCGGCTTGCGCGAGCTGCAGCATCAACGACAGGCGAACCGGCTGGAAGGGCTGGCATACAAGATGTGGAGCGCGATGCTGCGCCGCCCCTGGCTCTATCGGCTGGCCCTGCGATTGGCAGGCGTGTTCCTGTGGCCGCTGGCCAAAAATGGCTGGCTGCAACGTCTGCCCGGTCCGGGTGAAGGCTGGACGAGCGTCCGTGATTTCCCGGCGCCGGCAAGGCGCTCGTTTCGTGACCGCTGGAGAGACTTGTAGGACAGCCTTGATGTCCTGTCCCGAAGGGTGGGTATGGCGATTTCGCGCAGCGACTTTCTGGCGCGCATCCGCGATGCCGTGGCTGCCGGCAACCGGGCCGGTGTCGGCACGGACATCCCACGGCGCGGAACCATCGGCTACCAGGGAGCGGGTACCGACCCGGTCGCCTGTTTCATTCGCGAGCTGGAAACCGCTGGTGGCAAGCCCCATGTTGCAGACGGTCTCGAAGCACTGTGCGCGTGCCTGACCGGGATACTCCAAGGAATGCCAGGGACCAGCATCCTGTTTGAGTCGCCGGCCTTTCTTGACGGTGATGTGCTGGCTGCACACCTGCGCTCGCTCGGCAAGCAGATCACGTGCATTGACGAGTTGCCAGCGACGGAATCGCGTGACTCGTTTTTCGCGGCGGACTTCGGCGTCAGCGGCGTCGAATGGCTCATCGCGGAGACGGGTTCGATCGTGATGGCGACGCGTCCCGGCCGGCCGCGCTCGACGAGCCTGCTGCCGCCGGTACACGTCGCCATCGCGGCCCGAACACAGATCATGGCGGACCTGTTCGACCTCTTCGATGGCTCCCCTGCCCTGCCCTCCTGCCTGACGCTCATCACGGGACCTAGCAAGACCGGCGACATCGAGTTGCGGCTGGTGACCGGGGTGCACGGGCCCGGTGAAGTGCACGTCGTCATTTGCTCCTGGGCATGATTATTGCGATAATGAGTGCAACAGCGCGGGTCTGGCCGTCCAGTGGGCCTGGAGATAATCTCATTACGACGTGTTCGTTCCCAGGCAGTCCCTGGCGAACACGTGAACCGGCGAGCGCAAGGGAGAAACATGAGTCAGATGGTGTTGCATCCCGGGTTGGCGGACGTTCCGGTCGCGGAGTCGGCCGTCAGCTTCATCGACGGCAAGCGCGCTCGCCTGGAGTATCGGGGCATCGCCGTCGAGACTCTCGCGCGGGAAAGCTGCTTCGAGGAAACAACCTGGCTGCTACTCAAGGGCGACTTGCCGACGCAGGGCCAGCTTGCCGATTTCGACGACCAGCTTCGTCATCATCGTCGCATCAAGTACAAGCTCAACGACCTGATCAAGTGCCTTCCCGAGCAGGGCCATCCGATGTACGCCTTGCAGGCGGCGGTGGCAGCGATGGGCATGTTCTATCCGGCGCGCGACGTCAGCAATGCGCAGAGCAACTGGGATTCGGCGGTGCGACTGGTCGCCAAGCTGCCGACCGTGGTGGCCGCATTTCAGCGGCTGCGTTACGGCGATGAAGCCATCACGCCGCGCGACGACCTCGACCACGCTGCCAACTTCTATTACATGCTCTTCGAGAAGGAGCCGACGCCGGCCGTCCGCAAGGTCATCGATGCCTGCCTGGTCCTGCATGCCGAGCATACGATGAATGCCTCGACCTTCAGCGGCCGCGTGACCGGTTCGACACTGGCCAACCCCTACACCGTGATCAGCTCGGCCATCGGTACGCTTACCGGCCCGCTCCACGGCGGGGCCAACGAGGAAGTCCTCGACATGCTCGAGGAGATCGGCTCGGTTGCCAACGTTCGCAACTGGGTTGAGGATGCGGTCGCCAAGAAGAAGAAGATCATGGGCTTCGGCCATCGGGTCTACAAGGTCAAGGACCCGCGTGCCACCGTGTTACAAGAGCTGGCCGAGCATGTGTTTGCCGAGACGGGCCGGCCGGCGATCTATGACGTGGCCGTCGAGATGGAACGCGTCATGGCGGGCATCCTCGGGCCCAAGGGCATCTACCCGAACGTCGATTTCTACTCCGGCATCGTTTACCAGGCGCTGAAGATACCCCGCGACCTGTTCACGCCGATCTTCGCCATGGCCCGCGTCGCCGGCTGGCTGGCCCACTGGCTCGAGCAGTTGCAAAACAACCGCATCTTCCGCCCGGAGCAGATCTACGTCGGCAAGACGGACGCATCGTACGTGCCGCTGGAGAAGAGGCCGTGACGTACGGAGCACGTTGCAAGTCACAGATCGCAAGTTACAAGCAAGCTCCAATCATCACGATTCCCATGGCTTGCAAAGACTTGAAGTTTGTCATTGGCGATTGAATTGTGATTTGTCCGTTCGATGTTGATGTTTGACTCTGGTGCCTCATGCTGGACGCACACTTCATTCGCGAGAACCTCGATGCCGTGCAGGCGAACTGCCGCAACCGCCATGTCGCCGCCGATGTGGGCCGCGTGTTGCAACTCGATGACGAGCGCAAGCGATTCGCCCAGGAAACGCAGGTCTTGCAGCAACGGCAGAACGAGATCTCGGCTCTCATCCCCAGGGAAAAAGACAAGGACAAGAAGCAGCAGCTAATCCAGGAAGGACGGGAGCTGCGCGAGAAGGTCACGGAACTGGAAAGCCGCGTCAAGCAAGTCGCCGGCGACCTTCGGAACGCGCTGGCCATGGTCCCGAACATGTCGCATCCGGAAGCTCCGGTGGGCGACGCCAACAAGATCGTGAGCCGGTCCGGTGAGCCGCGCGACTTCGATTTCCCCGTCAAGGATCACGTGGCCCTGGCAGAGTCGCTCGATCTGGTGGATTTCGAGGCCGGTTCGTCGGTCGCGGGACCGAAGTTCTATTACCTCAAGAACGATGCTGTTC
>VGYC01000370.1 GCA_016873095.1 Planctomycetota bacterium | reverse complement strand
GTTGGGGATCTTTCGACAGCGTCGTTTCAAGCAAAACTGGATTTCCCTGTCGGGAGCTCACCTTTTTCCGTGGCCGCAGCCGACTTTGACGGCGACGGGAGACCAGACCTGGCTTGCGGTAACTTAAATGACGGCGTGTCATTCCTTCGTAACGTGAGCACACCTGGCACGATTTCCTTCCAGCCGAAATTTGACTTTGGCCTGGATGACAACGCGCTGCCAGCAAGTGTCGCGGCAGGCGACCTCGATGGCGACGGCAAGGTTGACCTGGTCGTTGGCTGGAGGCGTTTTGGCAAGGTCACCGTCCTGCGCAACACTTCTTCAGTCGGGAGTTTGAGCTTCCAAAGATCCGACATCGCGACCGCCGGCGGGTCGCCCGGACCCAATGGGGTTGCGCTGGGCGACCTCGACGCAGATGGCAAACTCGATCTGGTTGTGGTGGTCAACAATCAGGAGGAATACTCTAATACTCCGGTGGCTCTGACGGTGTTTCGCAACACGAGCGCGAGTGGAAACATCGCTTTTGCTCCCGGATTTAATCTCGCCACTGAAATTCCACGGAGCGTAGCGATCGCGGACCTGGATGGAGATGGAAAGCCGGACTTAGTTGTACCGAGCCGAGCCAACAATGTTCTGGCCGTTTTGCGGAACACAAGCGCTGCCGGTGAGCTCACGGCGAATTCGTTTAGCCCTGCCATCAACTTCAGTACAGCTTCCGGTCCTCTGGGTGTCGTAGCGGCAGATTTCGACTCGGATGGCAGGACGGACATTGCATTGGCGAATACGTCAACGGGCACAGCTTCGGTGTTCCAAAACTCGATCAAGAGTGGCCAAACCATTACCTTCGGTACGCTTCCCAACAAAACCTTCGGCGACGCGCCGTTTACGGTGAGCGCGACGGCGAGTTCGGGGCTGCCCGTGAGCTTCAGCATCGTTTCAGGTCCTGCGACGATTGCGGGGAACACGGTGACGATCACCGGCGCGGGCACAGTCACGGTACGGGCGTCACAGGCAGGCGACAGCAACTTCAGCGCCGCGCCGAACGTCGATCAGACCTTCACCGTGGCCAAGGCGAATCAAACGATCACCTTTGGCGCGCTTTCAGAGAAGACGCTGGGGGACGCGCCGTTTGGATTGAGCGCGAGCGCCAGTTCCGGCTTGGCGGTTGCATTCAGCGTTGTGTCCGGCCCGGCGACGGTTTCCGGCAACACGGTCACGTTGACCGGCGGCGGCACGGTGACCGTGCGGGCGTCGCAAGCCGGAGACGCAAATTACAACGCGGCGGCGAATGTCGATCAGCCGTTCGATGTGAAGCTGACGCTCACGACCTCGGCGACAACTGGCGGCAGCGTGGCGCGTAGCCCGGACCTTACAAAGTATTCGAAGGACGCGACTGTTCAACTGACGGCAACGCCCAATGCCGGATTCACGTTCACGGGCTGGAGCGGCGATGCGTCCGGCACAGCCAATCCGCTCAGCGTCACGATTACCGCCAACAAAACGATCACCGCGAATTTCAAGGCGCTCCGCACTCTTACGACGGCGGCAGCGGGGTCGGGAAGCGTGACGCGCAGTCCCGACGCCAGTAGTTACGTGGACGGCACAAGCGTTCAACTCACCGCCACGCCTTCGGCTGGCTCTGGATTCAGCAGTTGGAGCGGGGACGCTTCGGGAAGCTCGAGTCCCATCACGATCACGATGGATGCGAACAAGAGCGTGACGGCGAACTTCAAACTGCTCCGGACACTGACCACTTCCGTAACCGGCCAGGGAACGATTACGCGCAGCCCGGATGCCACGAGTTATCTCGACGGCAGTGTCGCGCAATTGACGGCGACGGCGGCGAGCGGATGGCAATTCGTGGAGTGGGCAGGCGCGCTTTCGGGATCAACGACGCCGGCTTCGCTCACGATGGATGCCGACCGGCAGGTCGGCGCCACCTTCAAGCAGTTGTTCACGGTCACGACGAGCGTGAGTCCGGCGAGCAGCGGCAGCGTGGCGTTGTCGCCGTCGGGCGGCACTTACCTGGATGGCACGGTCGTGCAAGTCACGGCGAGCCCAGCGACGTTGAAGAAGTTCAGCGCCTGGAGCGGCGATTTGAGCGGAAGCGCCAACCCCGCCAGCCTGACGGTCAACGGCAACAAGTCCGTGACCGCGGCGTTCCTCGACGAGGTGCGGGAGATTCGCATTAGCAGCCCGGCCAACGGCGCGACGTTCACCGCGCCGGCGAGCATCACGATTGAGACGGCCTTGGTGAACTTCACGCCCGTCAAAGTGGAATTCTTCGAAGGCTCGAACAAGCTCGGCGAAGACACGACCAGTCCGTTCAGCTTTGCCTGGACCAGTGTTGGAGCGGGCAGCTACACCGTGACCGCCAAAGCCACTGATGCCTCCAGCGCCACCCTCCTCTCCAGTCCTGTTGGTCTGATCGTCAACGCGGCGCCCGCCATCACGACGCAGCCGCAAAGCCAGACGGTCGTGGCTGGCGCGACGGTGACGTTCACGGTGGTTGCGACCGGCACACCGGCGCCGACTTACCAGTGGCGCAAGGGCGGAACTGACATTGCGGGAGCGACCAGTTCGACGCTCTCGATCCTCAACGCGCAGCCGGCCAACGCCGCTGATTATACGGTCGTCGTCAGCAACCTGGCGGGCTCGGTCACCAGCTCTGCGGCGACCCTGACCGTGCACGTGCCGCCGGCGATCGTCAGCCAACCAACGAGCCAAACCGTGGTCGCCGGCCAGACCGCGACGTTCTCGGTGACCGCCACCGGCACGCCTGCGCCGACGTATCAGTGGAAGAAGGACGGGACCGAGGTCAGTGGCGCGACCAGCGCGACGCTTTCCATCGCGAACGCGCAAACGGCCAACGCGGGCGATTACACCGTGGTCGTGAGCAACTCCGCCGGGAGCGTGACCAGCGTAGCGGCCAAGCTCACGGTGAACGTGCCGCCGAGCATCACGAAGCAGCCGGAGGCTAAGACGGTCGTGCAAGGCGCAAACGTCAGCTTCACGGTCGAGGCCGCCGGCACATCGCCGCTGACGTATCAATGGCGGTTGGACGGAAATCCGCTGTTGCTGGATAGCGCGAAGACCGCGACGCTGAGCTTGAGCAGCGTGCAAGCGGCGTTGCGGGGCGATTATGACGTCGTCGTGGCCAACGTGGCTGGCTCCGTGACGAGCGCCAAAGCGAAATTGACCGTGCAGGTACCCCCGGAGATCCGGATCGAGCCGCAGGACCGGATCGTCAAGGCCGGGGACAGCGTGACGTTCAGCGTCGTGGCCGATGGCGATCCGGCGCCGACCTATCAGTGGCGAAAGGATGGCGTGAACATCGCCAATGCCACGAGCGCATCCTACACGCGGAGCAACGTGCAAACGTCCGACGCGGGCGGTTACAGCGTCGTGGTGAGCAACGCGGCCGGGTCGAAAACGAGCCGCAGCGCAACGTTGACGGTGTTGGAGCCGCCTCGGATCACGGCGCAACCGCAAAGCAAGACCGTGAACCGCGGCAGCAGCGTGACATTCAGCGTCACGGCCGAGGGCACGGCGCCGCTGACTTATCAATGGCGCCATCAAGGGCTGGATTTGCTCAACGCGAATGACCGGACTTTGACGATTCCGAGCGCGCAACCGGCGAACGCCGGCTTGTACACGGTCATCGTGAGGAACCCCATTGACTCGATTGGCATTACGAGTCAACAGGCGGAATTGGTTGTGGTGATCGAACCGAGCATTTCCACGCCGCCGGCATCCAAGACCGTGCCGCTCGGCGCGAACCACGAATTCAGTGTGACGGCTTTTGGCACGCCGCCGCTGAGTTATCAATGGTATTTCAAACCCAGCGGCAGCACCGCGGCGGCAACGGCTATCACCGGCGCGACCGGCGCCACGCACCTGTTGCGGAACGTGCAACTGGCCGACGGCGGCGCGTATCACGTCGTAGTCAACAATGCGGCGGGCTCAGCGACGAGCGCGGCGGCGAACCTGTTTGTGCTGGCGCCGCCCGTGATCACGGCCCAGCCGCAAAGCCAGACGGTCCCGGCGGGCGCGGAGGTTATTCTCAGCGTCACGGCGGACGGTTTGCCGCCGTTGAGTTATCAATGGCAGCGCAACGGCGCGAACCTCCCCGGCGCGACCGCCGCGACGCTGACACTGGGCAGCGTGCAACTGGCCGATGGCGGCGTGTACACCGTGATCGTGAG
>VGYC01000369.1 GCA_016873095.1 Planctomycetota bacterium | reverse complement strand
CCGGTGCACTACGTCGGCTGCGAGCGCGGCACGCACTTCTATGCGATGCAGTTCATCGATGGCGTGACGCTGGCGGCCGCGATTGCAGATTTGAGATTGCAGATTGCAGATTTGAAGAAGCCGGACAAGAAGCCAGATGCCGACGCCACCCGCGCCTATCCGGCGCCGGCCGTCGAAGCAATCTGCAATCTGAAATCTGAGATCTGCAATCCCACCATAATCGCTCTCTCCACCGAACGCTCGCTCAAGAGCCCGGCCTTCTTCCGCACCGTGGCCCAGCTGGGCATCCAGGCCACCGAGGCGCTCGACTACGCCCACCAGGTCGGCATCGTCCACCGCGACATCAAACCCGCCAACCTGATGCTGGAAACTTCCTCTCCCCTCTCCTTCGGGAGAGGGGTCGGGGGTGAGGGGAAAGCAAGCGAAGGCCACCTCCGCCTCTGGGTCACCGACTTCGGCCTCGCCCACATCCAGCACGCCGAGGGCGCCATCACCATGAGCGGCGACCTGATCGGCACGCTCCGCTACATGAGCCCCGAGCAAGCTCTCGCCAAGCGCGTCCTCATCGACCACCGCACCGACATCTCCTCCCTGGGCGCGACCCTCTATGAGCTGCTGACGTTGGAGCCGGTCTTCCATGGCCGCGACCGCCAGGACCTCCTCCGCCAAATCGCCTTCGACGACCCGCGCCCGCCCCGCAAGCTGAACAAGGCCATCCCCGCCGAGCTGGAAACCATCGTCATGAAGGCGCTGGAGAAGAACCCAGCGGACCGCTACGCCACGGCGCAGGAGATGGCGGACGATTTGCGGCACTATCTGCACGATGAGCCGATCCGGGCACGGCGGCCGAGGATGGTGCAACGAGTGCGCAAGTGGGGTCGGCGGCACAACGTGCTGACGGCCGGCGTGGCCGTCTTCCTGCTGACGGCGCTTCTGTTCGGCGGCGGCGCGCTGGTGCGCGAGTGGAGCGCGGCAACGGTTCGGCAGCGCGAGGCCGACCTGAAGGCCAGCGCGGCCATGGACCAGGTCCGCGACAAGGTCCGCACGGGACGCGACGCCAACGACCTGGCCCTGCTGGCCGACGCGCACAAAGACGCGCACCGCGCCGCCGACACGGCCGCGGGGGCCAGGCCCGAGGTACGGGAGGAGGCCCAGGCGCTGCGGCAGGAGGTCGAGGACACGCTCGCGGCCGCGAAAAAGCACGCCGACCTGACGGCCGCTCTGCTGGACGTCAGCGAACCACGCGAGACGAAGACTTACCTGAGGGACGACAAGGGCGTGATGATGACCCTGGCCCAGCCCAGCTCCGACGAGCAGTTCGCCGCGGCGTTCCGCCGCTGGGGGGCCGACGTTGACCGCCTGCCGCCGGCCCAGCTGCTGGCGCGGCTGCAGGCGCTGCCGGGCCCCGTGCTGCACGAGGTGGTGTCCGGCCTGGACGCGTGGGCGCAGGAGCGGCGGCGCCAGAAGCGCCCGGAGGCGGAGTGGCGGCGGCCGCACGCCCTGGCGGAGCAGCTAGACGGCGAGGCCCGCCGCCAGGAAATCCGCCGGATCGGGGCGAGCGGCCAGCCGCAGGAAGGGCGGGCCCGGCTGGAGGAGCTGGCCGGGCAGATGGACGTGCGCCAGGAGCCGGTGTTGGGGCTGGTGCTGCTGGCCCGGGCCCTGGAGGGGGCGGGGTCGTCGGCCGCGGCCGAGGGGTTGCTGCGCACGGCGCTAACAGCGCGTCCGGGCGAGGTGGTGCTGCTGGACGGCCTGGGGAAGCTTCTGGAGCGGCAGCGGCCGCCCCGGTGGGGGGAGGCCATTGAATGTTACCGGGCGATCCGCGTGGCGCGTCCGGGTACGGGCATCGCCCTGGCAATGGCGCTGGTGAAGGCCGGCCGCGCGGCCGAGGGGGAGGAGGTGCTTCGCGACCTGGCACGGCGGCAACCGCACAACCCGGAGATGCATTTCTACCTCGGCTACGCCCTGGCTGATCAGAAGAAGCTGGGCGAGGCGGTCGCCGCCTACCACAAGGCCATCGACCTCGAGCCCGACGACCCCGACGCCTACAACAACCTGGGCGTCGTCCTGTGCGACGAACTGAAAGCATATGACAAGGCCATCGCATCGTTCCGCAAGGTGATCGACCTGAAACCCACCTACGCGGAGGCGCACTTCAACCTCGGCAACGCCCTGTATTACCAAAAGAAGCTGGGCGAGGCGGTGGCCGCCTACCGCAAGGCCATCGACCTCAAGCCCGACTACCCCGATGCGCACCACAACCTGGCCTGCGCCCTGCGTGATCAGAAGAAGCTAGCCGAAGCCGTGGCCGCCTTCCGCAAGGCCATCGACCTCAAGCCCGACGACCCCGACGCCTACAACAACCTGGGCGTCGTCCTGTGCGACGAACTGAAAGCATATGACAAGGCCATCGCGTCGTTCCGCAAGGTTATCGATCTCAAACCCAACTGCGCCGTGGCGCACTACAACCTCGGCAACGCCCTGCGTAAGCAGAATAGACTGGATGAGGCGGTGGCCGCCTACCGCAAGGCCCTCGAGCTCCAGCCCGACTACCCCTTCGCGTACTGCAACCTCGGCATCGCTCTGATAGAACAGAAGAAGCTGGGCGAGGCGGTGGCCGCCTTGCGCAAGGCCATCGACCTCAAGGCCGACTTCCCCTTCGCGTACTGCAACCTCGGCAACGCCCTGCGTAAGCAGAATAGACTGGATGAGGCGGTGGCCGCCTACCGCAAGGCCATCGACCTCCAGCCCGACTTCCCCACGCCGTACAGCAACCTCGGCGACACTCTGCGTGAGCAGAAGAAGCTGGGCGAGGCGGTGGCCGCCTTGCGCAAGGCCGACCAGCTGCTGCCCGGTCACCCGGTCATCCGGAACAACCTGCGTCTCACGGAACGCTGGCTTGAGCTCGACAGGAAACTCCCCGCGTTTCTGCCCGGGAAGGAAATGGTCCAAAGCGCAGATGAACAGATCGAGCTGGCCGGATTCTCTGCTTCCTACAAGGAGAATTACCGCGCCGCAGCCTCGCTGTACGCCGACGCTTTCGCCGCCGAGCCGAAACTGGTCGCCGACTTGAATGCTCAACACCGCTACAACGCCGCCTGCGCCGCCGCCCTGGCCGGCTGCGGAAAGGGCCAGGACGCCGACAATGTCGAACTGAAAGATCGCGCCAAGCTGCGGCAACAAGCTCTCGACTGGTTGCAGGCCGATTTGAAAGCCTATCAGCAAGCCTTGGAAAGCTCCGCGAACAAAGCTGGGCCTGGCATCGCGCAGCGGATGAACCACTGGCTCGGAGACGCCGACTTCGCCGGCGTGCGCGGGTCGGATGCCCTGGGCCGGCTGCCGGAAAGCGAACGGCAGCAATGGCAGAAGTTGTGGCAAGAGGTGGCAGCCCTGCAGAAGTCTGCGAGCCAAGCGCCGCAGCTTGCAACGCCGAAGAGCGACCTGAAGCAAATCCTCGCCCTGGCCCGTGAGGGAATACACGACGATGCCGTCAACCAGGCCATGCGATTGGCCAGCGAGGCCGACCATTCCGCCTCCTTCCTCCACGACTGGTCCCGCGTCTACGCCCTCTCGGCCGCCGCCGTCAAGAACGATGCCCGGCTGCACGGTCATTACACGAGCACGGCCATCGAGCTTCTGCGCCAGGCCGTGGCCAACGGTTGGCGCGGCCCGGCCAGGCTGAGAAACGACGACGACTTCCGGGAGCTGCGCCCGCTGACCGACTTCCAGCGGCTGGCGAGCGAGATGGAGAAGAGGAAATGAGCTTCGAGTGTCGGGTCGCACTATTAGGAGCCCCGTTCACGGGGCTTGCCGCGAAGCGGTGTAAGCCCGCCGTTAACGGCGGGTACCGAGGGGCCACGGCCACCGCCGGGCAGCCCCGTTTACGGGGCTTCTCGCGGTTCGGCTTCAGCCATCGTGAGGCGGCATGTGGACAATGGTGCGGCTCGAAGGAAAGGCTAAAGCCAAGCTGCGAGAAGCCCCGTGAACGGGGCTCGGGACTGGGAGAGAGCGCAGTGACAACCCGCCGTCAACGCCGGGCCGAATACCGCTGACGCGGCAAGCCCCGTGAACGGGGCTGAAGATCGGAGCATGCTGTGTTTGGACCGGTGCCGACAAAAACATCGAGGCAACGAGAGACGTGTCACTGGTTTGCCAGCCCCGTTCACGGGGCTTGCCGCGGCAGCGGTGCTAGGCCCGCCGTTGACGGCGGGTACCGCGGGGCCACGACCACCGCCGGTGAGCCCCGTTC
>VGYC01000368.1 GCA_016873095.1 Planctomycetota bacterium | reverse complement strand
CCAACAATGCCGCCGAGCAAGCGCTGCGGCACGCGGTCATCTGGCGGAAGCTCTCGTTCGGCACGCAATCAGCGTCCGGCAGTCAGTTCGTCGAGCGACTGCTGACTGTCATCGAAACCTGCCGCCGCCAATCCTGCAACGTCTTCGACTGGCTTGTCGAGGCAGTCCAAGCCCACCACAATCAACAAAGGGCAATATCTCTATTGCCCGCGCCGTGAACCAATACGACGCCGTTGTACGCGAAGTCGAACCGCCCATAGATGGATGGATCGTCCTGCTCCCAGCTCTTGACGACCCAGTCCTCGACCTCCGGCGGAATGAGAAACAGCCCGAACATCTTCTGGTCGATCACGTCCTGCACCAGTTCCAGGCACATCTCGTGCAGCGTGTTGGTGGCCAGCTCGAGCTGATCGACCTCGAAGCGCGACAGCTGATAGGCCGCCGACTCGTCCCAGTAGCGCTCGCCATGCAGCGTGTGGAAGTGCAGGCCATGCTCCTCGACACGCTTCTGCCAGTTGGGACGAGGATCGAGGGTGATGCTGCGGCCCATGCCGCCGAAGCCGCCGCGGCTGACGCTGGCGCCGGCGGCGACGTTGGGGCCGGCGCGGCCGCCGAACGTGTGCAGGAAGATGAGATGCCCGCCGCGATGTCGGGCGGCATTGCCGGCCACCTGCTGGGCGCCGGCGTTGGCCGCCTGCGCGGCCAGGTCCTCCGCCGGCCAGAGAAACGAGCCGGCCGCCAGCATCCCCGAGCCGAGCAGCACCAGGCTGAACTCTCGCCCCATCCGCGCCATGGCCCACCTCGCTTGCCGATACGCCAGATTGCCGTTGGGTTCGACAGTGATTGTAAACCGCCCGCCAGCGGGAAACAAGCGGCTCGCCGGCGAATGGCGAATGTCGGCCAGGGCCCTCGCTCGGCAAACGACAACGGCCGGCGCGACGAAGTTCGATGCTTCGCCGCGCCGGCCGTTTCGTCACGGGGTTTCCCGACCCCGCTGGCCGGTTCCATGGCCGCTTATCTCCGAGTGATCTCTCGATCCCAATCTTCTCGAAACATCACTGCACACAGCCAGGGCGCCGGCGGCTGACACCGCATCAATCCATTGACACCGCCTTTCCAATCTTGTGGTCATGTGGGACCGGCGTTCCAGGGCCGGCCGGGAAGCCCACGGAGATTATCTACGGCGCGTATGGGGCCGCCCACTGAACAGGCGACCCCTTCCCCGCATCTTGCCGCGCCTTGTCGAGGGCCGCCTCTTGACCACTCTGCCGCGGCGCAAGCAAATTCCGCGAGCGCTGACCTTGACGCGGAATCCGGCGACGGCATAATCCCGCGCCCGATGAACCTGTCGCCGCGGAAAAAAAGGAGACGCGCCGATGAAGACAGTGCAGCTGATCATCTCCGGAGCTGGACTGCTGGCGATGCTGGCGATGCTGGCCTGGCCCGCTTCGAGGCTTGAAGCACATGGACGGGGCTTTGTCTCCGTCGGCGTCAACGTCGGTCCACCGTGCGGCCGATGGGGCGGTTGCGGCGGCTGGGGCTGCGGACCCTGGGGAGGGTGCGGCTGGTACCGTCCATTTCCGGCCGTCTATTACGGCGTCTACCTGCCGCCCCCGCCGCCACGCGTCATCGTGCAACCCATCGTGCAACCCGTCGTGCAACCCGCGCCGGTCGTCCTGCAGCAGGCACCGATCTCGGCAGCGCCTCCGGTCTCGGAGCCGTCGCCGCCGCCGCGCCCGGTTGCCCCAGCTGTAACCAGCGCGTCGGTGGTATCGAGGGGTGACGGCGGCGCCACGATCGACGAGCATCTGAGCAATCTCGCCGATCCGGATGAGGGCATGAGGCAAAATGCGGTGCTGGAACTGGGGCGTGCCAATGCCGCCCGAGCCATCGATCCGCTGGCCGCCACGCTGGCCGGAGATGCCAGCCCGGCGGTGCGCGAAGCTGCCGCGCGCGCCCTGGGGCTGATCGCCTCGCCCCGCGCGCTGCCCGCGTTGACGCGGGCCGCACAGGCCGACGCCGATCGCGATGTCCGGCGCAGCGCCCAGTTCGCCGTCGAGATCATTCATAACCGGATGAAGCAACGCTGACGACAGACACAGCCTTGGTCACTTTTTCAGGGGGGGTGAGACTGTGAAATGGCGCCTGCGCTATCTATGTCCGCTGATGCTCGCCGGCTGCGGCACGATGGCGAATCTCGACGGCAGGGACAGGCCGATGCTCGACTTGCCGAAGCAATCGCCGACAACGCTCTTCGGCGGCGTCAGCCGCGACGTCAAGTGGATCGGCGAGGGCATGATCCAGTACGCCGCCGACGTACCCCTGTCCATGATCGGCGAAGTCGTCACGGCGCCGCGCGTCATCACGCAGAAGGGCACCAGCAAGGGCGAATGGAATCCCGCCGGGACCGGGAAACGGCAAAGTACGGAGGATACTGCCGAATAGAGAAAGTGTGCGAGATGTGCGCTTGGTAAGCTGCACAAGCCTGACCAGCTGGCTACAGGGCGAGCCGGGAGCGTGAATGCCGGAGTACGCAATTCTCCGGTCGTTCACGCTCCCGGCTCGCCTTGCTTTTTCACTGCGCGTCTGGATAATCGCCGCAATCTCATGAACAAGGACGGGTGACATGATCAAGACCAAGACCTACGACCTGTTCATTTCCCATGCCTGGCGCTATCACGACGACTGGAAGCGCCTGGTCGATCTGCTCAACGCTCACGCCATGCATGGCTGGCGGAACTTCAGCCTGCCGTGGTACGACCCGGCTCTCGATCCGCGTACGGAGAAAGGTGGACAGATCGTCCGCTGGAACCTTGAGACGCAGATCATGCCCGCACACGCCGTCGTGCTGCTCGCCAGCGTCCTGTCCGAACCGGGCACGCGCAAATGGCTCGACTTCGAGGTCGAGATGGCCCGCAAGCACGGCAAGCTGATCCTCGGCCTGCCCCCCTGGGGAAAGAACGAGGTGACCGAGGAGGTCAAGGACCGTGTGAATGAGGTGGTGAGCTGGGATGCCGCCGCCATCTTCGCCGCGGTGGACAAAGCCGCCGCGCCACTCAGGGCCGCCGCGTGAACACGCCCATTCAAGAGTGGCCTGTCGCCGATTGTCCGGCGCATCGCTTCGGCCTGGCGGTGGAGCGCTGGCGCCGACTCGCGTCACGCAGCTTCTGGATCACCGGGGCCGGAACAGGATTTGGCAAGGCCCTGAGCGTTGCACTGGCGTGTGCCGGCGCCCAGGTTTTCATCACCGGGCGCCGCCGCGAGATGCTGCAGGAGTGCATCGAGACGGCGTGTTCACTGGGCGCCGATTCGCGGCGCATCATCAGCGTTCCCGCGGATATCACCCGGGAGGAGCAGGTAGCCCACGCTTGCCGCATCATTCACGATCACTGTTCGACCTTGCACGGGCTGGTCAACAACGCCGCCATGCCGCAGCGTCGCAGCCATCCCTGGCCGTTGCAGCACGAGTCGCTCGCTCACTGGGAGCAGCTGTTTCGCCTCAACGTGACCGCCCAGTGGCTGGTGACGAGCAAGATCTTGCCGCACATGGTGGCCGGCGGCGAGGTCCGGGTCGTGTTCCTCTCATCCGGCGCCGGCTGGGCCTTCACGCCGGGCGTGGGGCAGTACAACATCGCCAAGGCCGCGCTGAACAACCTGGGCGCCAGCTTCGCTCACGAATGCGCTGCAGCGCATCCGGAGGTCGATGTACAGATCAACGTCATCAACCCCGGCGAGGCCCGCACGGAAATGAACCAGGGCAGCCCGCGCAGCCCGTACACACTCATGCCGATGATGTTGCTGCTCTTGTCGCATCCGCGCGGCGGCCCCAACGGCCGTTTCTTCCATGCCGACGGCCGCCACCTGTCGTTTGCTGACGCAGAAGTCTACGATCGCCGTCTCGATGGCAACGACACCATCGTGCTCGCGCCTCCGCCGCAGCGCTCGCGGCTGGCCAGCCTCGCAGCCCGCTTGCTGCGGCGCTCGGCCTGAGCTAGTGCCTCGTCAAAGCTAAAATTTCGGGTTGGGTGCCATGGCCACGGCCTTGCGTGGCCATGCTCACCCAAAGCGGTGCGCATGGCACCCCAAAAAGACTAACCCGAAAATTAAGGTTGGACAGAGCACTAACGAGGCTACGCCTCAGACCGACGAGGCATGGTCAATACAAAAGGCTCCGGTCGATCGGCAAGGTCTGCTTGCGCAGCCTCAATGTTTGACCGCTCGAAGGCGGTAGTGATCCTGAAGGATCGG
>VGYC01000367.1 GCA_016873095.1 Planctomycetota bacterium | reverse complement strand
ATGCTGGCGTACAGCCTTCTCGTGCGGCAACTGCGGCAGAACCGTGCGCAGGAATGGGCACTCCAACGGCTGACGACCATCGGCGAAGCCTGTCGCGCGATGCTGCGTGAAACCCTGCGGACAACCCTGGGCTGGGCCATCAAGCAGGTCACCGAGTTTTCGCAGAGTCCGGACCATGTGGTCGCTCAGCTGGGGTTGGCTTAAGATTGCAAAACTTTAGTTATTAGGAATATATTGGCATGCGGCTTCGGCGCGATCGCCCACGCGCCGAGTCGCTTTTCTGGCCGTGTTCCACGCTCCAGTCCCATCCTCTCACTCATCCTCGTCCGCGTGCACCTTGGCCTTGCTGACGATCTGTTGCTGGACGTTGCCCGGCACCTGATCGTAGTGGCTGAACTCCATGTGATATGAACCCTGGCCCTGGGTGATGCTGCCAAGCTGAGCGGCATAGCGCGTCACCTCCGCGAGCGGGACCTTGCCCTGGATGACGGCCAGGTCGCCGGGCAAGCTGTCCTGGTTCTCGATGCGAGCCCGCTTGGTGTTCAGATCGCCCAGGATCGCGCCCGTGTAGCGTGACGGCACGGTGACTTCAAGGTTCACGATCGGCTCGAGCAATACCGGCCGCGCTTGCAGGATGCCGTTCTTGAAGGCGATGCGGCCGGCCGTCTTGAACGCTGCTTCCGAGCTGTCCACGGGGTGGTCCTTGCCGAAGAAGACCTCCACGGCCACATCCTGGATGCGAAAACCGGCCAGCGCACCGCGCTCCAGCAGTTCCTTGCAGCCCTTCTCGACCGCCGGCACGAATTGATTCGGAATCGTGCCGCCGACGATGGTGTCGATGAACGCGAAGTTGTGCTCGGCATCGTAATGGGCCGAGCGCATCTTCTCGAACTTTGACTTGTTGGCGAAGTTCTCCAGCAGGCTTTCTTCGCTGTTGATCTCGCGCGGCAGCGGATAGACACGCAGGTGTACCTCGCCGAACTGGCCCCGCCCGCCGGACTGCTTCTTGTGCCGGTGGCTGGCCTCGGCATGCGTGGTGATCGTCTCGCGATACGGGATCTTCGGCTCGTGCGTGACCACCTCCAGGTCATAGCGCCGCTTCAAGCGATGCTGGACCACGTCCAGGTGCAGCTGGGTCATGCCGGTCATGACCATCTCCTTGGTCTGGATCTCGCGCGTGACCTTGAAGGTCGGGTCCTCGTCGGAGATCTTGTGCAAGCTGCCGGAGATCTTCTGTTCGTCGCCGCGGGCCTTGGGCTCGACGGCCAGGCCGTACATGGGCGTCGGATAGCTGAGCCGCGGCAACTTCGGAGCATTGGCGTTGAGGGCCACCGTGTCGCCGATGGCCAGGTCCTCGACCTTGGCAACGGCCACGATATCGCCGGCAATGGCCTCGGTCACAGGCTTTTGCGATTTGCCTTGCATCTGCAAGAGCCCGCCGGTGCGCGAGCTCTTGCTATGACGCAGGTTGAACAGCGGCTGTTCCGCCGTGATCTTGCCGGAGTACACTCGAAAGAAGCCAAGGGCGCCGACAAACTTGTCGTTGATGTTCTTGAACACCTGGCCGACGAACTCGGCCGACTCGCTCGGCTGCAACGTCACCTCGACGGCATTGTCGCCGCTGCCCTTGATGGCGGTGCGCGGCTTCACCTGGGCCGGCGACAGAGCGATCTGGCTGATCGCTTCCAGCAATTCGGCGATGCCGATGTCCTTCTTGGCGGACGTGCAGAAGATCGGGATCACCGTGCCGGCCGCCAGCGCCGTCGGCAAGGCCGCCTTCAACTCGGCGGCGGTGACGGTCCCCTCGGTGAGATACTTTTCCATCAAGCCCTCGTCGGCCTCGACGATGGCGTCCACGAGCTTGCTGCGCGTTGCGGCCAGATCGACGGGGCAGCCGGCGGGCGGGCTGTCCGGCGGTTCGAGCACGCTGACCACGCTCTTGAAGTCGGCGCCGATCCCGACCGGCGCGTTGAAGAGCACGCAACTCTTGCCGAACGTGCCGGCGATGGCTTCCAGCAGCTGGTCGAAGTTGATGTTGTCGCCGTCGAGCCGGTTGATCACCAGGAAACGTGCCAGGTTGCGCTTGCCGGCCTCGCTGAACATGCGGCGAGTGTTGACCAGGATGCCGTTCGGCGCCGAGATGACGATGAAGGCGTTGTCGGCCGCGTTGAGCGCCCCCAGCGCCGAGCCGACGAAGTCGGGCTTGCCCGGCGCATCCAGGATGTGCACCTGCTTGCCGCCGTGCTCCAGGTGCAGGAGGCTGGTATCGATCGAGTATTTCAGCTTTTTCTCTTCCTCGTCGAAGTCGGAGAAGCTGGTGCCGTCGTCGATGCTGCCCTTGCGATCGACTGCCTTGGCCTTGTAGAGCAGGCTATCGACGAGGGAAGTCTTACCGGCCACTTCGTGGCCGACGAAGGCAACGTTGCGAATGTCCTCGACGCGATACTTGGCCATGAGAGGTTCCTTTGTGCGTCAACGTGGTCTGGTCAATGACAGTAACGTGTGATGATCTCCCGAAGATGGATGCGGCCTTCATAGAGGGCCCGGCCGATGATGCAGCCTGCGACGCCGGTTGCCGCCAGCCTGCCCACGTCGTCGGCCTGTGTCACGCCGCCCGAGGCAATGACCGGCCAGGCGGAAGCAGCGGCCATCTCGCGCATGGCCGGCACGTTGGGCCCGGCCATCATGCCGTCGCGGGCAATGTCGGTATACACCAGAGCGGCCACCGGCAATGCCGCGAAACGCTTCGCCAGGTCCAGCGCCGAAACGCTTGACACTTTCAGCCAGCCGTCGGTTGCGACCTGTCCGTCCTTGGCGTCGATGCCCAGCACGATCTTGCCGGGAAAACGCTGGCACAGGCCCTCGAACCATTCCGGCGATTCCAGGGCCCGCGTGCCGATGACGACGCGCTCGACCCCCCAGCCAAGGACCGTATCGACATCGCGATCGCTTCGGATTCCACCGCCCAGCTGACAGGCGACGCCGCCAGCCTGGACAATGGCGCGGACGCTGGCGGCGTTGACCGGTCGGCCTTCCCTGGCGCCATCGAGATCGACGAGGTGCAAGAAGCTCGCACCCTGCTCGACCCAGCGGCCCGCCATGGCGGCCGGATCGTCGCCGAAAACGGTCTCCTGCTCATAGTCGCCTTGCCGCAGCCGTACGCACTGTCCGCCGCGGATATCGATGGCCGGTAGTATCTGCACCGAGTTCGCTCGCAAGAGGCCGGTTCGTTCGTGATCGTTGTCGCTGGCCGCCAAAGTTGCAGTTTATCCGTCATGCGAGCGTTTGGGAAGAATCCTTCATGGGAATTGAGTAAGAGTACAGTTCTTGCCCTGCTCATGCGCGACCGCGCGCATTTCAGCCCAAGTTATCCTGACTGCAAAAACAGGATGGCAGCGATTTGCGTATCGAATTCAGCCAGGCTTTTCTCTCCGTTAATGGCCCTTCTTCTGCGTCAATAGCGGAGTTCCACTCCGCATACCAGAGCGCGGCCACCAAGTTCATTTCCGCCGGAAGCACACCGTCTATGAACTTTTCTCCTTTGTCCGCAGCTCGCAAAACCTCAGCGGCTGTCTCCAGAAGCTGCTGACGAAATGTAACGTCCTCGGCGAACGGATGCTCTGCTTCGAATAAACCGGACATGGCGAGGCATCGTGCTGGAATGGATTTCTTGGCCATGACGACACCCGTTCTTAAGTTCCGGAGACATTGAAGATGGGTTTTCTCGACATGATTAGTTCAGCTTCTAATGCTTTCCTGACACGAGCAATTGTGCTTTCGGGCAAGACCTGGATTTCCAGGTGGAGGGCCTTCATCCCGTGCTGCCAAAGCCACCGAGCCAGGCCTTTATTGTCGGAATGGCCAAGGTGCTTTTTCAGTCTCTTGCTCAAGTTCTCACATTCGCCCACGTACAAAGCCTGCTCGCGGTCGAAGAAAATATAGAGGCCCTGTCTATTGGGAATCTCGCCAGCCTCGATTTCCTCAACCCTCTTGTGCACCACCGCCTCCGGCACAAGTACCCTAGCGTCCTTGATCCCCAGAAGTTATCTCGTTTGAGTCAAGTTTCATGCAGGCACTTTCTGGGCCTCGATCCAATGGTCGATGTCTGCGTCAAGGCGTTCGAAGCTGTGGCGTAACGGATTGTCACTGTCAGGTTCGTCGGCGCAGACGTGGGCCAGGCCGGGGCGCAGGATGCGGTTATAGGTGCGCGTACAGAACATGGCGGTGCGCCAGCCCTGGTCTGTGACGCGGTAGCGGTGGGT
>VGYC01000366.1 GCA_016873095.1 Planctomycetota bacterium | reverse complement strand
GCCGGCAGTGAACGCGGGCCGGCGCTGGTGCCCGGCCATCCGGAAAAGAGCTGGCTCATCAAGGCGATCACGCATGAAGACAAAGAACTCAAGATGCCGGAGTCGAAGAAGCTGCCGCGCGAGCACATTGAAAACCTGACCCTATGGGTCAAGATGGGAGCGCCCTGGCCGGGCGGTGACAAGGAAGTGTCGGTGGTTCGCAAGGGAGACCAGCCGATCACCGACAAGGATCGGCAGCACTGGTCATTCCAGCCGGTCAGGCGGCCACCCGTTCCCCGGTCGCGGACCGACTCCTGGATCAGGAATCCGATCGATACGTTCATCCTGGCCGGTCTGGAAGCGAAAGGATTGACGCCCAATCCTCCGGCATCGAGACGCGAGCTGCTCCGCAGGGTCTACTATGATCTGACCGGATTACCGCCCACGCCGGCCCAGGCGGAAGCTTTCCTGGCCGACTCTTCCCCGGCCGCCTACGAGAAATTGATCGACACGCTTCTCGATTCGCCGCGCTATGGAGAGAAGTGGGCCCGCTACTGGCTCGATCTGGTCCGCTTTGCCGAGACCAACAGCTACGAGCGTGACAATCCCAAGCCCAACGCCTGGCGCTACCGCGATTACGTCATTCGCGCGTTCAACCAGGACAAGCCCTATGACCGGTTCCTGCGCGAACAGCTGGCCGGCGACGAACTGGCGCCCGGCGATCCGGACGCCCTGATCGCCACCGGCTTCTATCGTCTGGGCATCTGGGACGACGAGCCTTCCGACCGGGAACAGGCGCGGTACGACGGTCTCGACGATCTGGTTGCCACGACCGGCCAGGCGTTCCTGGGTCTGACCCTCGACTGTGCGCGCTGCCATAACCACAAGATCGATCCCATCCCGCAGAAGGATTACTATCGCATTGTCGCCTTCTTCCACAACATCAACCACTATCGCGGCGGCGGGCCCACGGATCAGCGGCCCATCTTCACTTCCGACAAGGAGCACGAGCAGCGCCGCAAGGACCTGGAGCAAGAGCGGAACAGGATTCAGGCGGAGATCAGCGCCATCGAGAAGAATTTTCGCGCCGCCCATGCAAAGACGCGCAAGGCCCTGCTGGGAGGCAACGACCTGGATGACCTTCACTACCGGTTCTACCGCGACTCGTGGACCAGGCTGCCCGACTTCGCCGCGCTCAAGTACGAGGACAAGGGCAGGTTGCCGCGCAACCTCTTTGACCTGAGCCCGCGCTCGCGTGATGAAGCGTTCGGCTTCGTTTTCGAGGGCACGCTCATCGTTCCCGAGAACGGTCGGTACTCGTTCTTTCTCGACTCCGACGATGGTTCGCGTCTGACCATCGCCGGCCGGAAGATCCTGGAATACGACGGCATTCACGGCGTGGGTCAAGAAAAGAAGGCGACCGTTTCACTGGAGAAAGGCCGGCTGCCGATCAAGCTCGAGTATTTTCAAAATCTCTTTGGCCTGGGGCTGATGGTCGCCTGGTCCGGCCCTGGCTTCGAGCGCCGCCTGCTGTCGGTGGCCGACAAGGAGTCCCGGCTGGACTTCGCTCAGTTGATCGCTCGCGACGGCCCGCGCCTGCTCGGCAAGGAACGCATGGCGCAGTACGCGAAGCAGAAGAAGCGGCTGGAGGCGCTCAAGAACCAGGAAGCATCCGGCGAGATGGCTCTGTGCGTCACCGAAGCCGGTCCCGTCGCTCCGCAGACGCATCTGCTCATCCGCGGCAATCCCCACGTCAAGGGTGACAGCGTGGAACCCGGTTTCCCCCAGGTCCTGGTCAATCCCGATTTCGCAATCCCGCAACCGAAGCCGGGGTTGAATTCAAGTGGCCGCCGCTCGGTCCTGGCCGATTGGATCGCGTCACCGGCCAATCCCCTGACGGCACGGGTCATGGTCAACCGCATCTGGCAGAATCATTTTGGCCGGGGAATCGTCCGGTCGGCCAGCGATTTCGGCATGCAGGGCACCGGACCCACCCACCCGCAACTTCTCGACTGGCTGGCCTCCGAGTTCGTGGCGAAGGGCTGGCGCCTTAAGGCCATGCATCGACTGATCCTGACCTCGAACGCCTACCAGATGTCATCGAAGGGCAACGCCAGGGCCCTGGCTGCCGACCCCGCCAACGACCTCTTCTGGCGCTTTGACATGCGCCGACTGACGGCGGAGGAGATTCGCGACTCGATCCTCGCGGTCAGCGGCAACTTGAACCTCAAGATGTTCGGACCGGGCGTTTATCCCGAAATCCCCAGGGAAGTGCTGGCCGGGCAGTCGGTCCCTGGCCGCGGCTGGGGCAGGTCCTTGCCGGAGGAGCAGGCCCGCCGCAGCATCTACATCCACGTGAAACGCTCCCTGGTTTTTCCACTCCTGGAAAGCTTCGACAGCGCCGAGACCGACCGCTCGACCCCGGTCCGCTTTTCCACCACGCAGCCGACCCAGGCGCTGGGAATGCTCAACGGCGACTGCCTGAACCAGCAGGCGGTTCTGCTTGCCAGCCGCCTGCGCAAGGAAGCCGGCAAGGACGTGGCCGCCCAGGTGCGCCGGGCCCTGCACCTGGCCACGTCGCGCGTGCCGACCGATGCGGAAGTCCGCCGGGGTGTCGACTTGATTCACGACCTGCAAGCCGAGCAAGGGGCCACGCCGGAGACGGGACTCAATGGCTTTTGCCTGCTTGTCCTGAATCTGAACGAATTTGTCTATCTGGATTAGCTTGAAGGATCTTCGCTCAAAGGCGGATAGAACCGATGACTAGCAAACCCGCAAACACGTTTTGCCACCGCACCCGCCGCGAGTTTCTCTGGGAGGCCGGCGGCGGCTTCACCGGCGTGGCCCTGGCGGGCTTGCTGGCAGGCGACCACTTCTTTGCCGCCCAGCCGCAGGCCACACCCGCACCGACCGCCAATCCGCTGGCCCCGCGGCAACCCCATTTCGCCCCCAGGGCCAAGAGCGTCATCTTCCTGTTCATGTACGGCGGACCAAGTCAGGTCGATACCTTCGATTACAAGCCGACGCTTTACGGGCTGGACGGCCGGACCATCCAGGTGCGGACCTTCGGCCGCGGCGGCCATCGCAACCAGGGACGCGTCGTCGGCCCCAAGTGGCGCTTTCGCCAGTACGGCCAGTGCGGCAAGTGGGTCAGCGACCTGTTCCCCAACCTGGCATCTTGCGTCGATGACATCGCCTTCTTGCACTCCATGACCGCCGACTCGCCCATCCACGGCTCGGCCATGCTGCAGATGAACTCCGGAAAAATCCTCTCGGGCAGCCCTTGCATCGGCTCCTGGCTCAACTACGGCCTGGGTACCGTCAACCAGAACCTCCCCGGCTTCTGCGTGATGCTCGATCCGACGGGCGGACCCATCTCGGGGGCCAAGAACTGGTCCAGCGGCTACATGCCGGCCAGCTACCAGGGCGTCATCCTCCGCTCCGCCGGGCAGCCCATCCTCGATCTGCAACGCCCCCGCGGCATGTCGGAGGCCATGCAGCGGCGGCTGCTCGATTCGCTCAACCAGTACAACAAGGATCACCAGGCACCACGCGCCGACAACAGCAACCTCGCCGCCCGCATTGCCAGCTACGAGCTGGCCTTCCGCATGCAGACCCACGCCACCGAGGCCGTCGACCTGAGCCAGGAAACCGCCGCCACCAAGGAAATGTACGGCGTCAACAACCGCCGGACCGAAGACTTCGGCCGGCGCTGCCTGCTCGCCCGCCGCCTCGTCGAACGCGGCGTCCGCTTCATCCAGCTCTACTCCGGCGGCGCCCATAACGACGACAACTGGGACGCGCACGGCGACCTGGTCCGCAACCACACCTACCACGCCGGCAGAACCGACCAGCCCATCGCCGCCCTTCTCAAGGACCTGAAGCAGCGCGGCCTGCTCGACGAAACCCTCGTCGTCTGGGGCGGCGAGTTCGGCAGGCAGCCCACCGCCGAATACGCCAACGGCACCGGCCGCGACCACAATGCCTATGGCTTCACCATGTGGCTCGCCGGCGGCGGCATCAAGGGCGGCGTCTCCGTCGGCGAGACCGACGAACTCGGCTCCGCCGCCGTCTCCGACCGCTTCCACGTCAAACACCTGCACGCCACCATCCTCCAACTCATGGGCATCGACCCCATGCGCCTCACCTTCTTCTACGGCGGCCTCGACCAGCGCCTCGTCGGCGTCGAGGGAGCCGAACCGATCCGCCAGGTGATGGCCTAGCGAGGCTTCGCCTCAGACCGACGAGGCGTGCCCCGATGCAGGTCAATATAAAAGGCTCCGGTCGAGCCTATGATGGGTCTGCCGAAGCAGGCCCGTTTTACCGCATGGCGGTGATGGTCCCGA
>VGYC01000365.1 GCA_016873095.1 Planctomycetota bacterium | reverse complement strand
GACGTGCGCTGGCTTACCGGCCGGCCTGACCAGTTCGGCGACGTAACCGGTCGTGCCGATTGGCGCCAGCTCGCCGCCCCGCGGGCCCTGCTGGCGATACATGCCGGCGATGACGATCTGGCCCATGATGGAAGCGGTCGGCGTCATCTGCGGGAGGATGCCTTCGGGCAGCACGCCGGCCAGCGTGGACAGCCGCTCCTGCACGGTCTGCCGCGCCGCCCGAATCTCCGTGCTCCAGCTGAACTCGACATAGATGACGTTGAGTCCGGCTGTCGTCTGACTGCGCACGGCTTGCACGCCGCCGGCGCCCAGCAAAGCGATCTCGATCGGCTGTGTGACCAGCGTCTCGACCTCCTCGGTGGCCAGGCCTGGGCACTCGGTGATGATGACCACCCGTGGCCGATCCAGGTCAGGAAACACGTCGATGGACATCGTGGTCGCCAGGTACGTTCCATAGCCCAGCAGTGCCAGGCTGAGCACGACGACGAGCATGCGATAACGCAGCGACCAGCGGATGATGGCGTTGAGCATGATCCTCTCCTTAATGCGCGCCGTGAACGGTGCCATCGGGGTGCACGTGAAATCCTGGCGGCAGGCCGCCGCCGGAATTCTGGGCGATCAGCACGCGGTTGAGCGACGCGGCGGCGCTCTGGGCGACGTGATCGAGCTTCAGCCGGATGCTGCCATCGTTGGCCAGCACGATGAATTGACGGTCCTCGTGCAGCACGTGCACGGGCTTCCGCTCGAAGAAATCTCCGTTCTGGCAGAAGACGTAGGCCTCCGGTCCGCTACGGACCACGGCCGACACCGGCAGCACGATGACGTCCTGCAGTTCCTCGACCGGAACATGCAAGCGCACGCGCTGCCCCGGACGGAAGCGCCAGTGTAAGAACGTCTTGCCGTCCTTCGTGTAGGAGCGTGACTGATTTGCCAGCGGGATGAAGAAGCTGAACGTGCGGCTTGTCACATCCACGGTGTTAGCCAGGTGGCGGATGTAGAAGTCCTGCTCGAGGGGTTTCCAGCGCTTGCTGTCGTCCTCGGCGAACTCGACGCGCACCGGCCAGCTCATCTCGGCGGCGTTCTCCAGGAAGCCGGCCTCGCGCTTGAAGCCCTTGCCCTCGATGTAAAGGGACTGGTGGTTGGCCAGCATGCAGAGCATCTGTCCCACCTGCACTTGCTGGCCCAGTTCGACTTTCAATTCCTGGATTTCATAGGCAGGGGCGGTCTTGCGGGGTGGAGCCGGCACGGGTCTGGCCGCAGCCAGCCGCTGGCCATCCACGTGCGGCTCCGGCGCCAGCACTTCGATTTCCGTCACGAACTTTCCCGCGGCCACGGCCTCGACCTGGGGCCCGCTCAGCCCACGCGCCAGGAGATCCTGGCGATGGGCCTGCGCGGCTGTCGCCAGCCGTTTCAACTGGTTTTCGAGATCGATCAGCTTGATCTCCGCCACGGCGCCGGTCTTGACGAGCGGCGCGATGCGGTCACGTTCCTTCGTGACCAGCTGGGTCTCCTGCGTGCTCTTGAACAGGTCCGACTGAGCCTTGTGCAGGTACTCGCTGATGAGCCGCAGCGTGAACAGCGGCTCCCCCGGTTTGACCGTCTCCCCCGGATAGGCGTGGACCTTGAGCACGACCGCGACAGCGGGAGACGTCACACTGCGGTCGGAGTGCCCCGGCCGATCGACGATCACTCCAGGCACCTGGATGCTCCGCCAGTACGTCTGGAGTTCCACGGGCCTGGCAACGAGCCCGAGATTCTTGCGTGCTTGCCGGCTTAGCTTGAGCATCCGCAGTTCCTCGAAAGCGGCGTCGGGCCTGGCCTGGGGTCCAGACCGGGGCAGGTCGTCTGCCAGCCAGCCTTGCCAGCGGTCTTGTGTGAAGTAAGCGGTCATGCCGAGGCCAAGAAGGATCATGGCCGCGGCCAGGCCGATGATGAAACGACGCGTGAGCATGTGCGAATCTCCTTGCGCGGGCTTTGCGAACAGCCTCAACGATAGCGCCAGTGGCGGCAGCGAAGCGGTATTCGTGTCAATACACTTGGGGCTCGGGCAGGACTTTGCTGAAGATGTGGCCAGCGCGCAGGCGCAGCAGCGCCGCACACCAATGCTGGCGTCAGCATGCTAGATGAGAAGGGTACGTAACTGCAAATAGATCTGGCAGCCTGAGCGCGACGGCGGCGAGTGATTTCGCGGGATAGGGGGACCGGTCACGAACTGAAGATCGGCAACCGCCTCCAAGGTGCAAACCATTGTCCAGGACGCGTTCGATGAGTCGCGAGAAGGCGGACGCTGGCAACTCAGTGTCGGCAGCCCGGACCAGTACACCGCATCGTCATCATGGTCATCGTCCGACAATCCGTCGTCACAAGGTTCGTCGTCATCATGGTGATGACCGAAAAGGCACGGCACATGACAATGTAATCGCGCGTCGTGCGGGGCTGCCATCTCGGCGCCGGCATGGAAATGTCCAGAACCCATGCCCTGCGTGGCAAGAAGGATTGGTATCAGGAACAGGCTGACCAGTCGGCGACTCATTTGATCCCCTCCGGCCCGACTCTAGCAGTCTAGCCGAAAGCTGGGAATACAGCAACGAGCAAACGCGTCTGGGAGCTTTGGGCCATCAGCACGCGCTCCGTTTCGATACCCGAATCTTCCGCAAGGTCGAACTCAACGAGGGCGCTGTTTCTTCTTGACACAACCCGCGCCCGGCCGTACTTTTGAGGTACGGGGCCACATGCATTCCGCGGCGCTCTCGGTCCGTAGGGGGGACCAATGGACCAGGCGGCCGCAGCCCTCCCTGCCGCCCTTATTGAAAGGGGACTCCTGCCATGCTCACAATCTTTGGGCCGAAAAGCCGGCTGTGCGACGGCATCTCGCGGCGCAGTTTCTTGAAGATCGGCGCCTTCTCCTTCGGCGCCACGAGCTTCGCGCTGGCCGACATGTTTCGGGCCGAGGCGCAGGCTGGGACTTCGTCCTCCTCTGGCTCGCACAAGGCGCTCATCAATATCTTCCTCGGCGGCGGACCTCCACACCAGGATTTGTTCGACCTCAAGATGGAAGCGCCGCCGGAAATCCGCGGCGAGTTTCGCCCCATAGCCACGCGCACGCCTGGCATCCAGATCTGCGAAGTGCTGCCGCGGCTGGCCCGGTTGACGGACAAAGCCGCCATCATCCGTTCCGTCGTCGGCGCGACCGGCGGACATGATGCCTTCCAGTGCACCACCGGCTGGACGCAATCCGCGATGGCCAACATGGGCGGTCGGCCGAGCATCGGGTCCGTCGCCGCCAAGGTGCAGGGGACGGTCGATCCTTCGGTGCCGCCGTATGTCGGCCTGGCTGCCAGGACGCAACATGCACCGTGGTCCGAGCCCGGCCGGGCCGGTTTCCTCGGCGCCTCCTTCAATGCCTTCAGGCCCGACGGCCAGGGCATGGCCAACATGCGTCTGAACGGTGTCAGCACCGACCGCCTCGCCGACCGCCGCCAGCTGCTCAGCAGCTTCGACGGCCTGCGCCGCCAGATCGATGCCAGCGGCAACCTGCAGGCGATGGATTCCGCCACGGAGCGAGCCCTCGGCGTCTTGACCTCCAGCCGGCTGCTTGAGGCCCTCGACATCTCCCGCGAGCCGCAGGTTGTCCGCGACCGCTATGGCGACGGCAAGCCCTACCAGTTCCAGTACGACGGCGCTCCGACAGTGAACGACCAGTTGCTCATGGCTCGCCGCCTGGTGGAAGCCGGCGCTCGCGTCGTCAGCCTGTCCTATGGCCGCTGGGACAGCCACGGTCAGAACTTCAATCTCGTCCGCGATCACGGTGCCAAGCTCGACCAGTGCTTGAGCGCGCTCATCGAAGATCTCGACACGCGCGGCATGCTGAACGACGTCACGGTGATCGCCTGGGGCGAGTTCGGCCGCACGCCGCGCATCAACAACGAGGCCGGCCGCGACCACTGGCCGCAGGTGAGCTGTGCCTTCCTGGCCGGTGGTGGCATCCGCGGCGGCCAGGTCATCGGCGCCACCAACCGCCTCGGCGAGCACGCCGCCCGCCGTCCGGTCACCTTCGGCGAGATCTTCGCCACGCTCTACCACAACCTGGGCCTGAACCCCTCGTTCGCCCACATCAACGACCCGACCGGCCGCCCGCAACACCTGGTCGACGAGCCGCCGCTACGGGAACTGGTGTAAGACGTTAGCGCAGAACCACAGCGAAGGCCGGGAGAGACAACCTCTTCCGGCCTTTTTCATTTCCAACTAAGGTTTTGCAAAGCTGCAGCTGGCCTTGTCAAAATGGGCAATTTCGTTCAAATTCCTGGTAATTTCACATGGCGCACGACGACCACGGAGGGTCCGGTC
>VGYC01000364.1 GCA_016873095.1 Planctomycetota bacterium | reverse complement strand
ACTGCTTCGTGGAACTGATGGAGAGCGGCACGCCGCTCACGGAGGCCACGATGCGCGAGTCACAGGCACGCACCGCACTGCTCGTCGCTGGCGAAGTTGGCGCGAGATGACCGCGGGGCAGTCGGCGTATTTCGCACAGGCGGAGCTCGACCGACGACCGAAGTGATGGTCACGTTCATCGACGACCATCGCGCACCTCGACCGCAACCAACTCGAGCGTGCCCGCACGCGCCTCGTCGCGCTGCGTCCAGCGTCGGATCGACTCATGCGACACGCCCGTGATCCGGGCGATGTGGTAGATCCCGACCCCGTCGCTTCGCCGCCGGCGCACGTACGCGATCAGCTCGCGGCGGATGTCATCGGGCAGCCGTGTCCCTCGCACGCGCGGGCCTGCCGCCCGCACTCACCCGCGAATCCGCGCCGCTTCTCGGTCCATGCCAGGCCCCCTTCTCTCGAGGCGGGGGCCAGCTTCGCAGATCAGCCTCCGTCAAGACCAGACGCGCTCGGGCGAGCACTTACGCTGATCCTGCGCTACCTGCAGCTCCGGGCGCGCTTCCCCTGGTCGTTCTCGAAGCCTCGCCGCGCTGCTGCGCATGAACCTCTTCGTCCATCGCGATCTCTGGCGCTGGCTCGACCAGCCGTTCGCGGCGCCACCCGACATCTCGGAAACGGTCCCGACCGAGTTCGCCTTCGCCCAATTCGGACAGCAGCCGAGGAGACCTGGTCAGCGCAATGCCCCAACCCCGTCCAAACCGGCCTGGAAAATCAGGCCTCAGCCCACCGGCCCCCGGCTAGTTTGGACAGCAGTGGTTTTCAGAGTTAGTAATGCAACCACCGAACGCCGCGGGAGTCAACGAGGATGAGGCGGCTCAGGCGGGCTTGACGTTGCCCAAAATCCATTTGAGGCCGCCGATTCCCGGCAGGAAAAGATGCTCGCCGCCCCTGGTTGTCGCGAACTGCGAGAGGCCGCGGTAGCGCTTGCGTGGTTTCAGTGTCACGAAATCATCGGCCTTGTCCTTGCGGCCGGCGAAGGGATCAGTCCGGTCGCCTTCCGATATGAAATCGCCATCATTCATCCATTGCGACTGCACAAACTCGAACTGCCTCCCCGGATTGGCGTTGATCAGCGCAATGACCAGCCCGCGGTCGGCGCCATCGTCTTCCATGACGCCCTCAGGCAAAACGCCGCCATAGGCGCTGCCGCGCCGCAGCAGGCGGTGCAGTTTCATGTCCACGACGGTGCCATCCAGGGCATCGCGCGGGTTCGCCCTGCGGATGTGGCTGCCAGCCGGCGTCACACGGCCGTCCGGATCCTCTTTCAGATAGAGGAAATCATTATTCCGCAGCGGATCATTCGCCATAGCCGGATCGTCCCTCTCGGGCGATTTGGCAAGCGGACAGCCGCTGCGCCAGCGGCCCATCATCTGGGCGGCAAGCAGTTCCTGGCCTTCCGGCGAGTTGGCGTTATCACGCAGAAAGCGCCGGAAAGCTGCAACATCCTGGTGCAGTTTTCGCAGAGCGATATAGGTGCCATTTCGCCACAACTCCTGCGGCCCGGGCCCAGAGGCGATCTCACCAAGTTCATTCTCGTAGCCGAGCACGAACTCGCCGGCCTTGGCGATTGGCTGGCCCGGCAGCGGCGTTCCGCCCTGCCCCTCGATATAGGGCCGCGAGATGCCATCCACGAAGCCGAAATGCTCCCGCATGGTGGGCGGCAAACCAACATCCAGTCGGTGCGCTGCGACGATGCCGGGCAGCCCGCTTACCGCGGCATGGCCGATGGCGATCTTGTCGTCCCGGAGCGCGATCGATCCCGCCATGATCAGCAGGCCGATATCGAGGCCATTGCCGGCATGTGGCATGTCCCAGTTTTCCGGCGCACTTGAGCCAACATCGCCCAGAAACGCGCTGCGTGCCGCCATGCCCTGCCGGACCTCCCGCGGAAAGCCGCTCAACACATCTTCCGGCAGGCCGAGTTTGGAAAGCCCCGCATGCGAGAATGCCACGTTGATCCAGGCGTTCTCGGCTGGAGCTTCCCAATCGGCCGCCGTCGTGACCTTCGGCAGCAGACGCTCAAGCAAGGTCAGAGCACTGCGCGGATTCTGAACCGTGAAAACCAGATAGGTGCCGTAGTACGGCATCGGCCTGCCCCGCAGCACGGTACCCTGAATGTCGGAAAGCTCCAGCGCGGACATGGCGAGAACGCGGCCGTTTAACTAGCCGAGTCTAGCATGGCGTTCACCGCGTCGCGCAGCTTGCGCATCTTGGCGATGTCCTTGGTGGTGAGGTCCGGGTATCCTGCATAGAACGCGTCGGCGGTATAAGCCTGGCGGCCGATCAGTTTCCGTGTCGCCGTGTCGGAAGCCGAAGTGTAGCCCTCCCATACGCCCGGCATCAGCATATCGAACCAGGGGCCGGCCTGATTGATGACATCGGCGAGATAGGGAAGGAAGTCGCCGTCATAGATCGCAGAGATCAGGATGCGGGTGTCGTTGTCGAACATCAGAACCCGGAAGTCGTGCACTGTGCCGACGTGGGTCTCCCAGTAACCGGCTTCGGCCTGGAACTGCGCGATACGCTCGCGGAACAGCTTGCCTCCGCCCGGCAGCACATTGCCAATCACATGAACCTCGCCGCGCTTGCCGATGCGCTTGCCGGGGCCATCCGGCTGATTGGTGACGTTTTGCGCGAGAGCGGCTTTTTCTGCTGGGGTTGGGGCCATGACGTTTCTCCTCGATGGTGTTTCAGTTGGCAGGAAATGGATCGGTGACGATGAATTCGCGCTGCTCGGCGATCTGGCCGTTGCGCCACGTGCAGATAACAGCGAGCGTGGCGCGCAGGGCCTTGCCGCTGCGGTGCGTTCCGGACGTAATTGCGATGGAACAGGTCTGGCCGAGGGCGGCGTCCTCGAACAGAACGATGTAAGGATCGTTCTCGATCCGGTTGTCGGGATATTCCTCGCAAAAGGCCTTGCCGCGCCGGAGGTGCTCGTCCCGGCCATGCGGCTCGGTGTCGCCATTCATGTAGCCGCGGAAGTCCGGGGCGATCAGGCTCATGTAATCGTCCCAACGCCGCGCATTCCACGCCACGTCGATGGCGTGCATCAGCTCTGTCAGCCTGGCGGTCACTGCGCAGTTTCCGCGATGCGCGCGAAGGGACAGGCGTGCCAGCCGCCGGTGCGGGTGGCCGCCGAGACCTCATAGATGCCGCGGCGGAGCTGCAGGATCGGATCGTCAGTCGCCTCGATGCCGTCAGTCAGCACTGTTGGATCATGGTTCATGACTGTATCGCCGATTTCGGCTTCGGTGATCGGCGCGGTGACCCTGATGCGGCCCACTGTCTCGCGGCGGCGGCCAGCGGGCCACAGCGCTGTGGCATCGTTGACCGGGTCGCCGTCTTCCGCGAATTCCAGCACCAAGTCCCATTCGGCGGGGCCTGCCGCCAGGGCCTGCGAAAACTCGTTGAACAGGATTTCGGTGTCGGCGGACGAAAGCTCCTTGAGGTCGCGGCCGCGGCGGCCAGCCACGGGCTCCCAATGGCAGCGGACAATCGTTTCCTTGCGCTCGGCATTGATCCATTTAAAGGCATGGACCCCGTGAAACGCGGCAAACGAAAAACCGGCGGGCGCCTGGGCAGCCGCACGCATCTTGAAAACAGCGGCCGTATTGGGGTTCTTGGCGACAAAGGCCATAAGCCCTTCCTTGTTCATGTGTCCGCCCGCTTCAACCGGCGCGGCGGCATCGAGAATGCCGTGCAGTTGCTGCAGGCTGTTCACGACGAACAACTCCTGGCTCAGCATTACCAGGTTGGTGAACCGTCCGTTAGGCAGATAGAACCGCGTCGCCATACCCACGGTATTTCCGAAGTGGGCGAACGGATCGCCGCCCCCCTTCGAAAGACGCACGGTGACAGGGATTTCATCGCCCTGCAAATGGGCGGCACGGCTGTATTTCCTGGCCGCGTCGTTGGCCCGAAAGGAGCCATGGAACATCCGGCCATCAGCATGCAAAACGCGGTAACCCGCAAACTTGCCGAGAACCGCGCGGATCTTGCCGACCAGCTCTTCCGCGTCCTGAAACTGCGTTATTGTCATATCATCGTTCCTAGCCGCCATAAAGGCCCTAGTTGTCAGATATACGCGTCACTGCCGACAGAGTAAACGCGCCGCCACCCGTCCGCAAGCGACCTCGGGGTATGATCCGTCGTCCATGGAGATAGGCAGTGGAAGTTATGCGACCGCACACGCGGGCGCGCGCTTGGCGTTCGCCGATGGCAGCGTCTTTGAGGGTCTCGGCTTCGGTGCCGTGGGTGGCGAACCGACCCATGTGCATCTGAATGATCGCACCATCGCGGGCTTCCGCCATCGGACCAAGCC
>VGYC01000363.1 GCA_016873095.1 Planctomycetota bacterium | reverse complement strand
GTTCGGTATAAGCGATTGCGCCTCCCCGCAACCAGCTTCATTTGCTCAGCCAAAGCCCGGCCCCCAAAGCCGGGCTTTATCTTTTCTCCCGTGGTCAACGCGAGGATGGCGGCAAGCTCACCCTTGAGGTCGATCCGCAACCGGCCGTGCTCGGGCGTCAGCACGACGCTATCCACCACCGAGCGGATCAACTCCATCGCCTCATCGCGCGTTGCGTCGTTCTCCAGTGCTCCATGCAGGTCCTCGACCTTGCGCCGATACAGCTCTGCCATGCCCGGGTGAAGCAATGGCATCGGCGCGGCTGCCTCTGCCATTTGCGCTCTGAGACGGTCCTGGCGAACCTCAAGCTCGCGGAGTTCCTCCTTGAGGGCGCGCACGGGCGCATCATCTTCGGTGATCAGCTTAACCAGATTGCGGGTACGACGTTCGACCCGAGCCAATTCATCCTTTGTGGCGTCGAGAGCCGAAGATTCGGCAGCACGAATCCGGTTGGACTCTTTCACGAACTCCTCGGCGAACGCCTTGAACAGCTCGGGGTCCATCAGCTGCCGTCTCAGGCCGTCGAGGATCGTTGCCTCGATTGCCTCGCGCCTGATGTTGAGGCGGTTGGAACATGTACCCTTGTTGCGCGCGGCGGCACAACCGAACAGGTTTGCGCTGATCTTGACGTATGTGCTGCCGCAGCAGCCGCAGCGCATCAGGCCGGAGAACAGGAAGCGCGGCCGCCGGCGGTCCCAGAACGGCTTCTCCGTCCGACAGTCCGGGCGGGTATTGCGTTTGACCTGGGCCTGCCTCGCCTTGACCCGTTGCCATAGCTGCGGCGGCACGATCCTGAGTTCGGGCACGTCCTTCACGATCCAGGCCTCCGGCGGATTCAACCGTGAAACGCGATTGCCCGTGGCCGGATCCTTGACGTAACACAGGCGGTTCCAAACAAGCCGGCCGACATAAAGCTCGTTGTTCAATATCCCCGTGCCACGCGCGGCATTGCCGTTGATCGTCGATGAACCCCAGGTTCCGCCACCGGGGCCAGCGATGCCCTCGGCATTGAGATCGAAGGCGATCCGGCGTGGCGATTTTCCCTGGGCAAAGGCCTCGAAGATGCGTCGAACGACCACGGCTCCAGTCACATTGATGGCGCGCTCGCCGTGGATCGGCTCGCCGGTCGGTCCGATCTTGCGCACGACGTCGTAGCCGTAGCAGAGCCCGCCACCGGAGCGGCCCTCTTCGATCCGGCCGCGCAGCCCTCGCCGGGTTTTGTCCGCCAGATCCTTGAGAAACATGGCGTTCATCGTGCCCTTGAGCCCCACGTGCAGCTCGGTTATCTCGCCTTCGCTCAGGGTGACGATCCGGACGCCGGAGAATTTGAGACGCTTGAACAGCCCGGCGATGTCCTCCTGATCGCGCGACAGGCGGTCGAGCGCCTCGGCAACGACAAGGTCGAACTGACCTCTGCGTGCGTCATCGAGCAGGGCCTGGTAGGCCGGCCGCAGGTGCGCCGAGGCGCCGCTGATGCCCCGGTCGGTATAGGCCTGCAGATAGGTCCACCCCTCGCGCTCGATCCGCTCCCGGCAGAGCCGGATCTGATCCTCGATCGACGCATCGCTCTGCAGGTCGGACGAGTAGCGGGCGTAGATGGCCGCGCGCGGCCGGTGGGTTGTGGGCATGGCTGGCCTCACGACACTCCAAATCTGAGTTTCCGAAGCCGCTCCTGATATCGGGCGACGGCGAGGTTGCTGGTTGCCAGATTGTAGTGCCGCTCGGTCACGCCGCCTTCGCTGTGCCCGATCGCCGCGGGAGCACGTTCATAAGCTTTGAAGGCTTCCTCTGCCATTAGGGTGACCGCGGCATGCCGAACGCGATGCGGCCACACGCGCTGTCCGATCAGACGCTGCGTCATGTCAGCGAATCGGATGCCCAGGGAGTGGCTGGCGAGCGGGCGGCCGCCCATGGCGACGAAAAAGGCGGTTGTCGGCTTGTCCTTGGTGAGCATTGGGCGAAAGCGTTGAAGATACGTGGTCGCATGCCGGACGAACTCCTCGGGCAGCTCGGCTGTCATCGGCCGTCGGGTCTTCGTGTCCTGAGCCCTCAGGCGGATTGAAATGCCCCGACTCCAGACCACGACATGATAATCAAGGGTCAGGGCGGCAACGCTGCGTCTGCGCAGACACGTCAACGCTATCAGAGCGACAAGGAAACCATCTCGATATGCGATCGCATCGGAAACCTTGATGCTGCCACGCTTGCGCACCTGGGCATCGATCGCGTCCATATGGGCTTGCGCGGCCTGCACCAATTTTCGCAGGCAAAATCCGAGTGGTGACAGCTCGCGGCTCCGAAAAGCATAGCGGGAAGCACGTACAACCTTGTGTCGAAGCCAGGACCAGTCGTGATCGGATGCCAGAGCCGAGACCACGGCAAGGATGTTCGACAGCCTTGAACTCAAGGTGAACGGCCGCACCCGGGCCTGCAGCCAGACGATGAAGGCGTCAATGTTGTCAAGCGTGACCCGGTCGGCCGGGGCCTGGTTGTCGTCGAGGCGTCCAGTGATGGACAGGAAGTTGAGGAATTGCCCATAGCCGCGACGACGCATATGGATCGTGGCTTTGGACCAATGGCTGGCGCATCCGGTTCCGCCATAGATCGGATCGCCTGTTGCCAGCGCCTGCGTCCAGGCCCGTTGATCGGCGGGTGGCCACGCGCTTACGGGCAGGCACCGGCTAGCGGGATCTCGATTTCGTGCGGGCATTGCCCACCTTGGTGGCTCTTGGGTTGCCGCTCCGCTCGGTGCGGAGCACCTGGTGATAGCTGCGGAAGGCCGTCTTACTCTGGAATCCGGCATAAAACTCTTTGGTCGTATCGAGTTGGGCGTGCCCGAGCAATTGCTGGACCTGGGCCAGTCCGTCCGGGCAGTTCTCGCTGGCGAGCTTGCCCGCGAGGGCCCGAAAGGCATGGACGGTCATCTTAAGTCCGAGGTGCTGCCAGACTGCCCGAGCTACCTGCACGTGCAGCATCCCGGCACATTTGGGCGCAGCCGCTCGACCCGGAAACAGCCAAGGACAGTCCTGGCGCAGCAGTACCGGCCGGTATTTGTCGACATATTTGCGAATTTCATCGCAGAGTTCGGCAGGAAGCGGGGCTGTGTAGCTGCGCCGGTTCTTGGTTTCCTCGGGTGACAGACGGATTTCGCCCTCGCGGTCGGTATTCGCAGGCGGTAGCCGCAGGTTTCCTTCGACTTTGAGCGCCTGCAGACTGCGCCGGCGCAGCGGCACATGCAGCAGCAGCTGGATGATCAAGCCAGTCTGGTGTGCCAAGGCGGCTTTGCGGCTGTTCCTGGCCAGCTTCGCCTTGCGGTAGAGCACGTACGGCAAATCCAGGAGACGGCGAAACACAGCCGGATCGTCGAACTGGTCGAGGATGTCCCGTGTCCGTGGCCTGAATCCGCCAATGCGAGGATTCAATTCCTTGGCGATCCGGGCAAGCTCTTTGACCACATCGGGATGCAAGCAAAGATACTTTCGCCCGATGCTGGCGATGATGATTGCAAGGTGATGCAATGCTTCGGTTCGGCCGGATGGGCGGTGCAGAAGGGACAGCGTCTTGCGGACAAGTTCCAGCTCGAGAAGGTCGGAAAGGTGCACAAGACTCGCCGCCGGCGCACCCGCTTTGACCGCGGTCGAGGCGAATTGTCTCAACAGATGACGACGATGCCGCACTGTGCTCGAGCACACGGGACTATCAGGCGCGTTCGTGCCGAGCAGCGTATTTGTCTGGCACCATGCAAGATAATTCTCGACCTCCAGTTCCAGGGTCGGAGGAAACGCGGACCAAGGCAGCGATGGGTTCCGACGTCTGGAAGCATCCGTTGTGAGATCAGTTCCAGGCCAACTTGGATCGAGTGCTCTGGTCTTGTTCCAAACCTTGATTGTGTTGAGCCGCACCGTGTCCGGATTGCGCGACAGACCCCATTCCATCAGGGCCCTATGGAACGCCTTGATGACCGCATCATCGACTCGATCGATCGTGATGCCTTGCCGGCTGCAATAGCGGGCCAGCTGGGTCAGTGACCAGCGATCGCGCTCGGGTAGTCTGGCGAGCCAGTCCTGCCATGCCGGATCAATGGGGTAGGCCTGCAACAGGCTCGGCGGGAGAATGCCAGCGATCCGCAGGCCAACCTGTAGCAGCGACCGCACGTTGTTCCAGCGCGATGGCGAAACGTCAGCCGCACCCGGGCGAGCGCGATCAATTGCGACACGCACGTCTGAACAGGTGGCCGGGATGGTTGCGAGAGTCCGCCGAACGACGCGCTCGAACGTTCGCAGAGCCGACAGGAGATTCTGCCGCAAAGCCGGCTTCAGATCCTGCCGTGCCGCGATCAAGGCATGCAGATCGGCGAGGTTTTGAGGGCCCGCGGCGGG
>VGYC01000362.1 GCA_016873095.1 Planctomycetota bacterium | reverse complement strand
TCAAAGCAAGGACTTCAGGCGGCAGCGATGCCAACACTTCTGCCGATACTGTCGGTGGAGCATCCATGCCAACCGCAACAGTACCCGAAACCACGATTCCGAGCTATATCGACCCGTGACCGGTTACCCATCGGACAGATGAAGGGCAACGACCCGCATGTGCAGACGGCGAGGGCCCAGGCTCAGCTGGCGCTCAATGAAGTAAATGCCGCCCTGGCGTTCATGAACACGCTGGCCAAGAATGCCGGCAATTCCAGCACGACCAAGAAGAAGACCAAGAGGTAGCAGAGCAACGCTACCTGACCTGAGCCTGATTCGCCATCCGAGCGATGGCGAATCAGGCTCACTGCATTTCGGGGCGACACGCCGGTCGCCTGCCAGGGCCAGCGATGTGCCGAGGGGGTCTATGTCCGTTTCTGGACGAATACTGGACGAATCCGTGGACGGATTCAGCGGCCCAGGTGCCGCCTGAGGAAGGCCTTCATCTTCGCGAGGGCGGTACGTGTCTCGGGAGCGTCGGCCATCTCGGGTCGGATCTGGAAGTTGTGCGGCATGGCGTCGTAGAGGTCGAGCACGGCGGTGCCACCGGCGTCGTCGATGGCCCGGTAGTGCCGCACGAAATGGCTGAGAAACACTTCGCGGGTGCCGCCCTGGATCAGGGTGGGCGGAAAGCCCTTCGCGTAATCGCCGTAGACGGGCGAGACACAAGGATGCTTCTGATCCGCGGGGTCGGCATAGGCGTCGGCTGCCGATTTCAGGTGCCGGTCGTAATGGTGGTTGGGATCGAAGTTCTTGAGCGTCGTCGCTGAGTCGCCGCGGTTGCTGATGTCGCTCCAGGGCGACCAGAGCACGACCGCGGCGGGCATGCCCAGGCCTTGGTCGCGCATCTTGAGGACCGAACCCGCCGCCAGTCCGCCGCCTGCCGATTCCCCGTAGACCGCGATGTCCTTGAGCGAATAGCCTTCCTTTTGCAAGCGGCGCAGCACGGCGATGAACTCATCGGTGACCTGCCGCCAGCGCGCGAACGGCGCCAGCGTGTAATCGATGGAAACGACGCGCAGGCCGGTCGCCGCGGCAGCGGGGACACTGCTCTGCAGGCGCGAGCGGGCGCTGTTGAGCGCGTAGGCCCCGCCGTGGGCGTGCACGAGCACCTTGCCGTTCTCCTTCCAGCCCCTGGGCCGGATGTCCAGCACCGGGACGCCGCCCAGCACGAGCTTGTTGACGACGGGCTGGTAGCGTTTCAGGGTCGCCAGCACCCTCGGCTCATTGGCCGCCTCGTTGGCCTGCCAGACGCGTTTCCAGCCGTCGCGGTCGCCGGCGGCGGGCATGGCCGGCAGTGTCGTGGGATCCGGCAGCGACTCGAGGAACTTTCGGGCCTGCGGCGAAACCGTGTCCGGGGCCTGGATAAATGGCTTGCCCATGTGAAATCGATCTCCACCACGAGCGACGAAAAGAGCACCGATCGCAACAGGCAGTAGCGTGGCTGCTAGCATTGATCGATTGATCATCTGGCACCTCAAGGAAGAAACTCTCAAGGGCGACGGGGGCCGGCAAGGATCGACGCCGTCGCGGCCCGCGGCTCGGGCGGGGTTGCATCGGCGACGATGACAGGCATATGGAAACGTCGGCCGATGTCGGCAGCAGCAGCACGAACGGCACACGCCTCGGCCGGCCGGTTGCCGGCTTCCAGCCAGCAGGCATAACTCAGTCGCGACAGCGCACGTTCGTAGGGAAGTCCGCCGCGGTCATAGGCGTCCAGCAGTTCCCGGTATTCGCCGTCGAGATCCACCTCGGCATCGGGCATGGTGAGGCGTAAATAGTCGGCGCGCATGCGTCGCCGGGCCAGCACGCTCCAGCGATTCTCGCCCGAGAAGGGGGGGCGATAGCACATGCTGGCAACGTCGATGACGTCGAGCTGGCGAGCCCGCAGCAAGCATTCGAAGACGTGCACCCATTCGTAAACGTCCACCGGGACCAGCGACCGTGCCAGCGCGACGGCCTCCGCGACCCGACCGGCAAGACACAGGGCGTGGGCACGGTAGGCCTGCCACAAGGCTTGCCACGGCTGGGGCGCGTTTGGCTGGTTCAGCAAGGGCGTCAATCTTCCCAGCGCGATGAGGGTATCACCGCGCAAGGCAGCATCCACATCGCGGTAGGCGGCGAGCGCTTCCTCGAACTGCCCAAGCATCTCAAAGCAGATGGCCAGGCTGCGCTGGCGGCCGAAGCCAGGCCAGGCCGGCGGCCGGCGCCAGTCCTGTTCCGGAAAGAAGCGGAGCAGAAGATCGCGCTCGAACACCGGGGCGAGGAAGCGATGCTTGGGATTATCGAGCGCGACCAGGACACCGTCCGCCTCGTTCCACAGCCCGGCATCGCAGTAAGCGTGAAATAGCTCGACTTCTTCGCGCGCCTCGTCAAGACTGGCGGCAGGGCGACGGTCGGGCCGACCGCGCAGGAAGCCGGCGCGGGTGCGTGCATTCGTCGCGCCGCTGTCCTTGCCAAGCACATGCTC
Organism: Planctomycetota bacterium; assembly: GCA_016873095.1. Taxonomy (GTDB): domain Bacteria; phylum Planctomycetota; class Planctomycetia; order Gemmatales; family Gemmataceae; genus VGYC01. Next base: position 1,909 of record VGYC01000362.1, on the reverse strand, counting down.
GAAGCCGCGCCGCACCAGCGGATGGGCGTCAATCACGTGCTGCGAGTCCTGGTGAATGCCGACGCGTTCCAGCAGGCGCAGATCGACCAGCTCTTGAATCCTGCCTTCGAGCCAGCCGGCGTCGCGTTCAGAAAACGGCACGTAGCCGCGTCCCCAGGCCTTGGCGAGTACGTTTGCCACTGGCTCGCTGCGGAGGTATTCGAGCAAGCGCGCCTCGCTGGGCGGCTGCCGAAACGCCGTCGCCAGGGCGAGAATGTCCTGGTCTTCCTGTGGCAGCGCCTGGCGAAAGGCATCGAGTACGCGGGCCACGTGGATTTCCTCTTCGCTGGCCGACGCGTCGGCGTTCGACTCGCTAAAGCCCGACGCGTGAGCGAGGTCCGACCCGCGCTCGTGCTTCGGGCTCCGCGCCGCGCGAACGGTTAGCGTGCCGAGCAGTTCGACGGCCTTGGCGTGCAGGCCGACGGAAGCCGCCGCATGCTCCAGTTCGCTGTCCGTTCCCGGCACGCCAAGGCTGCGTAGCAGTTCACGGCCGCTGCTGCGGTCGAGTGCCGCCAGGCTGACAATGCGGGCGTATCGGCGACATGCCAGCGTCGGCAGCGGAAACCGCGAGGTCACGACGGCGACGCCGGGCATTGGTCCGGCCGCCAGCTCTTCCAGAAAGCGCGCCAGCTCGGGATGTACGAAGCGACCAAACCACGAGCCGGACTCGTGCTGCACGACTTCAACGCCGTCGAGCACCAGCGCCCAGCGTTCGCGGCGAAAAACCTCGACGAGCCGGTCAACGCAGTAACTGGCAGCAACCTCGGGCGGAGATTCCAGACCTTCGGCATACGCGAGCAAGTGGCGAAGGAAGAGATCGCTATCCTTGTTGCGGTAGAAGCTCCAGAGGAAAATGCCATCGATCGGTGCTGCCCTCGTGCCATGCAGCCAGTGCTGCGCGATCGCGGTTTTGCCCTGTCCGCCGGGGCCGATCATGGCGACGACGCTGGCGTCGCCGCCGGCGATTGCCTCGTCGAGCATGGCCAGTTCGCGCACCCGGCCGAAAAAGTGCAACGGCTGCGACGTGCAGTGATGAATCGAAGGATGGCGCGGCATGAGATTTCGCGGTGTCTATTTCACGGTCACACGGACCAGCGACGGGTGCAGTCAGTATGCATTGAGCCGGGGATAGCCCTGCATTCTGACGACGATCTCGAGCGGGCGCATGTCGCCGGCCGTGCGCTGCACGACGCCCGAGATGACGGCCTGGTCGAGGTAGATTGCATAAGCACCAAATGTCTCGTCGTCGATTCTCTTACCCGCCGGGTAGGTAAGCATGGCTGCGACCGGCTTGCCTTCCACCAAGAAATCAACCTTGAGCCGCGATTGCTTGAGGTCTTCGGAAAGATCATGGCCCAGCAAATAGTAGTCCTTGTCGATGTTCAGCGTGACGACGACTTGCTGTCTTCCTGTGGCATCCGGTCTGGCCGCGACGACATTCAATCTGACGTAGGTGCCGGTCTTGCTGCGTTCCGGTTGTGCACGGAGCTTGTGTCCTTCCCCTATGCAGAGGAGCGTCGCGAGCGACAGGAGAAGTTGTGGCCAGAAGGCTCGACAATCCATCACGCATCTTCCTTTGTGCCAGGTCCGCGGTCCCTGCCGTCATCGATCAACTTCTTCACGTCAGCCAGATGCGATGCAGTCCATAGTGCGTCAACGACAGCTTGAAGAGCGGCCAGATCATGGATGCCGCGAATCTCGGGCGCCAGCGCTAGCCCCGCCTCTCCGAAACGGTGTTCCAGGCCGCGCTCGATACTGCGCCAGAGTGCTTCACGACCTTCTTCACGACCTTCTTCACGACCTTCTTCACGACCTTCTTCACGACCTTCTTCGCGACCTTCTTCGCGACCTTCTTCGCGACCTTCTTCGC
>VGYC01000361.1 GCA_016873095.1 Planctomycetota bacterium | reverse complement strand
AGATTTATTGCGACGGGCCATAGCGCACGCCGCCCTCGACGACGCCCTTCGATTCCGGATCACGCCGGGCGCAGGCGATGGGCTGCAAGCAGAAGTAGCCACACAGGGCCAGGAACTCGGGATGGAAACAGGCGCTGCGTCCGGAGCCGTTGAGCACGGCTGCCTTGAGGTTATCGAAGATCAGGTTGCGGGGACTGCCGCCGAAGAAGCTCAGGGCATTGACCAGGCTGCGATAAAACTCAGCCTTGCGCTGCGACAGCGTGAACTCGATATAGAGCAAGCGGCTGTAGCAAAGCACGGCCACGAACACCGAGACCTTGCGCATGCTCGAGCCGACCTGGACGCGGCCGCATTCGCCCCAATCGACCTGCATCGCCTGAGCGGGCTGGTAATGCACCTCCTGGTAGACACGGCCACGTGCCGGACGGATCTTGCGCAGGTGGCGGCGCACGACCGTGGTACTGCCCGTGTAGCCCTCCGGTCCGCGGGCGATCTCCTCGTGGATGCGCACCGCCGACAGGTCGGGATACCTGGCCAGCAGTTCCTGGATCCGCTCCACGTACGGATCGAGCAAGCTGGCACGCGGCGCCGCTGTCTGTGCCGGCGGCTGCGGCAGCGCGAGGGCGGCGGCCACGGTGTGCCGCGAGCAATTCAGTCGTCGCGCGATCACCCGGCCGGAGAGCTTGTCGATCTCTGCCAGGCGGCGGACTTCGGCCCACAAGGCAACGTTCATGGCGTGTCCCTCCTGGGCTCGGCAGCCAGCACGCACTTGCTCTGATTGCCAGCGGGTACGACGCCAGCCTGGCGGAGGATGTCGCCGAGCATGGTCAGTCCTTGCCCCGGCTCTGGGCGGCGGCGGACGCCAGGCGACGGTACAGACAGCACTTGCACCAGCGGTAACTCGTTGGCGATCAGATCGCGCTCCAGCAGTTCCTCTCGTGCCTGAGCCAGGGCCGGCAGTGCCAGTTTCATGCGGCTGGACAGCGTGTGATCGCTGTAGAACGACAGCCCGTGCTTGTCGGCCGCGGCGGCGAGGAACAGATACAGCAGCATGGCCTCGCGCGACAGATGATCGCCATGCTCGCGCAAGAAGCGGCGATCGACCCAGGACCAGCCCGTCGCCGGCGGCCGCCGCAGGCGCTTGGGAACCAGAATGCGTTTTTCGATCATGCTTGGGACTCCTCAAAAACGGCATCGACGCGAACACTTCGTCCCAAGCTAGGCCGCTTGCCGGGCAAGGCTATCGACCGCCGACCGGCGCGGCCCGTGGCCCTGGTCACGGCGGCGGCCGTGGCGGCGCCGCTCTGGCCGTGTCGGGTTGCTTGACGCAACGTCGCACCCGGGCGGCTTCGTACTCCTGGGCGCGCAGGCGGCGGCCTCGAAACGTGCCGCGCCAGTGCCACTTGCGTTCGCGATCGCGCACTCGGCGAACCGCCTGACGGCAGACGCAGCAACAGTAGTGTGCCTGATTGCGGCCTGACTTCGGGGGCGCTTCATGACACCCTGGCCGGTCGCACAAAACATGGGCAAAAAATTTTTGCTGCGTGACCACGCGCCGCCGCAACTTCGACAGGTTTGGGGGGTTGCGGCAAAGAAGCGGTACGCTGACGGCGCGCACGTTCGGCCTGGGCATGCTGGACTTTGGCTGCCTCTTCCTGCCGCCGCCGGGCCTGTCGCTTCGCCGCCTGCCAGCGACGAACCAGGCGCAGGCATTCCGCATCCTGGCAGTAGCGCTGATTCCAGCGCCGCGGCTGGTACTTTTGTCCACACCCCTTGCGCAGGCAAATCCGCGGCCGAGGTCGGCGGCGGCAACAGTTTGGCTTATCATGACGCTGGCCCACGGGAGGTGCTTCTCCCAAGGGACAGCCCGGGGGAACGTGCTACCGTTCCCCTCGGGCGCTTTTCAAAATCGGCAACCCGACGGTTGTGCCAATCTATACTTCCGGACAGGCACCAGACAGCGAAGAAAACGGCTTGAGAAAAGCGGCCACAGAGACGGGAACAACCAGACAGGGAAGTAAACGGTTTGAGAAAGGCGCGGCCAAGGAAACGATGAAGAACACCGAAACGCCACCCTTCACCCCGGCGCTTTACAAACGCTCACAGGTGGCTCTCTTTTTCTGCTCGGTATCACGGCTGAACCGTGCCCAACGCCTCCAACCGCTTTATGACCAGGCACGGCAGCAAGAAGGGCGCCGTTCTCGGCGCGACCGCAGCGCCCAACCAATCCAGGATCATCATCCATTCGCCACAGTCTCTATGGAAGGTGCAGAACGGAAACTCCGGTGCGAGGTCCATCTCCGTTGCCTTGAGCCGACAGTGACGCCAGCAGCAGCGACGGCTGTTTGTCACGGCCGCCAGCATACACCACCAACCGGCGTCTACGCATTCCTCGCCACGACCAGATGCCGCCCGTGGAATGTCCATGAAGCGGTAATTCATGGAATGGTCGAAAAAAACGGGAGGCACCGAAGTGCCCCCCGTTCCTTGCTGTTACTCCGCTTCTTCTTCGGTCGGCTGAGCGTTCTTCATCTCCAACATCGCTTCCCACGCCCGTTGCAGCACGAGTTGGAGGACGGGTACGTCGTCCCGGCCGAAACTCTCCGTGTGCTTCCATTCTTCGCCGTTCTTGTAGGCCCGCTGAAGCTTCAACTTGTGAAACGTGATGTCCTTGCCGTCGGTCTTTGCCTTGTTGGCGAAGATCGAGGCAGAAATGCCGCGCACGCGGATGGTCTTGACGGGTTTCTGGGAGGCCGCGTCGGCCTCTTTGACTGGAGCGGATGGCATAACTGTGATGGTGAGAAGAACTAAAGGGAGGGACTGTACCAGCAGCTGTTCTCCCCGCGACAGCGCATTGCACAATATTTCTTGCACCTGACCACCGATTTTCAGGTGCTGCAAACATCGCCCGTTGAACAGAAAGATTTATCTGACCGAGTGCCCAGCGCGCAGAGGAGCCCACGCAAATCATTTCACTCGCCACCTGCCTGCCTTTCGACTTTGGCGAGAAACTGTCGGAGGGGATTGGCGCGTACTTGCATCGGCTTTCCCTGCGCATCGGGTGGGTCAAAAGCAACAGCCTGAACCTCCGGCGGCAAGGCACGCAAGACGTGCGCGAATTCTTCAGGCGCTGCAATAGGCAGCGGCACGTACGGCTGTGGCGCACTGCGGATGGCGCGATCGGCCAGGTCGTCGTCGGTGAACACCAGAAGCACCTTCATCGGCACCCCTTCGTGTTCGGACTGCATGCAAAAGAGCCCGTCGTCGCTTCGGAGAAGATAGACGGGATAATCCCACCATCGTCCGAGCTCCGGCAGAAAATTTTCGAGTACGAAAGCGGCAGTGTAGACGTGCTCAGTGACAAGATTGCCATGCGTATCCGGGCGCAGGTCAAAGAGGACAACGTGGCCCGCATCCCGCATGGAACGAAGCAATCCCCGAAACACAGCTACGCGATCAATGATGCTGATCTGCGCCTGTTCACCGGTGTGGACCAAATACGCAACGACAGTCACTTGGCTCGTGAACATCGGAAGACCGACGCGGGAGTCGTCTGACTCTGCATCAAGGCTGTACACGACGTGTTCCGAGTCGCGCTTCAGGACAAACAGCGGGTACTTGATCGTGAATCTCTGGTTCACGCGAGTGACCTTTTCAGAGACGCAAGCCGACTTTGAGGCTAATCTAAGCGTCATCACTTCAAACAACAAGCAGCGATGCAACAGTGAATGCCTTGGGACCGGGGCTGCCCGGTCGCACACTACCACGCGCTGTCCCGCCTTGAGCAGCTTCCGGAAATAGGCTTCGAGGCAATTATGCGGAAGCCCTGCCGTCGGAAGCTCCGCTGAGCGCGCAGGCGCACTCGTTCCGGACAGAGTCAGGCCATGTGTTTCCCCAGTCCGCGGTGACGCTGACCTGAAGACATCTGACGCTTTCAATCCGGCATCGACTGTGAGGGCTTTTTGGGTTGCGTTTCTTTCTTCTCGGCACCACCGGTCTTGTCAGTGCCTCCGCCTTCTTTCTTATCTTCCTGCTTCTTGCAACCCACGTCGACGCAGACCACAAGAGAAATCAGGATCAACGCAATCAACGAGCGAATCGCGGACATGGCACACTCCTTGCTAAACACGTTGAGCAAGTATCACGGTCGTTCAGACTTCGACGAAGGAATTGAGCTGGTCGCCAAATCCTCCAGCTTCTCGAGAAGCACCAGAAGCCTTGTCACCTCGATATTGCTAAGCAGGATCGTTTCCTGGGGCGGAGGCGTCTTATCAAGATCGGCTATCAGTTTGACCGACCTTTTCTCATCGGTGACCGCGTTTGACCTGTCAGCAGCGAAGCCTTCCTGGGACAGGTATTTCCTCAGCTTCGCACGCAGATTCCGGCTGGAAGCGAGTTCGACTTTCAGTTGTGCCGTCCCGATGTCCGGCGGCG
>VGYC01000360.1 GCA_016873095.1 Planctomycetota bacterium | reverse complement strand
CCCTAATCCCGTCCCCCGTCCGCATCGCGTGCCCGGCCTCTCCGCGCCCGCGTCGCGTCATCCCGTCACCCCGCGGCCCCGCGCCTGCCCCCCCCGCCGGCCCAGCAACGCAACTGGCGCCGCCTTCCGACTTGCAAACCCTGCCTCACACTTCGCGCCCTAGCTTGTGCCCCTCCAGGATCGCGTGTTGCAGGCTGCGCGGCGCGAAGCAATCGCCGATGAGCTCCAGGCGCGGGACCTTGCCTTGCAGCTGCCTGTCGAGATCGCAGACGGCCTCGCCCCCGTAGGCATAGACGAACGCATCGTACGGGCCGAGCGTCTCCTCGCGCTCGCTCCAGACATTGACGGCGATGGCCTGGTTTCCCTGCAAGGCGGCGACGCGCAGGTTGGCGTGCACGCGCACGCCCTTCGAGAACAACCGGCGAAAGACCGGCGGACCGGTGGTTGCGCCCAGGAAGCCGCCGATGCTGCGCTCCGAGGTGACGATGTCCACCTGCCTGCCCTGATCGAGCAGGAACTCAGCCGTCGTCAGCGCCTGGAAGCCGTATTCCTCGTCGATGACCAGCACGGAACTGCCCGGTACGTCGGTCCCTTGCAACACTTCCCAGGCGCTGTAGCCGTAGTCGTCGATGCCCGGCAGCGGCGGCTTGAAGGCCCGCGCGCCGGTGGCCAGCACGACGACATCAGGCGACTCGCGCAAGATTGCCTCCGGCGTCGCCATGGTTCCGAGGCGCAGATCGACGCCGAGCTTGACGCATTGCAGGGCGGCGTAGCGGCAGGCGCCGTCGAAGTCTTGCCGCGACGGCGCTTTGCGGGCGATCAGGGTCTGGCCACCCGGCTCGTCATTCTTTTCGAGGAGGACGACGACATGGCCGCGCAGCCGGGCAACGCGGGCGCACTCCAGCCCGGCCGGTCCGCCGCCGACGATGACCAGCTTGCGCGGCGTGGCGGCGCGCGGCAACTCGGCCCAGTCGCGCTCGCGGCCGATGACGGCGTTCTGCACGCAGGTCACGCCACGGCCGGTGTAGATGCGGTCGATGCAGCCCTGGTTGTAGCCCATGCACTGGCGGACATCGTCGAGCCGGCCTTCCTTCGCCTTGTTCGGGAAGTCCGGGTCGGCGATGAGGGCGCGATTCATGATGCACAAGTCGGTCTGCCCGTCCTGCAACATGCGCTCGGCAACGGCGGGGTCGTTGATGCGGCCCATGGTGATGACGGGAACCTTGACGACGGCGCGGATGGCGGCCGACACCGGGCCGTAAACGCCCAGCGGAAAGCTCATGTCCGGGACGGCAGCCGCCTCGCCGATGTACACCTCCGGCGACGCAGCGATGATGTTGAAGTAGTCGAGCAGGCCCAGGTCATCGAGCCTGCCGGCGATCTCCTGGCATGCGTTGCCGTCCAGCCCGCCATCGACGAAGTCGTCGCCGGTCATGCGGATGCCGACGATGAAATCGCGGCCGACTTTTTCCCGGACGGCCTGCAAGACCTCGGCGCCGAAGCGCAGCCGGTTGGCGAGATCGCCGCCGTAGTCGTCGCCGCGCTGGTTGGCGTTGGGGGTCCAGAACTGGTCGATGAGATGGCAATGGCTGGCCATGACCTCGCAACCGTCGAAGCCGCCGCGCTTGAGGCGCTCGGCCGTGGCTGCGAATGCCTGGATGAACTCCTTCATGGTGGCCAGGTCCATGACGTGCGGCGTCTCGCGGTGGTTGGGCTCGCGGATGGCGGAGGGGGCGTACATGCGTTCCCAGGTGTCGATGCTGCGGCCGCGGCGGCCGCGATGCGTGATCTGGGCCACGCACGGGACGCCGTAGCGGTGCATCGTTTCCGAGAAGCGCTGCAGGTGCGGGATGACGCGGTCCTCGAACAGCTCGACGCCGTTCCAGTCGCGGGCCGGGCTGGTGCGATGCACGCTGGCCGAGCCGAAGCACATCATGAAGCCGATGCCGCCGCGAGCCTTCAGCTCGTAGTAGCGCAGCGTCCGCTCCGTGGGCATGCCGTCCTCGGCCAGGCTGTCGGCATGGGCACTGCAGCAGATGCGGTTCTTGACGGTGCGGGGACCGATGTCGATGGGGGAAAACAGCGTAGGGAATCCGCTCATGGAGTGAATTGTAGTAGCCCGGGAAGGCAAGAAGGGGTCAGGTTCAGTTATCAGCGATCTGGTTCGGGCGGCCCTTTTTTCTAATTGTCCAGCACTTCCCGCACCTTCTTCGCCAAGGACGGTAGCGAGAACGGCTTGTGCAGGAAGGCGTCCTGTTGAGCAGCAATACCATGACGCACCACAGCATCATCGGTGTAGCCGCTCATATACAAGACCTTTAGCCCCGGGTACCTGTGAAGGATCGCCTCGGCCAGACTGCGCCCACTCATTCTTGGCATCACCACGTCGGTAATCAGCAGATGGATGGGGCCCGCATGAGCCTTTTCGAGCTCCATCGCCTCGCGCCCTCCACGTGCCTCCAGCACCGTGTAGCCGTGCGCCTCCAGCACCGTGTAGCCGTGCGCCTCCAGCACCGTGTAGCCGTGCGCCTCCAGTATGAGCCGTGCGAGTCTACGCACGTTATCCTCATCCTCGACAAGGAGTATGGTCTCGTTGCCCCGTCGGACCGCCATGTCTGCGTGGTCCGGCTGTGTTGAGACTTGGGTTTCCATCACGGCTGGAAGGAAAACCGTAAACGTCGTGCCAGCACCCACGGTGGAGTCCACGGCGATGTAGCCTTCGCTTTGCTTCACAATGCCGTAGACAGTCGCCAGCCCCAGACCCGTTCCCTTGCCCACTTCCTTTGTGGTGAAGAACGGCTCAAAGATACGAGCCTTCACTTCCGGCGTCATGCCACAGCCCGTGTCATTGATGGCAAGGGCCACGTAGCTGCCTGGCTTGCAGCCTGGGTATTGCTGGCAGGACTCCTCGTCCAGGTCGATGTTGCAGGTCGAGATCGTCAGTGCTCCTCCTTGCGGCATGGCATCACGGGCATTGACGGCGAGGTTCATGACAACCTGTTCGATCTGACTTGGATCAACCTTCACCCGATTCAGCGGCGAGCCAAAGGCCGTGACGAGCAGAACATCTTCTCCGATCACTCTCCGCAGCATCCTCTGGCTTTTCTCGATCGCTTCATTGAGGTCCAGGACTTTTGGAGCAAGAATCGATTTACGGCTGAAGGCGAGAAGCTGGCCTGTCAGCTCGGCGGCACGGTTGCCCGCTCTCATTACTTCCGCCAGAAGTGCCTTGTGGGGATCACTGGCGGGCATCGACGCCATCACGACTTCAGCGTAGCCATTGATGACGGTCAGGAGATTGTTGAAGTCATGGGCCACGCCGCCTGCCAGCTGGCCGATGGCCTCCATCTTTTGCGACTGTCGCAGTTGCTCCTCCAGCGACTTTCGCTCCGTGACGTCCTGCCATGTGCCGAGGATGCCAGCGACCTGGCCTTGACTATCACGCAACGGCATCTTGTTCGTTTCCAGCCAGATCGTGGCCCCGTCGGCCAGGGTGACCGGCTCGATGATGCCGAGGATGGCCTGGCCCGATGTCATCACTTCCCGGTCCTTCTGGATGAAGTTGGCTGCTTGCGCCGGGTTCACGCCCTGCAAGTCGTAATCCGTCTTTCCGATCAGCTGCTGCGGCTGGGCCACGCCAAACGCCCGACTGACGACCGTGTTGCAACCCATGATGCGGGATTGCCGATCTTTCCAGAAGACTCCCTGGGGGATGTTGCTCAGGACTGTTTCGAGCATGTGCTTAGAGGCTTGCACTGCCTCCTGGTATTGCACGCGCACCATGAACTGACCAATTTGCCCGCCAATGCTCTCAAACATCTGCATCCAGGAGGTATCCGCCTCGGTGGTTTCTGAGCTGAAAAACTCCAGCACGCCGAGAACATTTGCGGCATGGACGATGGGCAGTGCGAAACCGCTACGAATTCCGTCTGTCGTCGCCGCGGCAATCCTGGGAAAGTTCGCATCGGCTCTCAGGTCAGGAATCCAGTGAGGCTTCTGCGTGGCCCATACTCGCCCCGGCAAACCAACACCAGGCGACAAGACTGTGCGGCGGCTGAGCTTCTCGAATTCCTTCGCCGGCGAACGAGTCCAGATCTCCGTGCAATGCAAGCAATTGTTGTCACTATCCACTTGCCAGAACCCACCAAACTGCCAGCCGAGGTTGATGCACAGCGACTCCAGGATTCGCGTGATTGCTTCTCGAATAGAGGTGGCAGCCGCCAGGATCGAAGACAGATCGCGAATCTGGGCGGGCCAGGCGAACTCACTGCCGCCGCGCGCCGCGACGGGTTGACAGGTCGTCGTCAAGCCGCACGGAAAGCGCTCCCATGAACGATTCTCTGTAGTCGTTTCTGAAGCGCCGCGTGCCCCCAAGAAAGCGGAAATTGCCGCGCGCATGAACATGGACCCTGGACGGGGAAGTTCTGCGCAAATCTAGGTTGCAAAACCTTGAATGT
>VGYC01000359.1 GCA_016873095.1 Planctomycetota bacterium | reverse complement strand
GCCTCGGCCTGCGCCTGGAGCTGCGCCAGCTGCGAGTCACGCGCCGCGACTGCGAATCGCACCTTCCAGTAATTTGCCATTTAGGACTCCGGTTCCGGCTCTGGCTCCGGTGCTGGCAGCGACACCTCGCATCCGGTGAGTGCAGACAGCGCGGGCAGTTGCGCCGCAATAAACGCCGTCACGGCTGCGGCCATCGCTGGATCGTCAACCGTCACCGCCCGGTGGCCGACTTGGCCCATTCCGTCATCCATCAAATCGACGGACGCTGTCAGCGACGTGACACCCTGTAGACTGATGCCCACACGGCCCGCTACGAATCTTCCGGTAATTGCCATCTGCTTGCTCCTAATGTCCCCGCGCTGAAAGCGCCGTTAGACGTTGTTGCAAATCCTGCACTGCCGCGACTAGCAGCACCGTGATCCGATCATAGTGCAGCGATTCGGGCGTACCCTCGTCGTTGTACACCACCAGGCGCCGCTCAACTGGTTCCACGTCCTCTGCAAGAAAGCCAATTTGTTCCGGCGCGTCAGGCTTGGCTTTCAACGTGTACGAGATAGGCCGAAGCTGATAGACAGCGTTCCCATCGACCGTGTGGTAGCGAATGTTGTCCTTATATTTACGCGCAGAGACAATCCGAAACAAGTTGCCATCAGATTCAATGTAGAGTGCCGCTCCGGTTCCTGACACGTTGTACACGTCCGGCATTCTTACGCGGCCTGTGCTCGTGATTTTCACGCGGGACGAGCCACCGGTAATGAACTCTATTTGATCAGCTGAGGCCTCCGTGATGTACGTATTGCTGCCGCCGTCGAGGTAGAGCCTTTTCGTTGCTCCCATATACACATCAGCGAGATTGAGATACACCGCCACGCCGTTGCGTAATTGCAGCATGGAATTGCCACCCACAACGAAGTCCATCCAATCGGACGCCACCTCTCGAATGTAGGTGTCGTTACCGCCGTCGAGATAGAGTTGTTTAGTGGGGGCCAGAGCGAGCGTGCCGGTAATCGAGTAGTTGCCCGATCCAAACGTGCCTGCCACAACGGAGGCCGCTGGCAGGCCGCTGCAATTCGTGAGCGTGCCTGAGGCAGGCGTGCCAAGAGCGGGGGTGACAAGCGAGGGGGACGTGGCGAACACGAGGGCCCCGCTGCCGGTTTCACCCGTCACGGCAGCTGCCAAATTTGAGCTTGACGGTGTCGCCAACCATGTGGCGACATTGGTGCCTAGGCCGCTAATTGAGGCAAGCGGGACCGGGGCCGACGTGGCGGTCATCGCGAGCGAGGTGGTGGAATCCGCAACACCAACCAAGCGCGAATACGTGCCAGCCGACGACGACAAGGCACCCGCCGTCCCGCTAATGTAATAGGACGTGCCGACTGTAAGCGGCCCCGTTACGTCGGCGCGGCCCAGCACGCGAACAGACCCCACATCGCCCGCCGACGCGTCAGCAGTGACAATCCCGATTATTGGCAGACCCAGCGCGCTGTTCGACGCGTAGTCGAGGTCCGCATCCCACAAATACCAACGACCGGCGGTCAGTGAGCCGCTACCGTTACTCAAATAGACGCCCTGACCGGCCGTTACCGTCACGCCAAACGTCGCGGTGATGTCTAGGTTCACGGAAAACGGCGCAGCCGCCTTGACGTTGTCCTGCGTCCACAGCGTGTTGTCGCTGCTGTCTTTCAGCACAAACTTATACGAGCTCGCGGTGAGAAACACCGTCGCGCGGCCGGCGCTGTCAAGGATCACCGGGTTCGCGTTGGCCACCGTCAAGTCCACATCGCTGTAAGTGGCCAGGGGTGTCGACGTGCCGGCTGAGTAGGTGTACAGCTTGCCACTTGACACCACCACGCCGCTATTGTTAAACCCCGTGAACTTTGGGGCGGGCATCACTGTGCCTTGCGCCATCAGCGTCTCTCCATACGTAGATTAATAGTTTGGGGCGCTCGATGATAGGGTGGTGCCCAGGAGGACTGCGATACCATGCCCACACCGAAACAACCCAAGCGATACCCAGCCGTCCGCGTCGTCGAACGCGGTGGTAAATTCCTCGGCGACAGTTGGTTCATGCTCGAATGGACCGCCGAAGACGGCACCGAAGCGAAGGCGCTCTGCTCGGTCAATGTCTGGCACATCATGCCGGGCCTCTTTCGCGCGAGCGCGAATCGCGGGATGGCTCGTCCTGTCCGCTTCGCAAACGCGAGCCGAGTAACGGTCCCAGACCCAGCGCCACCAGCACCGGCAGGAGCTCCTGCCCATCCTTCAGCGCGCGCTGCAACCCAGACACGCCGCTCTCGGCGATGATGCGGAGGAAGTTGGCATGGTCCGGGCGACCGGACCAGCCGCTCTTCCCGCCCTTCTTCAGGAGGTCACGCGCGGTCGCGCGCATCTCGGGACCATCAAGGAACTTCTGCTGCGCCGGCGTGAGCCGCCCGATGTCACGCGTGACGACCTCCGTCACCTCGCCAGAGCCCACCTTCCCCCACGGCAGTGACCGGTAGTTATCCGACGCGACATTCTGCATGACCTGTGAGCCACTCACTTCTGCGCGCAGCTTGTTGGGCGGCAGCGGGATGGTCTCTTCAGCGAAGCGCGACACGGTCTGCTGCTCGGCCGGCGTAATAGGTCCGCTCAGCTTGATGATGTCAATACCGTTGGACCGATGCTGGAGGGCCCAGTCACCCGGCGGCAGCTGCGAGCGAAGCTGCTTGAAGGCGTCGTCGCTGATGGTGTATTTCTTCGCTCGCGGGAAGACGCGCACGGCGTCGAATTTCCCGTTCTTCACATACGCCAGCGCACTATGCACGACGTCGTCCTGCCCGAGCATCCCCGACTGCAGGTTGTGGCCGAACTGGAGCGCCAGTTCGTCCTCGGGATGAATCTGACCGCCCTGCATTCGCACTTGCACGGGCGTCGTCGCCATCACGTTGTTCTCGACCACGCCTGACGGGTTGGGCCAATCACCACGCCCACGCAGCACGGGCGCCGTGCGACCGGGGAACAGACCCTCGGCAATGACGTTGTGGCCTTCGTCATTCTCAAACACGTTGAGCCGCTTATTGGAGACCTTGTCCTGCGCCTCGGCGGTCAGTGACCGGAAGCTCGGGTCCACGCCGCTGCGATACCCCGGCGCCGCTTCGACCGGCATCGCGGCCATCACCGCGCGCCCACCAGGCTCGCCGAACATGAACTGGTCGCCAAGCTGCTGGTCACGCGCCTCTCGACGCGCGAGGTCGAGTGTGATGTCGCGTTTCTTCTTCGGCTTCACCTTGCCCAGCACGTCGGTGTCGCTGCTGCTTCGCACGAGCGCCTGCGCGCGCTCGAGAAATTCCTCGTAGGGCATCGCGGGCGACGTCGCGATGGGCGACGTGGCCTTGTGATGCGCGCCCGTGCGCGCCGCCGCGCGTGCGGCGATCATGTTCTGCGCGGCACGCGGGAGGTCGGCCGGTGACGCGATGCCCATCAAGTGACCAGGCAGGTCGAGATTCGCGATGGCTTCTTGGAAGCTCGGCGTGGGTTTGCCGGCGATGCGCTGCATCCCCATCCACACCTTCGCCATATACTCGAACGGCGACTCGTTCTTCTTCGCGGCGGCTTTCGCGACCGCTTCGGACACGAGCCGATACAACCCATCCGAGGGCGTGACATCGCTCTGTACGCCCAACGCGCGCAGGAGCCACATGTCAATCGGGATGTTGTCGTGGACGCCGAGCTCGGCAGCGGCGAGGGCTTCGGTCTTATTCTGAAAAATACGTCCGAGCCGAATCGCGCGCTCAAAGTTATCGTCCACGGTGCTCGGCCTCGGGTGCCCGTAGGTCAAGCGCTTCATGATCGACGTCGGCGACTCTCCTGCCATGGAGCGCAGGAAAGCCTCGACCGCGTTCAGCGCGTTCGCGTCGGTCTTCTGGCCAGGCGAGAAGGAGCCCTGCAGACGCGTGTAGACGACAGCCGCATACGGGTCGCCGTTCGTGACGTGATACAGCCAGCGCGCGTCACCCCAGTTGCCGTCGCTCTCACCGAGCCGCTCGATGCCGGCATCGTAGGCGGTGTCCATGCGCTTCTCGCTCCAGGCCGCGAGCCGCACACCACGCGCTTTCGGGTCCTTCGAGGTAGTGGAGGTGCCGATATTGTCTGGGGCCAGCACGCTCAGGATCGGCTTACGGTCCTCGAAGTTGATGCCCTTGTAGGTCGGCAGCGCGATGGTCTTGTAGCCGTCGATGAGTTTCTGTGTCTCCTCGGGCGACTTCCCCAGCGAGCGAATGTAGTTCCGGGTCGCGGTGGCCACCACCGAGTCCACCGACTTCGCCGCCTGCTCCTTGTTCATGCCGTTCGCGATGGCGGCTTCCATAGCCGACGCCTTCGCGGCGGTTCGCACCTTGCCGAGCTTCGTCGCGAGACCTTTCGGGAACCAGCTAGCGGCGGCGCCAGTGACACCAGCCGGCGTGGGCGTGAACGTCTCCATGCCGAAGGCCGCGAGGTCCTTCAGGCGGCTCATCGG
>VGYC01000358.1 GCA_016873095.1 Planctomycetota bacterium | reverse complement strand
CAGCGAAGAGGAACCCGTAGCTCCTGGACCGACGACATGTACAATGGAGTCAACCTGACGAGAGCATCCATCCCTTTACTCGCTAACTCGAACAGGCAGTTATTCCAGATCAGGCTGAACCAAGACAGGGCGCTTTGGAGCTTTACCGGGTCAGGCCCCCTTGCGTGTGGGAAAAGTCGAGCGAGCGGTGATCGAAGCGCTCATCCACGGAATCGACCTTCTTCTTGCTAAAATGGGGAGAACTGCGTGGGAGCCGCAATGGCAATTGTCGAACTGACCGCCGAGCAGGCCCTGACCATACGAAACCAGGAAGGCAAGCCGATCGAGGTCGTCGTTCCGGGCGCCCGGCAGCGGTATGTTCTCGTCGCACAAGATCTGTTCGCGAAAATGTGCTTGCCTGATGAAAAAGACTTGCCGCCATTTCCAGCATCCGGAATTCCCGAGGGAATTCTCCTGTCGCAGCGCGCGTTCTGGAAGGACTTGCCGGAACTGCTTGCGGACCGGCGGAATCACGGGCAATGGGTGTGTTATCACCGCGACGAACGCATTGGCATCGCCGCTAGCGATGACGTGTTGATACGAGAATGTCTGCGGCGCGGCATTCCCATGGACGAGTACGAGGTTGCGATCATCCGACCCCGCGCGCTTCCGCCCTGGGAACCGGAGGAGATCGAGTCGCTGGGACCCTGGCACTTCCATGACGGAACCGCGAACTCATGAAGATCCTGACCCGCCTGCCCTACCAGGCAACGTCTAGCGCCGGCAGCGTGCACGGCGAGAACTTTACGGTGAAAGCTTTCCAGATCGTTGCGCGGATCAGTGTGAGTGCCCGACAAGTGCTCGATTGGGACTCGCGACTGCCGAATATCCCCGCTGTGCTGGACACCGGAAACAACTATCACTTCGCAATCGGCGAGAGTCAGCTCACGCGCTGGGCGGGGATGCCACTTTCGTCGTTACCGCGCGTGGGGACAATCAGCGAAAGAGGTAATCGCATTCCATTGCACGCCGCGCGACTCTGGCTCCATCCAAATGTCGCACATCACACTGCGGCTGAAGGCTCGGAACCCTTCCAATTGAGCATCGACGAAGGAATTGCCGTATACCCCGATCAAGCGGCGCCCAGATTGCCCGTGCTAGGCTTGCGCGCCCTCACGACGAATCGACTTCAGCTGCTACTGGACGCTGACAATCGGCAGGTGCATCTGCGATCGCCGGACTGGCGCACCAGACTCGTGCGCTGGATCAGCTGATCGCTTGGTTTCATTTTTGAATTCTGTCGATGATGCATCTTGCTGGTGACGGTTTTCGTTACCCTTACTCCTTCACCTTCCCCATATAAAGCCTGGGTGCGTCGGTTCGCCGGCTTTCGCATGGGAAAAGCGCATGGCCGATTACGAGGATCGCGAGCATTTCATTCCGGTGCGCAAGTCGGAGCTGGTGGACTTGCTGTGCGGCAAGCCGGCGGCGCTGGCAACGGCGGAGCAGCACGATTTCCGGCAGTTTTGCAGGCTCGTCGCTGCCACGTTTCACTTCGAGTACCAGGCCGACATGGAACGTCTCAAGGACCTGTACGCGCCTTTCGATCCGGATGCCGATACCATCACGCTGCGCAATCCGGCGGACGACGATGTCCAGTCGCGCCTGAACGGCCTGATCGCCAAGCTCGAGTGGCTGCTGGAGCGTGGCAACTACCGGCGCGTGCCGCGCGAGCACCTCGAGCAGGCTCTGCAAGATTCGGGATTGTGGGGCCTGAACTTCGTCGTCAACTTCGAGATCTTCGACCGGCTCGAGCTGTTCTATCGTGGCGACGCGACGCGCGAGCGCATCCTGCCGCGCCGCTGGTTCGGCCTGCGCAAGGAACGCCGCGTGCCGCTGCGCATCTTCCAGCGCCTCGTGGTGCTGTTACGCTTCCGCAAGCACCCGGCGCTCCCCAGAAACGTGGACACCAGCAGCGTCTACATCAAGGAGTTCAAGGACATCCCGCACACGGACCTGGAAATGCTGGTGCCCGGTTCGCGCCCGAAGATGCGCATGTGGGATCAGGGCACGATCGGTTTCCCGCTGCTCACCGGGCTGGGCATGACCGGCTACCGGCTGGCCGGCGGGGCGCTGCTCCTCGCCGCCGGCGCTGCCAACATCTTCGCCTGGCTCGGCGTTATCGGCGGCACGGTCGGCTACGGCGTCAAGTCGTACTTCGGCTATCTCAACACCCGCAACAAGTATCAGCTCACGCTCACCGAAAGCCTGTTCTTCCAGAACCTCGACAACAACGCCGGCGTCCTCTTCCACCTCTGCGAGGATGCCCTGGAACAGGAGTGTCGCGAGGCCTTCCTGGCCTATTACTTCCTGTGGCGCGAGGCCGGGCACGACGGCTGGACCGCTGACCAGCTCGACGACCGCGTCGAGCAATTCCTGGAACAGGCAGCCGGCCTCAAGGTCGATTTCGAGATCGGCGACGCCATGGACAAGCTCAAGCGGCTCCGCGTGGTCGAGCAAGCCGACGACGGTCGTTTTCGCGCCGCGCCCATCGAGCAGGCGCTGCACAACCTGGACGCGGCCTGGGATGGCTTTTTCAAGTATCACACGGCGGAGCCGGACTCGGGCGCGCTCCCCACGTAGCGGCGTCAGCTCGCCATGGTGGGGTGCGCCGAGTACACCGGGCGTGAAGTGTTGTCCTCGGTCAGCCAGGCGTCGATCGAATGTGGATGGCCGAACAGAAAGCCCTGCCCGAAATCGCAGCCCAGCCGCTGGCAAACAGTCGCTTCGGCCTGGGTCTCGATCCCCTCGGCGATGATGCGGACTCCCAGCTGCCGGCTGGCCTTGACGAGCCCCCTGACCAGGGCATGCCGTGACGGAATCAGGTCGATGTTGCGCACCAGCTTCATGTCGAGCTTGACATAATCGGGTGGGGCGTCGGCCAGTTCCAGCAAGCGTGCCTGGCCGGCACCGAAATCGTCGAACGCCAGCTTGATGCCCAGAGACCGTGCCCGCTCCTGCAAGGCCCGGAGCGTGGCCACGTCGGTCACGGCATCTTCGTGTATCTCGAAGACCAGGCCATGATGCGCCGGCCGACACATGTCCGCAAGCAGACCCGGCTCCCTGATCTCGCTCGAATGCACGTTCAGGAACAGCTGCAGTCCCCGCGGCAAGCCGTTCGCGATGATCTCCGCTTCGTGACGCAGCATGCGGCTCAGCCGGCTGGCAATGCCGCATTCCTCGGCCATGGCCAGGAATTGCTGGGGCCCCTCGCACAGGTGCTTGTGCGTGCTGCGTGCCAGCGCCTCGTAGCCAAGCACGGCTCCGCTGCGCAGGTTGACGATGGGCTGATACAGGATGGACACACAACGTTGCAGCAACATCTCCTGCAAGTGCTGCTCGCCACGGATCAGGCTGCGCGGGTTCACGGCAGAGGTCAGGATGTGCGTGGCCGGCGCCGCGTCTTCCTCCGCACTCTTCTGGTTGCAATCGACAAAGCGAAACTCGACGCAAGCGATGTGAATGATGTCGTCGTGTGTCAGCTGGGATTCGCGAATTCGCTGGCCATTGACGAAACAGCCGTTGGTGCTGCCCAGGTCCCGCAAGCACCAGGCGCCGTCCCGCGATCGCATGATCTCGGCATGCTCGCGCGACACCTCGCGGAGCGGCAGCACGCAATGACTCGTCTCGCTGCGCCCGAGACGAAATGGCGAGGCGTCCAGAACGATGCGGCGCGGAGCGCAATGCGGATTCGAGCGACATTCCAGGTAGGCCGTGTCCGGGCGACTGTCGGACATCTCGCCCGGCTCGCCGAGCAGCACGTTGCCATCGTCCTTGAGATGGCAGGGCTGGACACTGTCTCTTGCCGACCGGCCGCCAGTGGATTTGCCGGCAGTGGGTTCGCTTTCGCTCAGCGGAAAAAGAGGCGCCTCGAGCGTCTTGTCGGGCTCAAGTTCGCTGCGGAAGCCGCGCTTGCTGCCTTCAGTGGTAGCCGGGGATATCATGCTTTTGACCTCAGGTCGCGGGCGAACGAGCGATCATACCTTCAGGCAAGGCATTTCCACGTCCATGATGCGGCCACCGGGACCGCTAGCCACTTCCTTTCAGAAGCCGACTTTTCCACAACGGAATTCCGTCTGGCGATTTGGTCTGTCTTCCGGGCTGGCTGATGTAGGGGGAATACGCCAGAAAAACTTGGCTCTTGGTTTGTTGCTTCGCAGGCATGTCATGATCTTTAAGGACCTTAGGTCGATCATGACCGAAACGGAATCGAGTCTCGCAGCTCCGTTTCATGCCCTGTTTGTCCACAGTGGCATTCCTGCCAAGATTCCGAGGGCCTCTGGCGCCGGACCATCGGCAGCATGTCACAATAGGGTTGCGTTCTTAATCTTTACACAACAGTAGATCTAAGGTTTTGCAAAGCTGCAGCTGGCCTTGTCAAAATGGGCAATTTCGTTCAAATTCCTGGTAATTTCACATGGCGCACGACGACCACGGAGGGTCCGGTCATGCCAGGGATTGTCGAGTT
>VGYC01000357.1 GCA_016873095.1 Planctomycetota bacterium | reverse complement strand
TCGCGTGCCCGGCCTCTCCGCGCCCGCGTCGCGTCATCCCGTCACCCCGCGGCCCCGCGCCTGCCCCCCCCCGCCGGCCCAGCAACGCAACTGGCTCCGATTTTCCCGTAGGGCAAGCGGCCCGCTTGCCCGGTGTGGGCTGACCGTGGTCGGAGTCCCTGCCGCTCGGTTGGACAAGCTCGTCGCTACCCTCCGGGAGACGACTCTTGCCGATCGTGGGTTCACCCGTCCTCTCTATTCTACGCGGGCATGTCGCATAGGAGACGTGAAATCCCCGGCACTTGGTCTGGATTGCGTCCGGTGGTGAGGCTATACGGCCCGGTGTGACAGGCAAGGCCGGGGGCACGAGGCCCAACGGCCCGGATGGACCCTCTCTCACAGGAATAAGAGGTAGCAATATGCGAAAGTGGATCTGGAGTGGCACGGCGCTGATGGTATTCAGCTGCGCGGCCATGTACCTGGCCGCCCAGCATGCGGCCGAGCATCCCAATTCCGTCACCGCCCGTTTCTTCCGCGGCGCGAGCACGGTGGGCATGCGCTGCAATCCCTTGCTGGCCATCGGCCAGGCAACTCTGCCCGAGCCTCCGCGGCCGAGTGACAAGCCGAACTGTCAGCCGCTTTGCATTCTGCCCAATCCCGAGGTAATGGCTCGCGAGCAACCGCTCATCGCGCTGCCGGGAATCGGCGAGGCTACCGAAGTGCTCGAGTCGCCTGAAGTCTCTGAACCCATCGTCGTTGAAAGTGCACCGCCCCCACCTGAGAGTCTCCAGCAGCCGCCCACGGTAGAGCCTTACGACTCTCCGGAATATCCACAGCAGGCATTCAGCGACGAGTATGAGCAACCGGTTGCCGCTGCGGCCAGCGGCGATGACGAGGAGAACCTGCCGCAACCGTCCGTCGAGCCATACGGCTACGAAAACTCGGATGAGGAAGGTCCGTCGATGCCCTACGTGTCGGATGATGCCGACGAGTTCGAGGATGTGTGCACCGGCGACATAGTCGACGCTTGCGACGGCGCTTGCGGCTCCTGCCGTGACTGTGGCGAGTGTGGCTCCCGCCCCTGCCTGAAGATGGGTTGCTGCTCTTCGTGCGGCATGTTGCGCATCATCAAGGTGATGTGCTGCGGCGAAGAGTGCCCCGAATGTGCCCGCTGCACCAGGACGCTTGGCGAGATCGTCGCCGACTATCTCAACCAGGTTGCCTGCCAGGAGGAAGCCGTCTGCGAAGAGGCGACCGAAAACGTCTCAGACCAGCCTGAGGACGCCCCGGCCAGCGAAGCCGTGGATACTCCGCCGGACGCCGAAATGCCGCCCAGCGACGAATCACCGACGAACCTAGTCGAATCGCAGGAACCGGGGGTCGGTTCACAGCAGTATCCGGCCCGTGAAGATCCGCATTATCACCATCACTATCCGAGCTGCCCCTATACCGGCCATTGCCCGTATCCGTACCACTACAACATCCCGCGCGTGGACCCGGTCCAGCGGCGCTCCAATGAGACCCAGCCCACGCAGCCGGCCGAGACGCACGCCGAGGAGCAGCAAGCGCCTCCCGAGCCGATGCCGCCCGTCAAGCCGGTCAAGAAGAAGAAAAAGTTATTCTTCCTGCTGATCGGCGAAGCGGTAAGCGATTGTGCTTGCCAGCCCGGCGTGGACACGATGGAATGCCGCCCCAGCGATCTGCACGGCAAGGTGCGCTCACCCTTCTAAAGTAGTTTTCAGTTTTCAGTTTTCAGAATCAGTTTCCAAGATGCTGTGCCGCTCGCGAAGCGCTGCTTCTTTGAAAACTGAACACTGAAAACTGAAAACTGTTCTCATTTCTTCCACGCATTCAAGAAGAATCTCACCCAGTTGCCGTGCATGATGCCTTCGATGTCGGCGTCCTTGTAGCCGCGCTTGTTGAGCATGTCGGGGAGGCGTTGCAGGTCGGCGATGGTGTCGAGGTCATGCGGCGTCTGCTCCTTGCCGAAGCCGCCGTCGAGATCTGTGCCGATGGCGGCGTGGCGCGAGTTGCCCGCAAGCTGGCAGACACGATCGATGTGATCGACGACGGCTTCCAGCTTGACGAGCTTCGGATCAGACTCGCCGCGGACCCAGCCGGGGTGCAGCATCCAGCTATCGAGCGCCGCGCCGATGACGCCGCCGCGACCGACCAGCCGCTTGATCTGCTCGTCGGTGATCTGCCGCTGGTTCGGGACGAGCGCCCGGCAGTTGTGATGGCTGGCCAGCACCGGCCCGCCGTAAATGTCCATGGCCTCGTCGAAGCACTGGTCGGACAGGTGCGTGATATCGAGAATCATGCCCACCTTTTCCATCGCCCTCAGCAACGCCGGCCCCTGCGGAAACAGCCCGCCTTCCGTTCCCGTGCCGTGGGCATACGGACTGACGCCGTAATGAGCTGGGCCGATGATCCGCAAGCCTGCCTGATACCATTCGTCCACTTGCTCCGGCGAGAGCACGCAGTCGGCCCCTTCCATGCTCAGGATGAAGCCCAGCGGCAAGTTGCGCGAGTTCTCGTCCTTGCGCCACTCACGGACGTGGCTCTCCAGGCCGGCAGCGTCCTTGATCCAGCGCAAATGCCCTTGCTGCTCGAGGGCGCGGTAATAGGCGAGCTGCCCGTAGCCGGCCGCGTAAGCGCCAGCCATGTTGGCGTAGCGCTGGATGGCCGGCATGGCGCCGATGCGCAAGAGCCGCGGCAGCAGCGTGGCGATGAACATCGCTACCTTGCCGCGACGCAGTTCCGGGAACGACACGGTGTTGCAGCCACGCCCCTTGTCCTTCATGCCGGCATCATTCTCGATCTGCCGGATTCGCTCCACGGGCAACAACAGATCGCGGTTCCAGTCGATGGCGTTCCAGGCCAGGTCCAGGTGTGCGTCGAAGATGAGCATGGTCCCCCCAGGTTGAGTTTGTTGGGGATTCTATTCGCAGGCTGTGATTTGTCCGTTCCGGGAGCCCAGACTGGCGTGACTCGCTTCCCAGCGGCGCGTGACGATGGATGTCGAATACCTTCAATCCTTCAGGTCAATAGAAATGGTCTGCGAACCGTTGGAAATGGTGAAAACGAGTTCCGACGATGAGATGTTGTTGTATTTTTCTGGTATCGCCGACGGTCTCGGCACGATCTCTTCCGGTTCATCATCGTTTTTCTTCTTGGCAACGCTTGGTCCTCTGGGAGGCCCGGAACTCTTGTAGGACACCACTGAAACCTTCACAACGCCAACGGGAGCATTCTTGACCTCAAAGGTGCCCAGCGGGCCGATCAAGGCGGAACGAGAAATGCCCTTGTCGCCGATGAGGTGGATTTCTCCGGAACTGAGCGGCTTGTTTTGATAAGTGACCTTGCCCGTCACGGTCGCCTGTGACGGACTGCATCCGCAAAGAGCCAGCTGAAAACCGCATACAAACGACAGGCAACTGCTCAGGTTGCGAGGCATGAATGGACCGCTCATTGGTGCCAATCGGTGGCCAAAGTTTGCCCGTCGGCGGGCAGGAGCGCATTGCGCCAGGTCAGACCGGTGATACTGGGCGATACCGTGCGCACGCTGCCATCCGCCAGGGCCACCAGCAGGCCGGCTGGTGAAAAGCTCTGCGCGTAGTTCGGATCACAATCTGCATCCATTGGCCAGTTCTGAAACGTGGTACCGACTCCGGTCCCATCGGGAATGTAGCCGCCCAGCACATTGGTGTAAAAGCCAAAGAATGGGCCCCAGGTGAGCGTCGGTGTCGGGTAGATGGGGTTCAGATTGATGGGCATCCACAAACAGCCGCCATCATTGGGCCCGCAAAAAGTGTTGCGCGTGCTGAATATGATGGTGTTCGACGTCCCGTCCGAGAAGCCCTTGGCAACCGTCCGGTTACCGGCGTAGAAGGTGACTGGAAAGCCCGTGGAATCATAGGTGTAGGGGGGCGTGACATCCAGGCCCGGACCGAAGACTTGCCAGTTGGCAGCATAACTGCTCCCCCCCCACCCGAAGGGGCCCTTGCCATCGCGACCGCTGGGATCCATCGGCGAGTTGTAGATCGGCACAACAGCCACCTGTGCCTGAGGCCAGCTGGCCACGTCCGCCGCCAGTTTCTCCAGCGCCGTCTGCTCGACGAACATGAGCAGATGAGCCAGGATGGCCACATGCAGGGTGGTGGAACCCTGGGCGAAGATGTCCCCGCCCGCGCCGAGCGGCGGCAACCTGTCATTAAAGTTGTCAGCATAGCTGTGACAGGCCAGCGCTATCTGCTTCAAGCCGTTGCTGGTTTGCGTGCGTGCGGCTGCCTCGCGCACCTTCTGCACCGCCGGCACCAGCAGGGCAATGAGCACAGCGATGATGGCAATCACCACCAGTAGCTCGATCAGAGTAAAGCCACGGGAATTGCTTGGAGTTCTCACGGTATCGGAATTGTCCCATGAAGCCAGGCGGTTTGCAACAGTCTCCTCGTTTTTTCGAGCCCGTTGCGATGTACGACGAGCCAGTCTTTTTTCGGTTCTCACCAAGGGGCAAAAATCTCTTCCCCCGCAGAACTCTCGACTTCGTAAGAATAAGCCCGCGGTTGCAGTTTTT
>VGYC01000356.1 GCA_016873095.1 Planctomycetota bacterium | reverse complement strand
CTGGGCAACGCCATCTCCGACATCACCCTCACAACGAGTGGCGCGCAGACCTACAACGACCTGCTCCAGCTCCGCGGCGGCAACACCCGCACGGTGACCATCAGCGCCACGTCGCTGGTGTTCCAGAACACGGCCACGACCAAGATCCTCGGCACTGACATGACCGACACGAGCCTCACGCTCAGCCTGTCGGCGGCCTCGACCATCGGCACGGCGGCGGCCTCGGTGAACCCGACGTTTACCGGCGTGAATAACTTCGTGGCGAACAATGGCAGCACGACGACGTTGGACGGCAATATCACCACCTCCGGCACGCAGCAGTATGACGACGACGTGATCCTTTCGGCCAACGTCAACCTGACCGGCACGACCGTCACGTTCAACGGCAACGGCGTGGGCGCGAACACCGTCGCCGGCGCCGGCTTCAACCTGACCGTCACAGGCAACGCGGTCTTCGGCAATGCGAATGCGGACACCGTCGCGAACGTGAACGTATTGAACGTGACCGGCAACACGACGATCAATGCCGGCTCGATCAGCACCGATGGCACCCAGACCTACGGCGACACTCCTGGCTCGGATACCATCACGCTCGGCACCACTCCAATCACGCTGACCACGACGTCGGACATCATCACCTTCAATGGCGCGATGAACGGGGCCAGCGCCCTGACCACGCAAACCGGCGGCGCCGGGGTCAACACGGTCTTCAATGACGTTGCGGGCAACACGACGCCGCTCACGTCGCTGACGATCAACCGCTCGACTCTCTTGAACGCCGCGTTCACGGCGACTGCCGACACGATCCGCACCACGGGAAACCAGACCTACACCGGCGCGGTGGTCATCGCGAACGGCGCGAACGCGGTTTTGCGCAGCACGGCCAGCGGCACCATCCTGTTCTCCTCCACGGTGGATGCGGCCTCACATGGCGGCGCGAGCCTTGCGGTTTTCTCCGGCACGCTCTCCAGCGGGACTTCGACCTTCCCTGGTGGAACCATCACGTTCAGCGACGTGGTTGGTGGCACGTTCCGTCCGTCCAGCCTGCTGGTGGATGACGCGCCGGTTTCGCCGACGGCCAGCGTCACCATCAGTTCCTCGGGAACAACGGCTACGGTCACGCAGACCACGCACGGCTTCTCGACCGGCGACTCGGTCACCATCGCGGGCGCGGACCAGGGTGGCTACAACGGGACCTTCGCCATTACCGTCGTGGATGCGAACACCTACAACTACACGTTTGCGGGCGCGGCTTCGCCGGCCACCGGCACCATCACCTCGACCGACAGCGGCGCGACCTACGCGGCGGCAACCATGAGCCGCACCTCCGCGCGCTTCGGCACCGTCAACGTCAACGCGAACATCACCACCACCGGCGCGCAGACCTATCGCAACGCCATCGTCCTCGTCGGCGGGGCTCGGACACTCACCTCGACGGGCAACGGCAACATCACCTTCGCCACCAGCAGCACGCTGAACGACGACTCGACCTCGTCGGGCCTGACAGTGAGCACCGGCGGGCGGACGAAATTCGGCGGCAACGTGGGCAACACCACGGCCCTCGGCAGCATCACCACGGACAACGCCGCCGCCGCCGACGCCAGCGTGCTCGCCAACCCGTTCACGGGCCTTGGCGAATACACCGAGCTCAGCGGCCCGGCCATCACCACCACCGGTGGCCAGACCTACAACGACCCGGTGTTCATCCAGAACAACTCCATCATCTCCAGCACCGGCGGCGGCAACATCACCTACAACGCCGCCGTCAATGGCGCGAACAACCAGAACCTCACGGTCAACACCACTGGATCGGTGACCTACAACGCCGCCGTCGGCAGCGCCGACGCGAGCTTCTTCGTGGACGTGACGGCCCAGAACATCACGTTCAACAGCACCCTCACGGCCGGCGGCACCATCCAGCTCACCACCACCACGGCGACCGGCACGGTCAACATCAACGACACAGTCATGTCTGGCGGTGACTTAACCATCACGTCGAATATCCTCAGTCTTGGCGCGGGTGCAACCCTTCGAAGCGACTTGAATCCCAATACGGGGCTTCCGGGTGGCACGCCGCACGTTCTCACGATCAAGCCAATCAGTTCTACCACTGCAATTGGCGTCGGTGGCGGGTCGGGAACCCTCCAACTGCCGCAATCCACGCTCGACAAGTTCACAGACGGCGGCTTCCGCGAGATCATCATCGGCGACCCGACAGGCCAGCACACCATTACCATTGGCGATGGGGCCACGCCGGTGGTACTCCGTGACCCCACGCGCTTCCGCACTCCACTGAGTGGCAGCATTTCCCTCAACGCCAGCATACGGTCCACAGTTGGGTCCGACGAGGCGGCTGGGACCACGGGCTATGGAATTCGATTCCAAGGCTCCGGCTCAACGACCACGGTCGATGTCACAGACCTCGTTGTTACGAGCACAGGTACCCCCCTTATTTTTGACGACGCTGTTCGTTTCAACGCCAGCGCCACCTTCGATACGACGGATAGCGGAGCTGTACCCACCGGCGCGGATATCACCTTTAACCAAGTCGTATTCCCGAGTGCGAACAACAACCGGGACGTTACCCTCCGGGCGGGGACGACAGGCAGCATCACTTTCGCCGGGAACGTGGGCTTCCTGAATTTCCGAAACATTGCGATCAGCAGCGCGGCCAACGTCACGTTCAACGGATTCATCCGTGCGGCCACCGTGACGCAGACAGCGGGCACAGGCACGACCACCTTCCGCGATAACGTCACCACGACGGCAACGGCGGCGGCCAACGCTTTCAGCATCACGGCCAGCACCATCAACCTTGACGGTTTGACAGTGGACACCAGCGCCAGCGGCGCCTTTGGAGACATCCTGTTGACGGGGGCAGTTACGCTCTCGGGCGGGCCTGTTACGCTTAACAGCGGGGCCAACGCCAATGCTCCCATCACTATCACAGGCGCTATCAATGGCGGTCAGGCATTGACGCTGAATTCGCTGGCTGCCAAGTCCATCACCGGCGCGGTTGGCAGCACGACGCCGCTTGCAAGCATCACCGAGACCGGTGGCGGCGCAATCAGGTTCGAAGGCGGCACGGTTCGCACAACCACGACGGGCGGTGGCACCGGCAACCAGAGCTACGCGGACAATGTGACCATCACCGGGACGACCTTCCGGACGGATGGTGGCGCGCTGACGTTCACGGGGACTGTCAACGGCGACGCAGCCGACCGTGCACTGACGGTGATCGCAGGCGCGGGCGACGTGACCTTCTCCAGCACGGTGGGCAATGCCTTCACCCAGGGTGCGATCATCATCAACGGCACGGGCACGACGACCTTTGCCAACACGGTCAGCGCAGCGAGCCTGACCACTGACGCGGGCGGCACCACCGCCATCAACGGCGTCACCGTGACCACCACGGGCGCGCAGACCTACAACGACGCGGTCACGCTCGGCGCGAACACGACGCTGGACACGACGGACAGCGCAGTGACGTTCGGAGGCACGCTCGGCAACGCGACGGCCCGCACGCTCGTCATCAACGCCGGCGCAGGCGACATCACGTTCACCGGCAATGTCGGCTCTGGAACTGCCCTCGGCGACATCACGGCCAACAGCACGGGCGCCACGACCATCACCGGGACACTCGCTGCCGCGAGCTTCACCAGCAACGCAGGCGGCACCACCGCCATCAACGGCGGCACGGTGACCACGACCGCGAACCAGGCCTACGGTGACAATGCAACCCTTGGCGCGAACACGACGCTTAACGCGGCAGGCGTCGTCTTCAGCGGCAACTTGCAGAACTCGTCGTCCCGAAGCCTTACGGTCAATAGCGGTGCAACGGCGGTCACGTTCACTGGCGCGGTCGGCACCGCGGCCAATCCGCTCGGTGCGATCATCGTCAATAGCACCAGCGCGACGCTCTTCAGCTCGACCGTGAACGCTGCGAGCCTCACGACCGACGCGGGCGGCGGCACGACACTCACGGGCAACCTCACGCTGTCCGGCAACACCACCATCTTCAACGACAATGTAACCCTCGCTGCGAGCACGACGATCACCGAAACCGACGGTGGCGCCGTCACCTTCAATGGCAATCTGATCCTCGCAGACTTCAACCTGACAATCAACACGTCCGGCATTACGACGTTCGGGGACGCCTCCGCCGACGTGGTGACGGCCGGGAGCGGCATCCTGACCACTGACCAGCCCGGCTCCACAATCCTCAACGCTTCCACGATCACGAGCGACACGGGCAACGTGGTCTTCAACGATTCGGTCACGCTGGGGAGCAACCAGGCGGTGACTTTCACCACGTCGGGCGCGCTTCAGTTCAACGACTCGCTCCAAGGCAACAACCGCAGCCTGACGATCGTTGGTGCGACCAGCGTCGTTTTGGGCAATGCGGCTTCGGACACGGTGGCGGGCCTCACCACCCTGACGGTGCCAGCCACCGCCGCCACGAGCATCGGCGCGGGTTCGATCACCACCAGCAGCACGCAGAACTACAATGGCGCGGTCACGCTTGCGAGTGACGTCGTCATCTCCGCCGGCGGCACGGTCACGTTCGGGAGCACCCTCACCGGGACCACAGCAGGCCAGCAGAGCCTGACCATCACCGGCAATGCCCGGTTCGACGCCGCGGTCGGCACGGTGCCGCTCGAGTTCCTCACGGTGAACGGCTCGACG
>VGYC01000355.1 GCA_016873095.1 Planctomycetota bacterium | reverse complement strand
CGTGTCGGATTGGTCGAAGACGGTAGTACATTGGGCAGGCCGCAGACCTTGATGATGTCGGGTGCATGCCCCCCACCCGCGCCCTCCGTATGGAAGGCATGGATGGTACGCCCCCTAAACGCCGCGATCGTGTCTTCGACAAAGCCGGACTCGTTCAGCGTATCGGTGTGAATGGCGACCTGAATGTCGTACTTGTCGGCCACGGCCAGGCAGTTGTCGATGGCCGCCGGCGTCGTGCCCCAATCCTCGTGCAGCTTGAGGCCGCAGGCGCCGGCCTCGATCTGCTCGTCCAGGCCCGCCGGCAGCGAGGCATTCCCCTTGCCGTAGAACCCCAGGTTCATCGGGAACGCCTCCGCCGCCTGCATCATCCGCATCAGGTGCCAGGGGCCCGGCGTGCAGGTCGTGGCGCTGGTGCCGGCGGCTGGCCCGGTGCCACCCCCCATCATGGTGGTGATACCCGAATAGAGCGCCTCGTCCACCTGCTGCGGGCAGATGAAGTGGATGTGGCTGTCGATGCCCCCGGCGGTGACAATCTTTCCTTCGCCGGCGATCGCCTCGGTACCAGGACCGATGATGATGTCCACGCCGGGCTGGATATCCGGGTTGCCCGCCTTGCCGATGGCGGCGATGCGGCCGTCCTTGAGGCCGATATCCGCCTTGACGATGCCCCAATGATCGAGGATCAGGGCGTTGGTGATCACGGTGTCGACCGCTCCCTCGGCACGGCTGCGCTGGCTCTGGCCCATGCCGTCGCGGATGACCTTGCCTCCGCCGAACTTGACCTCCTCGCCGTAGACCGTGCGGTCCTGCTCGACCTCGATGACTAGTTCGGTATCCGCCAGGCGGACCTTGTCGCCAACGGTCGGGCCGAACATATCGGCATAGGCCGAGCGGCTGATGCGTGTGGCCATGGTCTCAGCCTCCCAGGTTACCGGTGATCTTGGCCTGAAAGCCGTAGATGGCGCGCTCGCCGCCATAGGCCACCAGGGTCACTTTTCGTGTCTGGCCGGGCTCGAAACGCACGGCCGTGCCGGCGGCGATATCGAGCCGGTAGCCACGCGCCTTGGCGCGATCGAACTTCAAAGCCTCGTTGGTCTCGAAGAAATGATAGTGCGAGCCGACCTGGATCGGCCGGTCGCCGGTGTTGGAGACGTCGACTGTGACAGTAGAGCGGCCGCCATTGAGTTCGATCTCGCCGGACTTCGGGAAGATCTCTCCAGGAATCATGATGCCCCCTCAGCGGATCGGTTCATGGACGGTGACCAGCTTGGTCCCGTCGGGAAAGGTCGCTTCGACCTGGATGTCGGCGATCATCTCGGACACGCCGTCCATCACCTGATCACGGCGCAGCACGGTCGCTCCGTCGCGCATGAGCTCAGCAACGCTCCGCCCGTCACGCGCCCCTTCGACGACGTAGTCGGTGATCAGCGCCACCGCCTCGGGATGGTTTAATTTCAAGCCGCGCTCGAGGCGCCGGCGGGCCACAACGGCCGCCATCGCGACCAGTAGCTTGTCCTTTTCCCGTGGAGTTAGATTCACCGTCTCCCCCTCTTCGCCCTAGTGGTACCAAACGCGCGGCAGGCGCCGCGCCAGTCCGGCCGCGCCTTGACGCAAGCCGGCGAGATATACGCCGAGATCGTTGCGGACTTGGCCGGCATCGGCACCCAAGAACCGTGCCAAGAGGATGCCGTTCACCACGGTCACACCAGCCTGGCTGCCCGCTTCAGCGAGCAACTCGCGCGCTGCTTCGAGATGGGACGCCGCGTCGTCTGCGACGTAGAGCGCGCTGGCCATGGCGCGTGCCCCGGCGAAGGTCGACACACCAGCAAGCAGCAAGGGGATATCGTCTCCGAGTTTCAGCGCATCGGTCCAGACAAGCCGATTGGCCTGACGCACGGTCCGGGCGTCGCGGAGGAAACCGCGACGGAACTCCTCGCCGCGCGCTACCCGGCCGAAGACGACCATTTCGCAGGCCAGCAGCTTCCCACCCGGCGCCACATGGAGCTCCGTAGTGCGCCGCAGACGGGCCCCGTCGAACAGGATGGTCTCGTGGGGCAGAAATTCCAGCCACGCGTCCGCCCCCGCCGTCAAGGTCGCTTCCACCCGACAATCCTCACCGAGGGAGCGATAGATCTTCTCTGCCGCCTGTGACGTCACAGTGGCCATGGCGCCCTGTTCCACCGTGACGGTGGTTCGCACCCGGTCGCCGCCCGTCAGGCCGCCGCAGGTCGTCAGCAACACGGCGTTAGGTGGCTCGCCCGCCTCGACATTAGGGAACAGGACGCGGCAGGGCGAGCGTTGGTAGAGATGCGAGAGCGCCGGAGAAAATACGAGTTCGGCGGCACCATCGCCGCGTTGCAGGGCCGCCGGAGGGCGGGCATGGGAAGTGTCGTACGGCACGTCAGACGGTAAGGTAGCGCCGGACGGCCAATTCCTCCATGTCTGCCTTGCGGCCAGCCAGGACGATCTCGCCCCGCTCCATGACAGCGTAGGCATCGGCCAGATCGCGGGCGAAGTCAAAATACTGCTCTACAAGCACGATCGCCATGTCGCCGCGCTTGGCCAGATGCCGGATCACCCGCTCGATATCCTTGATGATCGAGGGTTGGATGCCCTCGGTCGGCTCATCGAGGATGAGCAGGCGCGGCTGGGTGACCAGGGCCCGGGCGATGGCCAGCTGCTGCTGCTGCCCGCCGGACAGGTCGCCGCCGCCCCGGCGCAGCATGTCGCGCAGCACCGGAAAGAGGGCGAAAATCTCGTCGGAAATGGAGCGCTTCTCGCGCGGCAGCGGAGCAAAGCCAGTCTGCAGGTTTTCAAGCACCGTCAGACGCGGAAAGATGTCCCGCCCCTGCGGCACCAAGGCAAGGCCGTGGCGCGCCCGGGCATGCGGCGCCAGGGCCGTGATGTCCTTGTCTTCCCAGCTGACGCTGCCGCTGCTGACGGGCTGCAGGCCGAAGATGGCGCGCAACAGACTGGTTTTGCCCACGCCGTTGCGGCCGAGGATGCAGGTCACCTCTCCCTTGCGGGCCGAGAGGCTCACCCGGCGCAGGGTGTGGCTGGCGCCATAATGAAGATCAATGTCCTGGACGGTCAGCATGTCAGCGCCCCAGGTAGACTTCGATGACGCGCGGATGGCTTTGCACGTGGTCGATCGAACCCTCGGCCAGGACCGAGCCTTCGTGAAGGACGGTCACCCGGGCGCCCAGGCTGCGCACGAATTCCATGTCATGCTCGACCACCACCACGGTGCGCGAGCCGGCGAGGCTCAAGATCAGCTCGGCCGTCTGCTTGGTCTCGTGATCGGTCATGCCCGCCACCGGCTCGTCGAGCAGCAGCAGCTGCTGGTCCTGGATCAGCAGCATACCGATCTCCAGCCACTGCTTCTGACCGTGGCTCAGCGCGCCGGATATCTCCCTGGGACGCGCCGACAGGCCAATGGTCTTGAGCACGGCGGCGATACGGTCCTGATTTTCGCCACTCAGCGTCGCCCGCAAGGTTCGCCACATGCCGCGCTCACCCTTGAGCGCCAGCTCCAGGTTCTCGAACACAGTGAGATTCTCAAACACTGTAGGCTTCTGAAACTTGCGGCCAATACCGAGATTGGCAATGGCGGTTTCATCGAGCTTGGTCAGGTCGACATTGCTGCCGAAGACCACGCGGCCACCGTCTGGGCGCGTCTTGCCGGTGATCACGTCCATCATGGTTGTTTTGCCGGCCCCGTTGGGTCCGATGATGGTACGCAACTCGCCGCGGTCGATGACCAGCGAGAGGTTGTTGAGTGCCTTGAAGCCGTCGAAGCTGACCGTGACGCCGTCGAGATAGAGCAGCGTGTCGGCTGAAGTGGCGAGCGCGCGCGAGGCCAGTTTTGGCGGCTCGACCGGCGGCTGCTGCTTCAGGGCTAGGCTCAGCGCGCTCATTCCGCCGCCACCGCCACAGAGTCCTTCTTTGCCATGCGCTCACGCAACTGCCGCGCAATGCCCATCACGCCTGCCGGCATGGCCAGCGTGACCAGGATGAACAGGGCGCCCAGAAAGAAGAGCCAGATTTCAGGAGCCGCCCCGGTCAGCCAGGTCTTGAACCAGTTGACGATGCCGGCTCCCAGGATCGCCCCGACCAGGGTGCCGCGGCCACCTACCGCCACCCAAATGGCGATCTCGATCGAATTGGCCGGCGAGAACTCGCTCGGGTTGATGATGCCGACCTGCGGCACATAGAGCGCCCCCGCCAGACCCGCGAGGATGGCCGAGACGGTGAAGGCAAAGAGCTTGGCGTTGGTCACGGAATAGCCGAGGAAACGCACCCGGCTTTCGGCATCGCGCAGCGCCAGAAGGATGCGGCCCAGCCTCGAGGCAACGATGAAGCGGCAAACCAGGAAGCTGAGACCTAAAGCCAGGACGGAAGCGACATAAAGGCCTCGCCTTGTGCCGGGCGCCTGCATCTCGAAGCCCAGGATGTCCTTGAAATCGGTCAAGCCGTTGTTGCCGCCGAAGCCCATGTCGTTGCGGAAGAAGGCCAGCATCAGCGCAAAGGTCAGCGCCTGGGTGATGATCGACAGATAGACGCCGGTGACGCGGCTGCGGAAGGCAAACCAGCCGAAGACGAAGGCCAGCAGTGCCGGCACCGCCAGCGCCATTGCGGCCGCAAAGACGAACCAGTCAAAGCCGTACCAGTACCAGGGCAGTTCCTTCC
>VGYC01000354.1 GCA_016873095.1 Planctomycetota bacterium | reverse complement strand
GTCCCGATTTGGGCTTGGCTGCTGGCTTCTTGTAATGCGGATGCGTGGTCGATGGCGGCTTCGACGAGTTGCTGGGATTCTTGCCGAGCTTGGCTTCGAGTTCCGCCACGCGCGCGGTCAGCACGCGAATCTGCTCCGCCTGCCACTTGATCAAAGCAAGGACTTCAGGCGGCAGCGATGCCAACACTTCTGCCGATACTGTCGGTGGAGCATCCATGCCAACCGCAACAGTACCCGAAACCACGATTCCGAGCTATATCGACCCGTGACCGGTTACCGTTCGATCGAATACTTTCAGGAGGACATCGTTGATGAACTCCACGGCGCTACCGCACGGACAGTCTACAGGCAGGCTGGCTTGCTTCTGGAGCAAATCCGCAGGCTGGATTCCTCACTGAAGTCGGGAGTTGAGCGGCGGCAACTCTACGAGCAGTTTGACGACATCGATCGCCAGCGGGCTTCTCTCGTGGATCCCATCGAGGCGCTCGGAGCCAATGGCCGCACTCTGAAGCGCGGCACCGAGCGTATCAACGCTCTCGTCGATGAGTTGCACTACGTCGTTTCCGCTGGCGACAGTTCCGATGACCACCAGCAGCAGGCGCTGAAACGCCAGGTTAGCTCGTTGACAAACGCGGCGCGAAACCTCGACAAGACGGCGCAGTTTGTGCTGGGAGTCACCCCGGGCCAAGAGGAACTACTGGCCGACTTCAAAAAGCTTGCTGCGACCTGCGATCTGCTGGCCAAGGCGTGTACGAAAGGCAAGGATCGCAAGGTCGTGCAGGAGCAGTGCGCCAGGGTCAACCGCGCATGGAATCGGGCTGTGCAGGGACTGCGGTCCCTCCCCCCAGGGAATCCTTGTTTCTGTTGCGCAGCGCCACGCGAGTGGACCGGACCCACGAACGAGTTTTTCGACTGCTGAAGATGCCGGGGGAACGGCCCCAGCTAATCATCCGCACATGAATCACGCCAGCAAATCGTTCATGACCTCGGCACGTGTGACGCCAGCATCGGTCAGGCTGTCTGGCCGGCCTTCATGTGGGAAGGTCAACTGCGTATGATCGAGTCCAAGGGCATGCAGCATGGTGGCGTGCAAATCGCCGACGCGCACGACATCTTCGACGGACCGGTAGCCAAAGTCGTCGGTGGCCCCATGGGCGTGACCACGCTTGAAGCCGCCGCCGGCCAGCCAGAGCGAGAAGGCGTGGCGATTGTGGTCGCGGCCGTCGGGTCCTTGTGAGATTGGCAAGCGGCCGAATTCTCCCGTCCAGAGCACAATCGTCGAATCGAGCAAGCCGCGCTGCTTGAGATCGAGCACCAGAGCGGCGCTGGGTTGATCCGTCATGGCGCACAGGTCGCGAAGTCGCGCCGCGTTCTGGCTATGTGTATCCCACGGCTGACCGTTCAGGAATATCTGCACGAAACGGACGCCGCGTTCGACAAGCCGTCGAGCAAGCAGGCAGCGACGGCCGTACTCCGCTGTCCGTGGATTGTCGAGCCCATATAGCCGGCGAGTGGCCACTGTCTCGCCGGAAATCTCCAGCGCCTGCGGCACCGACGTTTGCATGCGTGCCGCCAGCTCATATTGCCGGATGCGCGCTTCAAGTTCTGGGTTGTTCGCGTTGCGGCGGCGATGACAGGCGTTGAGCTGGCCCAGGAAATCGAGCTGGTTGCGGCGCGCCGCCGCCGGCACATCCGCAGGAGGCGCCAGGTTGGCGACGGCGGCACCCGTCGCGCGAAACGGCGTTCCCTGGTAAATGGCCGGCAAAAAACCGGATGACCAGTTGTTTACGCCATCCACCGGCAGCCCACCAGGGTCGCCCAGCACGACATAGGCAGGCAAGTCCTGACGCTCACAGCCGAGGCCGTAAAGTACCCATGACCCCCACGCCGGACGGCCCGCAAACACCTTTCCGGTGTGGATCATGCGCAAGGCGGCTTCATGATCCACCGATTCCGTCATCATCGACCGCACCAGCGTGATATCGTCGCTGATTCGCCCGGTGTGCGGCAATAGCTCGGAAAGGGCGATGCCGCTCTGCCCGTGGCGGTGAAAGCGATACGGCGAGCCGAGGATGTTGCCCGTCTGCGTGTGGAAATGCGTTTCGATCTCGCCCGAGTACGGCCGGCCATGTCGGCGCGTCAACTCCGGCTTGGGATCAAAGAGGTCCATCTGGCTGGGACCGCCGTGTTGAAAAAGACAAATCACAGCATGCGCGCGCGGCGGATGATGCGGCGGACGCGGGGACAACGGATCACGCAGCTCGGTCGAGGAACCGGCCCCGGCCTCTTGACCGAGCAAGCTTGCCAGGGCCAAGGAGCCGAGTCCACCGGCGTAATGGCCCAGGAAGGCGCGGCGGTTCATGGAAAAGTGCATCGTCGTCATTCCACGTACAAGAATGCGTTGCTCGCCAGAACCATCTGGCACAGGTCGGTCCAGGCACGCGCCTCGGCATCCGGTTGCGCGGCATAGGCTTGCCGTTGCGCACCCAGGAAATGCCGGGCCGCCAGCCGTTCATCCTCGTTGGGAGGGCGTGCACAGGCCAGCCGAAAAACGTGCGTGAGTCTCTGCTCGGCATCAGGACCGGATTCGCGCTCGGTGCGTGCCGAAAACGCTCGCGCTCGGCCTCGGACAAAGTCGGAATTCAACAGGGCCAGCGCTTGCAATGGCACAGTCGATGTTGCGCGAACGCTACAGTTGCTGACGATGGTCGGCGCATCGAACAGTTGCGCGAGCGTGTCGATCTGTGTGCGGCGCTGCTGCAGATAGACGGCACGACGCTTACCGTTCTGGTGGCTGTCGTCTGCTGCAACGGTCCCCTCCGGCGTGCGCCGTGTCGGCACATATGGTCCGCCCATGCGTGTGTTCAGCTCGCCGGCCACGTGCAGCAGGGCGTCGCGCACCGCCTCGGCGTCCAGCCGCCGCAGTGGAAACCTGCCGAGCAAGCGATTGTCCGCGTCGAACCTTGCCAGGTCAGGCCGCGGCAGGCTGGCCTGTCGATACACGGCTGAATG
Organism: Planctomycetota bacterium; assembly: GCA_016873095.1. Taxonomy (GTDB): domain Bacteria; phylum Planctomycetota; class Planctomycetia; order Gemmatales; family Gemmataceae; genus VGYC01. The sequence continues at coordinate 1,808 of VGYC01000354.1, read as the reverse complement.
CAGGATCAGCCGGTGTATCGCCTTGACGCTCCACCCGGAGTCAACGAACGCGCTGGCCAGGTAATCCAGCAATTCGCGATGACTTGGCCTGGCGCCTGAACGGCCAAGATTGTCGGGCGTTGCCACCAGCCCGATACCGAAATGATGTTGCCAGATGCGGTTGACCATCACCCGTGCCAGCAATGGATTTTCAGGTGCAATGAGCCAGCGGGCCAGCGCCGTTCGCCGTCCACTGCTGAGCGCCGCCTGCGGCGCAGGCTTGACACGATAGACGTTGTTCCGAGTGGACAAGACGGCGGGCACGCCAGGCTGCACTTCATCGCCCGGCTGATTGTGCTGACCACGTCGAAGAATGTGATGCACCGGCGGCTTTGGATCCGTCTCCACGAACACGGCCAGCTTGTCGAGCGGTCGCGGCCGGTCCTTTTCGCGCTCCGCCTGTGTCTTGCGCGCCTGGTCGCGGATGGCGGCGCACTCTGGAAAGCGTCTGGCCAGATCGTCGTCGCTGATCGTCACGGCTTGTGCATGCGTACGCAGCAGTGCCGTCTGCTCGGCAGATTGCTTTCCCTTGGGCGCTTTCCATGCGGCAATGATCTTGTCACGCAGATTCGACGCGACACCCTTGAGTCGTTCCTCCACAAGTTGTTCACGCAAGGGCTCGGCCAGAGCCGCGACCCCCTCTTGCAACGCCTTGATCTGCCGATCAATGAGCGCCGTACGGCGCTGCCATTCCGTACGCTCCAGCCGCGTACCGACGGTTACGACCCGGTCGTTCGGCTTCGTCCAGCGCTCCGGGTTGTAGACGGGGAATAGAATCGCTTGCAAACTGTAATACTCGGCGTGGCTGATGGGCTCGAACTTGTGACGATGGCAGCGGGCGCACTGGATCGTGATGCCAAGCAAGCAGGTCATGGCCACTTGCAAATTGCCTTCGAGGACGGTGTAGCGGTCGATCCGGACCTCGTCCGGGTTGCCGTCGCTTTCGCCGGTGCCGTCGGGAGCGTTGCGGAGGAAGTGTGTGGCCGTCAAGAGTTCGGCCATTTCCGGCGTCACGTCCCCGTCGGGACGATATCCCGCCAGCTCATCGCCGGCCAGTTGCTCCATGATGAAACGGTCATAGGACTTGTCGGCGTTGAAAGAGCGGATGACATAGTCCCGATACTGCCAGGCCAGCGGCCGATCACTGTCGGCGTTGAAATAGCCGTTGGAATCAGCGTAGCCGGCGGCGTCCAGCCAGTATTTACCCCAGCGTTCACCATAGCGTGGCGAGGCCAGGTAGCGATCGACCATGCGTTCATAGGCATCAGCGGCCTTGTCGTTGATGAAAGCGTCAATCTGGTCCAGCGCGGGCGGCAATCCGGTCAAATCGAAGCTCACCCGGCGGATCAACGTGAGCCGATCCGCCGGCGGATTCATTGTCCAGCCCTTGGCTTGCAAGGCCGCGACAATGAATGCATCGATGGCCGATTGCGACTTGACGCTTGTGGCCGGAATCCGCGGCCTTGCCACGCGGCGAAACGCCCAGTGATCCGGCTCCACTTGAGGCTTGTCGTTTTCAGGCTGAGCGTGGAGAGGACACAACCAGCACGGCATGACCAGCGCGAACATCGCGAGCAGGATACGCAGCGGCTTTCCCATAAAGCGATTATGGCCGCGTTGCGCTGGACCGTCAACACGATCGTGATGAACGGGAGCCCGTTGCGATGTACGACGAGCCAGTCTTTTTTCGGTTCTCACCAAGGGGCAAGAATCTCTTCCCCCGCAGAACTCTCGACTTCGTAAGAATAAGCCCGCGGTTGCAGTTTTTT
>VGYC01000353.1 GCA_016873095.1 Planctomycetota bacterium | reverse complement strand
CACGCGCACATCAGGAAGCGACTGAAAGTACAGCTTGATCGACTTGATTGGCCCAAGGGTAGTAGTAGCGACCATGCGTTCCTATCCTCCGGAAAAGAGATGGGACGGGACAGGCAAAACTCCGGAGAATCGTAGGGGCTGTACAGTAGTCAAAATCAAGCCCGCGGCGATAATTGAGGCAGAATTTGGCGATTTCGCCCTGCTTGCTGGTGCGATCAGGATAAAGGTGCCAGATTTCAATTCCAAGAACACGCCGATAAAAGCGGCCCTCCCTCCAGCGCTTCGAGACTATTGCTGGATCGACAGCGAGGTTGATCTCGCCAAACTCGTCAGAAATGCATTGGCCCACAACGGCGGGCGCTTCGGAGTCGATCTGGAAAAATACAAGGACCGATTCCTGGATGCGACCGAGGCAACCGATGTCGCACTGCACGACGACCGCTTTCTTCTGGTGGCCGGTAAGATACAAATCACTCCAGGCAACACGCGGCACCTGTTCGACGTGCTGAAGGATCGCGTCACCAGGATCATCGAGCATGACGCGGACGAGCGTCAGAACGCAGATGCGAGGTGAGCCAGCTATCTCTCGTTGCCCGCGAACGTCCAATTCCCGGCTGGCTGTCGCTTTCCACTTTACGGCCACTATTCAAGGCAAAAGGCTGTCGAAAACAGTAGGAAGGCCCCGAAAGTCGCTTTTTTGTCCCCTTGACGTAACTTCCACTGCTGTATACCCTTGTTGTATGTTTTGGTGCGGTGAAGCATCCGAATCAGCTGGTTCAAGTCCCACCTTCGGCACTGTCCAGGGGTGCGCATCCAGTCTCTCTGGCTCGATTCAGCCTGCAGGTCGGGCCGCAGCGGTGAAGCCGATCATACGCTTTGGGCCAATTGCATCCGGGCCACCTGCTCGGGCGTCACCGGGGGCGGAATCATCTCCAGGCGGCGGCGCGGGACGTCGGCCATCTTCTGGATCGGGCCGCGCCACAGGTTCTTGATCCAGCCCCAGCCGGTTGCGACCGACTTCACCAGGCCGGCCATGCCGTACACCTGGTAAAGAACGCGGTAGCTCCACAGGGGATCGTTCCAGCGAGCGATGGCCCGCACGAAGTTGATCGGGTTGTAGAAGCTGGCGTAGCCGATGAAGATATTGATCTGCTTCCGCCACGGCTTGGCGTCCGTGGTGGCGATCAGGTGGTTACCGTCGAACTGGTAGTCTTCCACCTTCTGGCCGTTGGCATTGTCGATGACCATGCCGGTCTTGAAGGTCTCCTCGTAGCCCTTGCTGCCGACCGAGGGCGTGAGGATGGTGACCTGCACGCTGACGGAGCCGGATTTGCGGAGGAAGTTGACCTGGTTGATGAGGCCGTAGAGATTGCCGCGGCTGGCGAGCGGCTGGCCGTCGTGGTGCATCATCATCGGCATCGGGCAAATGCCCATCTTGGTGAGGATCTGGAAGAGCGTCTTGGTCTTCTCCGGGCTCTGGCCCTTCTTGACCAGCTCGGCCGTCATGTCCTCGATGCCGAACCAGATGGCCCGCAAACCGCCCTCGCGGCACAGGGGCAGCAGGTCCTGGTTCTTGAAGACGTCGAACTCGGTTGCCTCCGTGCCGAAGAAGATGCTGTCGCGGAACGGCTTGCCGTGGACCTTGCCCTTGGCCATGCTGCTGAAGATATCGTTCACTGTCTCACGGCTGTTGAAGAAATTATCGTCCGTGCCGAAGAAGGCGTGAACGCCGGTCTTCTCGGCCAGCACCTGGATCTCGTCGCGCAGCCGGTCCGGGCTCTTGTAGCGGAAGGTGAACTGGTTGTACGCGGGAATCGGGCAGTAGGGGCAATGGAACTTGCACCCGTGGGTGGTGACCAGCGAGATCATGCCGGCGTGCTTGTAGATCTTGTCGACGCGCAACGGCTTGGCGGACAGACGGCTGCGGTTGTGCGGCGGCTCGAGCAGGCCCAGGCTAACCACCGGATGCGGCAGCTCGTCGAGGTTCTGCACCATGCGCTGGATGCCGGTGTTGATGAGCCGGCCGAGCGGTTCCTTCTCGTCCCCTTCGCGGAAGACCATGCCGGGAATGTCGTCGAGCAGGCCGGACCGCCGCAGGCGATGGAAGGTCTTGCGCAGGTGCTCGCCGCCGGCCCGGAACTCCAGGAGACGATCGAGCAGTTCCAGAATGACAAATTCCTCGCCGGTGACGGCCACGTCGGCGCTGCACTTGCGGGCCTCATCAGCGCCGAAGAAGTCCCACGGTTCGTAGATGGCCTTGGCGCCGCCGGCCAGGATGAGCGGCCGGTCGTGTCCCAGGCGATGGGCGTCGCGGATCATCTCGTAGGCGCTGGCGCTGTGGATCTGCATGCTGGAAACGAGCAGCAGCTCCGGCACCTTGCCGTCAAGCCGCGCCTCGCTGGCGCGGAAGTTCGGGTTCCATTGCCGCAGGACGATGCGCGTGTTGACAAAGCCGGCGTCGACCAGGGCGGCGGCGACGGCCCGCGGCCCCGCCGTCAGCAGCCGCTTGTCCGCGAACAGGAAGGGCCCCAGTCGCGTGCGGTAATCGAAGGCATAGCAGACCAGGCTCGGGATATCGGCAACATCGGCATTGCCGCGCAAACGCCGGGCCAGTTCCTGATAGCGCCCCGGCGGCGTGTAGCGATCGTTCTTCGGACGGCTGGGAAGTTCCATGAACCAAACCTCTCCTGGGAAAAGGTGATTGAGCAAAGAGGGTGTGTCGTAATGAGAGACTAGAAAGTTTGGCGGCTTTTTTCAATATCAAGCTGTCCAAGATGACAAGGATTTGAAAAAACCGACTAGCGACTTTCATGCCCTTGGCCGCGCACCGTCAACGTGATCTGCCGGAGACCGCCGTCGTCGATGAACAGGTTCAGTTGATTGTTGAAGGGGCCAACGCCGGGGACGAGTGTGCATTCGAACTGTCCGTGGCCCGGCGGCAGCTCGGTTTTGTCATCGTGCTTCGGACCGAAGCGGCAATTGCCCCCTCAGCAATTGTTGCCGCCCAGGATGCGGATGGGCCGGCTCGAAGCATTGTGGTATGCATAGGCGACCGTGATTTCCCGTCCCGCCACCGCGTCGGGCACCTCGATGTCGCTTTCGGTCAGCTCCAGTTGTGGGACGGGTGGCCCCGACATGAAATAGTCGTAGCCTCCCACGCCGAGCAGGCCCAGCCCAGCACCAGGAACAACCAGTAGAGAAGTCGGTAGATCATGAGGCAACCTCCGGGTTCATCATATGCCGGCGCCACCGCGCCACGCAAGAAGGGCAAGGGGACCATTCAATCCACAAAGTCCGACGGCTCGCCGCCGCCGCGGGACGCCAGCGCCGGCAAGATCGGCGCCGCCGCGTACCCGAGGAAATGCACCGAGCCATCGGCAAACAGGAAGTGCCCCCCGCCCGGGTGCAGGCTCCAGAAGTGGAACATGTCGCATTGGTTTTCAGTCCGGCCGGGACTGTACTTGTAGGTTCCGGGGCCGCACGAACCGGCCTTGATCGGCAAGGCGTTCTGCTCCTCGACGCCCAGGAGCATGTCGCAGGAGCCGGTGTAGCCTTGGCCGGCCCCGGCATACCACCAGCCGAACTGGAAGTCGGCGCTGGGCGGACGCTCGCCGGCCAGGAGGGTCTTGCTCGTGCCGTCGGTAATGTCCGTGAGCCGGATGCGCGAGTCGCGGAACAGGACGCCGTCTTGCGAGTGCAGGTCCTTGCCGGAGACGCCGAGGTAGCAGGTGAAGGCGACGAGGATGTTCTCCTTCTTGGCGAGCTGCGGATAAAAGGCCCGCCCCTCGGCCGGACACACGAACGTGCCGCTCACGGTCGCCAGCCCGACATGCGGCGGGTTCTTGAAAGCCGAGGACTCCTGCTGAAAAGCAGCCTGCGTGACGGTCCACAGGTTCTGCTGCTCCAGATAAGGCAGCAGCTCGGTCAGCCAGCTCGACATGCGGTGCGGATCCTGGAAGCCCTGGAAGCGCATACCGGGGGGCAACGCTTTGCGGGCGTCGTGATACTGATGGGCCGCCAGGCCGATTTGCTTGAGGTTGTTGAGGCACTCGGTGCGCAAGGCCCCTTGCCGCACCATCTGCACCGCCGGCACGAGCAGCGCGATCAACACGCCGATGATGGCGAGGACGACGAGGAGTTCGACCAGGGTGAAGCCGGGGCGAGATTGCTGACGCTGTCTCATTTGACGTCCAACCTCTCTTGTCGGCGCGCGTTTCCCGTTCGCAGCTGCCAACGAATGGCCACCGCTAGGGCGGCACTGACGCCCGCCACCAACAGCACCCAGAGATACCAGCGCGACGGCGGCGGCGTGGGCACGTCAACCGGCTCCGGAAGCCCGAACGCCGTCAGGCGAAAATCCGCAGGCTTCATGGTGGTCAACTTGATGCTGCGCAAACGAACTGTCGTATCATGGTTAGGGAGCCCATCTGCAAGTTTCGATCGGTATGCAGACTTCAATTCGCTCGGAAAAGTCACGCCGCCAACGGGAACGCCGTAGCTCACGCGCTTCGACTCCACATAGTAGGAATTTTCCGTTCGGAGTTCCACCAGGCGCCACTCGTTGCTCGGATCCAGGAAGGCTTGGCACTGTAACCGGTCACGGGTCGATATAGCTCGGAATCGTGGTTTCGGGTACTGTTGCGGTTGGCATGGATGCTCCACCGACAGTATCGGCAGAAGTGTTGGCATCGCTGCCGCCTGAAGTCCTTGCTTTGATCAAGTGGCAGGCGGAGCAGATTCGCGTGCTGACCGCGCGCGTGGCGGAACTCGAAGCCAAGCTCGGCAAGAATCCCAGCAACTCGTCGAAGCCGCCATCGACCACGCATCCGCATTACAAGAAGCCAGCAGCCAAGCCCAAATCGGGAC
>VGYC01000352.1 GCA_016873095.1 Planctomycetota bacterium | reverse complement strand
CACGGCTCGCGATGGATCTCTCGCCCGGCGCCTCGCTGCCGATGTCGCCGATGCGCCGGTTCGTCGCGTGCTGGCAGGCATCAACTGGACCTTCGTCGAAGGGCCGCATGGATGCGGACTGGCGCAGACGCCGTCGCGCGAGGGCCATGGCTGCCGCCCGCTCGAGGCGGCCGGGTCCTACACGGGGCGCGGATTGAGGGAACTTGCCGGACTCATCGCGTCGGACAACCGCTTCGAGGTCGCGATCGGCTGGGCGGCGATCAACGCGCACTTCAACCGCCGCAGCCTGCAGGGTCCGACGGACAACGGACTGGCGCTGCTCGCACGAGACGGCGACGCCGGCATGCCCGGGCGAAGCGTCGTCGTCGGACGGTTCCCTGACCTCGAGCGCTACCTGCCCGGTGCGCTGGTGATCGAGCGCGAGCCCCGTGCGGGCGAGCATGGCGAAGCCGATGCGGAGCATCTGCTGCCCGGCGCGCGCCGTGTCGGCATCACGGCGTCGGCGCTGTTCGACGGCAGCGCCGACCGCCTGATCGACTTGGCCCGCGGGGCGCGCATTGCGCTCATCGGACCCAGCACGCCGCTGGCGCCGGCGCTGCACGAGGCAGGCGTCGCCGTGCTGGCCGGGCTGGTCATCGAGGATGCCGATGGCGCTTTCGGCGTCGTCGCCGAGGCCGGCGCGGTGCGCGCGCTCAGACGCCACGGGCGCTTCGTGGCGCTGATCCGGGACATGTAAGAGACGGCCGGTTTTCGGCGCCGGCCTCGTCGCGCGTCGGAGCCTGGCCTATTCCTGATGCCGCGTCAGGCGGCAGCTGATGCGCTCCTGCGCACCCTACACCACGACCTTGTAGCCGACGGTCGCGTTGATGTTGCACTTATCGGCACGGTCGCCCTTGACGTAGACTTCCATGTTGACCGTGCGCAACCGCTCGAAACCCTGCGGAAACGGCAAGCGTACGCATTTACCGGCGTTCACCTTGGATTCTTCGGACGTCCAGATTTTCACGCGATAGAAGACGGGAACCGCCACTTCGTTCTGAATGAAGATCGGATCGGTGATCGGCACCTGCGCCTGGCCAGCCGGGCCTTTGCGCCGCTCGTCGCGGCATTGCTCCGCCTTCTCCGCCGCGGCAACCGGCGACGATGCCGCCAGCCATACACAAAAGACCGCACCTATCGGGCGAAAAAACGCATACCGCATCACGACCCCCGGGGGCGAGGTTATTCTAGTTAATTCAAATTTCTAGCATTTCAGGCGGCTGATCTCAAATAGCCTTGTGTATAGCTCGATCTAGTACCGAAACGGCATCGGCCTGCTCCGGTTCCCCGGGGCAGGCCGAAGCGCGTGAAAACTCTACGGAAAGGCTGCCTACTTGGCGACCTGGTCCAGCCAGGGACGGCCGCCGAACCAGTAATCGAAGCGCTCCTTGAGCCAGCCATCCTGCTGGCGCAGGGTGATCCAGTTGTTCAAGTAGGCGAGCGCGTCGGGGTCGCCCTTGCGCACGGCCATGGCGTCAGCCTGCTTCACGAACGGCTCGGCGATCGGAATGTAGAGCACGTCCGGATTGTTGAGCGTCTCGAAGGTCGGCCGCGGCGTCGTGCCCGACATCGCGTGAGCCCGGCCGTTGACCACTTCGAGGATGGCGTGGGCGTCGTCGTCGAACAAGCGGATCGTCGCCTTGGGCAGGAGGCGCTGCACCGCTGCGATCGCCGAGCCGCCGCGCCGTCCGGTGAGCGTATAGTCGGCCTTGTTGAAGTCCTCGAGCTTGGACAGGTTCGGCGCCATCTTCTTGCTCGCCACCAGCATCACTCCGGTCGCCGAATACGGATTGGTAAAGTTGACGGTCAACATGCGCTGCGGCGTTATCGTCATGCCGCCGATGATGAAGTCGAACTTGCCGGCCAGCAGCGCCGGGATGATGCCATCCCAGGCGGTCGGCACGAACTCGACCTTGACGCCCATGTCCTGGGCAAGCCGCGTCGCAACGTCGATCTCGAAGCCGATCAGCTCGCCCTTGGTGTTGCGCATCGCCCATGGCACGAAGGTGGCCATGCCGGACAGCAGCGTGCCGCGCTTCTTGATTTCCTCGATCACGCTCGTCGCGGCCAGGTTCGCCCGCGCATCCTGCGCCTTAGCGACGCCGGCAATGCCGATCATGGCGCCGAGCGCCACGACCGCCGAAATCCAACGTGAAGCAATCCGTGTCATTGTCGACCTCCTCGGTTCTCGACGATGGCGCCGGGAGAGCCCCCGCCGGCGACCCGGGTCAGCATAGGGGCCGCCGGTTTAAATATCCACCGAATATGCAAATGCGCTCATTGATGGTTCCGATTGGACCGATGCCAAGTGGGATCGATCTCTTGATCGGACGGCAAGCATCGATCGGATGGCGTCAAACAATTGTGAATCCAGGCAAACTGAGCGATGATTTTGCGATCTGCGCTGGTCCAGACGCATAGCGCGTGCGATCACAGGGTTACCAATGCGAATCGGAAAGTTCTCGCAAGCACCGCACGAACGGACCGGCAAGATCGGTCAATGAAGACGCCCCCACGATGACCGACGGCATTCTTGCAGCTTTGCTATCGGTGACGGGATTTTGCGTGGGCAGCTTTCTCAACGTCGTCGTCCACCGCCTGCCGATCATGCTGACATCCGGATCGGTGACCGAGGGAAAGGCGCAGCGCTTCAATCTCTTCACGCCACGCTCAGCATGCCCGTCATGCGGTCGCACAATTGTCGCTCGGGAGAACATACCACTGCTCAGCTATATTGCTCTCGGTGGCCGTTGTTCTGCCTGCAATTGGCGAATTCCCGTGCACTATCCGGCTGTTGAGCTGCTAGCCGGCGTTTTGCCGCCACTCTTCGTCATCGCTTTGCCTTCTCAGCAACAAGCTATCGCCGCCACATTCTTCGCCTGGTCAGCCATATGCCTCGCCGTCATCGACATTCGGCACAAACTCCTGCCTGATGCGCTAACCATACCGCTAATCTGGGCTGGACTGCTTCTCAGCCTTGGAAGCATATTCACGACGCCAGAGCAGGCAATCGCCGGCGCGGTGGGCGGTTATGTTGCGTTCTGGACGATCGACCAAGCCGGCAGGCTTCTATGGCGCCGCGTCGTCATCGGGCACGGCGATTTCAAGCTGTTTGCGGCCATCGGCAGCTGGTTGGGTTGGCCCAGCCTGCCCTACGTCCTTCTGGTCGCATCATGCATCGGTGCAGTTGTTGGTCTGGCGCTGATTGCTATCGGATGGCATGAAAGATCCAAGCCATTGCCGTTTGGTCCGTTCCTGGTGGTAGGAGCTTTGCTCACCATGTTGACAGGACAAGCCTCGGCGCGATGGATTGGTTTGCCACTCTAACATTTCAGAGATGCCGTCTTGGCATGTTGCATCATGCACCTCGGAACATCAGGTTCAAATATCCAATCTTGATGTTGGCGTCCCTCCGAAGCGGCATCGCATCAGTGATATGCGTACCATCGAGTGTGACCTTAATCGACGATAGCGGGCGGATCAAATAGCCGTCCGGCGAGAACTCGATGCTGGCCATTTCCGCCGGCCAGCTACCTACCGATGGTCTGATCGGGCAATGTTTGGCACCACCGATCATCAAGGCGTGAGTCACAAGTAACCAGGACTGTCGAACGTCGGCGTCGAAACTCGTCCAGTCCTCCGTGACCACCGCCATCATGGGACGCGTGATGTGATCGGTGACGAAACCCAAAGAAATTGCCGAGGCGTCGGAGCCGAACACTCTGACGCGCATGCGACATATGCCCTTCGTGGGCGGATTTCGCTTGCCGCCGAACGACAGCTCGGTGGACGGTCCAAGCTGTACGCGCTCACCGGGCACCAGGAGCCGATTGTCGACGAAGGTGCCATTGCTGCTGCCAATATCTTCAACTCGGAACGCCCGATCGGTGTAGGAAATTTGCGTTTGTTTGCCGACACGCGAGACAAGGCTGCAGCCGATGGCAAGGTCGGCCCTAGTTCCCGCTTCGGCCCGGCCAATTTGGAGAAGCCTTCCGAACCTGACGTTGATCGGGCCACCTAGTCCTTCGATGATTGCAGGCGCCGTGAAATAGAGACTCCGTTCGACCAGACGCTGCGCCGCGGTCATTCGCGAGGCAATGTCCTCGAGATTCGGCGCCGACCGAGCGATCGAGGCGGCTTGCCGATATTTTTCGATGGCGGCGTATGGAGTGGCAGTGGGGTCCAGACGTTTGAGTTCGGCTTCTATGACGTCAATTTCGTTGCGAGCACGAGCTGTCCTGGCTGCGTCGACCGATGAGCGGCGAGACAGGAGTCCGAAGGTAATCAGATTGAGCAGTCCATCAACCCTTCCGGCCGCAGCCGGGCTCGTGACCTTGCCATCCCTGGAGAGCTCCGGCGATTGGCGCAGAAGCCGTGACACGAGCCGGCGCTCCGCCATCTTGCCGCTACTCGACTCGCTGAAGAGTACGGTCGTCTCAAGCTGCACACCCGTCGCCGACTCACGCAGAAGGTCATTTACCGTTGCGTCAATCTGTTCTGCCGAGAATTCCGATTGAGAGATCAGGTAGCCGTCGACACTGGCACTTCCCTGCCCCGGCATTGCCAGATCCTCAAATTGGAACTGATCATGTTCAACCAGATCTCGAACGGAGGCTGTGGCCGCGATTGATCCAGGAGAGAGACCGTCCACGAGGCGATTGGCTGCCTCTACCGGAGCACCGACCATCGTTCCATTATCGTCATGCAAATCGCCGACCGCGACTGCTAGCGTAAAGCTGCCCGCGCTCGTGGCGGCCGCCAATGCAAGCCGCTGCAGCATTATGCCGCACCGAAGAGCATCGGCGGGATCGGGGAACTCCGCGATAAAGCGCGGCGCCGGGGCATGTGAAA
>VGYC01000351.1 GCA_016873095.1 Planctomycetota bacterium | reverse complement strand
GCGGACAACCCTGGGCTGGGCCATCAAGCAGGTCACCGAGTTTTCGCAGAGTCCGGACCATGTGGTCGCTCAGCTGGGGTTGGCTTAAGATTGCAAAACTTTAGTTATATGCAGGCGCGGTCGATAATACCGAGAAAAGGATGCGAGGTGCGCGCCGTGCGAGCCAATGCCCCAATTTGCCTCAACATGATCGTGAAGAATGAGGCGGCAATCCTTGACGGCTGCCTGCAGTCGGCACTGCCGGTGATCGATTACTGCGTGATCTGCGATACTGGTTCCTCGGACGCCACGGTGGATGTGATCGAACGGTTTTCGGCACGGCATCAGGTGCCGGGCGAGGTCCATCGTATTCCGTTCGTCAACTTCGAGGTGGCTCGCAACGAGGCACTCGACCTGTGCCGCAGTTCAGCGGCGGGGTTTGAGTACATCCTCCTGCTCGACGCCGACATGGAGGTGCATGTCGAGACCCCTGACTTCGCACGACAGCTGTCGGAACCGGCATACATGATCCGGCAAACCAACAGCATCTCGTATTTCAACACGCGGCTGGTGCGCCGGGATTGCCCCGCAAAGTACGTCGGCGTCACTCACGAGTATCTGGCCACCGATCCGTACGCCAAGAGATTCGAGGGCCTGTGGTGCTACGATCATGCTTGCGGCGCCAACCGCATCAACAAGTTCGAGCGTGATATCGAGTTGCTGAGCCGGGCCATCGCACACGATCCCCACGACCGGCGTGCGCTGTTCTACCTGGCACAAAGCTACATGGACGCCGGCCGTCATGCCGAGGCGATTGACTGGTATGAAAAGCGGATTGCCTCCGGCGGCTGGGCGGAAGAGACGTGGTACTCGATGTATCGACTCGCGCTGTGTCATGCCCAGCTCGGCAACGTGACCGAATTCCGGGAAACGTGCCAGCGTGCCCATCAATTTCGGCCGTCGCGCCGGGAGCCGCTTTACAGCCTCGCCAACCATTATCGAATTCTGGGCGACTATCAGGAGGCCATGAACTGGTGCGAGGCGGCCGAGCGCATTCCTTATCCCAGCGCCGATGCCCTGTTCATTCAAGACTATGTCTACCACGCCGGCATCCAGGAAGAGATGAGCATTGCCGGCTACTACTGTGAAGACCAGCGCTACAGGGACAAGGGTTACGAAGCTTGCCTGACGTTGACGACCAGCCGGCAGGCAGGAAGGCCTGCACGCGCCAACGCCTTGCGAAATGTGTTTCACTACCTCAAGAGCGCGGCGGAACTATTCGGCGGCTGCGAGCTGAAAGAGATCGCGGTTCCCGGCATCCCTTGGCCGGCGACCAATCCCTCGATCTGGATCGACGAGCAGGGCAGACATTGCATCTTGCGCTCCCTCAACTATCTCGTGTCCGGCGGACGCTATCACATCCTGGACCAGGATCAGGTCATCCGCACGCAAAACTACTTTCTGTCACTGGATGACGGCTTCGCCGTGCGCGACTGCCGGGCGCTGAAGGACCTGGCGGCGAGTCCGGCCAAGCATGCCTTCCCCGTCAAGGGCTTCGAGGATTGCCGGCTCTTCTCGTGCAGGGGGCGTTTCTGGTGCACATGCACCGTGCGCGACCGGAATTCCGACGGAACGTGTCAGATCGCCATTCTTGCCCTGGACGACGACCGAAACGCCATCTCGGTGGATGTCGTGACCGGACCGCACCCTGATCGCCATCAGAAGAACTGGGTTCCGATGGTGGCCAGCGACGAGTTGTTCTTGATCTACTCGAGCGATCCCACAATTGTATTGCACTACGATTTCGAGCGTCGAACCGCCCGCGTCGTGTCGAACGCCACGCCCAAGCCCTGCCTGGAGTTCTTTCGAGGAAGCTCGCAGGCGATCCGGATCAAGGACGGCTGGCTCTACGTCACGCACGAAGCGAAGCAAATCCATGAGCAGATACGATCCTATCAGCATCGGTTTGTACTCATGGATGAGGACTTTCAGCTCAAGGGTTACAGCGAGCCTTTCTATTTCCTTGACAAGGGCATCGAGTTCTGTGCGGGGCTGGGTTATGACGCCGCGACACGGAGATTCGTCGCCAGCTTCGGCGTCAATGATTGCGGGGCTTACCTGGGGTTTTTCGACGAAGAGGCTGTCCTGTCGCGGATCCGCGCTTGTTCGGCGTGGTGATCTTTATTCCATGGCCGGATCGCGATGAATGGCGAAGGCCGCGGGCGCAGGGCGTCGCGGTTCGAGGCATCTGCCCATGCGCACTGCCACCTGTCCGGAACGCTTCAAGAGTGTTACCAGGCCGATCAGCCATAACGGCCGGTCTGAGGCATCGATAGCTGGATCGAATGGGATTGAACCAGCGGTTGAAGATGGCCAGCGGCAGCCGCGCCGGTTGCCTCAGGTGATTGGTGAATGGCGGCAGATCGATGCCGAAGCACCAGCGCCACAAGACCGCGGGCACGAGCCACCCAGGAATATCGTGCAGCGCGAGCGGGCAAGCCGGCCCGGCGCAGCGGGCGCCGAGCAGGTTCTTCGCCAGACTCACGACGCACCGGATCCAGTCCGCGCAAGCAGCCGATCCATGCAGGCAATAATCCCAGTCGAAATGATCCGGCAGCGACTCCAGGCACACCGCCACATCGCACAGCCACAGCGGACGCATTGCGCCATGACGCCAGAAATGCACACACAGCAGTCGCAGATTATCCTCGGGGCCGAGGACGCGCACGGGCACCTCTCCCAGAAGCACCTCCTGGCAACGCGCGCGAATCTCCGTCCAGCGGCGATCTCTGAGATCCGGAACGCACTGGTGCAGATCGACCTGGCCGCAACGGCCCCCGGCCTCGTTCAGGACTTCCATGGCGGGAGCTGTTTCGGCAGCCGTGACGCAGAGGTCGTGGTCGCCGTAGGGTCGCAGTCCCGGCTCAGCGTAAAGCCGCGCCATCGACCAGCCTTTGCACAAGATGGGTTCCACTCTCGCCTTGCGCAGGCGAACGAGCAGACGCTGCAACTGGTCTTCATGAATGGCGGCTTGCAGCGTGTGGTGTCGATAAGCTTGCCGCAGCTTGAAGGCAGCTGCGGAAGAACTCACCGGCAAGCGCGCCACGCGCCGCCATCCGAGACTGCCGGCGCCGGTGCCAAGCAGGAGTGGGACGGCTTCGTTTAACTCCCGCACGGTCAGATCCAGCGGGGCCGCTGAGCCTCGCCAGGCCCCGGCAAGGATCCGAACGATGTTCGCCCCCACGTTCAGGCCGTGAGATTCGCAGGGCGCAAATCCGGCGATTTCGTTCACCCGGCTGGCCATAAGTCGCTTCTTCATCGCCGCAGCGTGTGTGGTTTCCTGGCTGGCTCGCCAGGGCATGCACGACACGGCGGCGCTGCCAGTGCTTATTACTCGCCGCCGGATGGTCCAGTCGGTCCGGTGGGACCGGTCCCGCCGGTGGCGCCAGCAGCGCCGGTGGCGCCGTCTGCTCCGGCCGGTCCAGTCGCTCCGGTGCACCCGCACGGCGAGCAGCACGCCCGGGCGGTGCCGGCGGTCACCGACATGATGACGGGTAGTGCGGCCACGGTGGCGAGCATCTTCCTCAAGGCCTCACGTCGCCCCTGCGGCACTTCGGTCGGGAGCACGACCGCTTGCTCGAGAAGGTTTCGTCGCGACAGCTGCTCCAGCGCCAGCTGAACCAGGTGGTCGGCCTCCTCCAGATTCAGTTCCCTTTCCACGATTTCCACCAGTGCCGGGATCGGCGTCCGGCCGTCGCAGTGACGCCAGATCAGGGCAGAAGCAAGGTTGAGGCTGTGTGCCTTGTTACATCTCTGATCATAGATCAGGGTTTCATCAGGCAATTCGCGGATCAATAAATCGGCTTGACGTCGTTTGGGAAGAAGCATGGGGATTCTCCTGGGATTACGGTGCTCGCGCAACTGTTTTTTCGGCGACGCAGTTCACGGAGAATCAGCCATTCGCGCAGACCCTGTCATATCAAGGCTTTACCTTGAAGGTTCATAGCAACTGGCCTCAGAATTCCGATTCGGTGGGCAGTAAGGTGCAGCGACCCGCCGGCCGCGCCGGGATGGCGTCTTAATGTAAGACGGATCGACAAGGCATCTGGTTGAGCAGTGTCGATGCCATCTGGCCGGCCTCGCCGCGCATTCCTTTCAAGGCGCAGGCCTGCTGGCTGATTCGCAGGAGTGGAGCAAGCGCCGGCCCGGGCTGACGCTGGATCGAAACGGTATTACCCAGCAGTTCCAGAAGCGCCTTGCCCGCGGAAAGGCGTCGTGGCCGCCAGTTTTCTCCAGGCTTGTAGCGGGCCACCGCAATCAGACCGACCGGAAGCGGCTCGCTACCGGCCTGACTGCCGAATTCTTCGGGCCAGCAGCGACGGTCGCGCGTCCGGTCCGGTTTGCGCAGTGCCAGTCGGCGCGGATAGGCGAATACCCTGCCATGCTCATCAAGAACGGCGTATTCGTCGGAATAATACGTCGCGCCTGCGCGCAAGAGCGCTGCGACCAAGGTCGATTTGCCGCTGAAGCTCCGGCCGGGCAGCAACAATCCTTGGCCTCGCCAGCCGACCACTCCGGCATGAACGAAAATCCTCGTGTGGGCAAACTCCGCCACGTGGATCTGAATCGCTGATTCCAGGAGGTGCCACACCTCCCGTTCATGGTCGCAACGCCACAGCAGTTTCTGATCAAGATGAATCGCGAAGTGGCCGGTGTCGGTTCTTGATAATGAGAACCAGCGATCGATGTCCGTCGCTTCAATGAGTTGTGAATCCGGAGGTAGACATTCCGGTACCCGATGCCACAACTCTGCATGGCTGACACGCACCCCCAGGCGAAGGAGCCAGTTGCGTTGCTGGGCCGGCGGGGGGGCAGGCGCGGGGCCGCGGGGTGACGGGATGACGCGACGCGGGCGCGGAGAGGCCGGGCACGCGATGCGG
>VGYC01000350.1 GCA_016873095.1 Planctomycetota bacterium | reverse complement strand
ACCCTGGGCTGGGCCATCAAGCAGGTCACCGAGTTTTCGCAGAGTCCGGACCATGTGGTCGCTCAGCTGGGGTTGGCTTAAGATTGCAAAACTTTAGATTTAAGAAGAACGCCATTGTGCTTCGTAGTCCTACTTTCAAAATGGTTTTCGGTCCTCCATGACAAGCGGCACACACCAAACTGACAATGCACGCGAGTGGGCCCTCGCGAGTCCGTGGCTGTGGATTGCGCTGAGCTTTGTCCTCATCGCTCTTGCCGTCATCTTGCGGCTGCTGGATCGTGTCTGGCAGGTGGAGTGGGCGTTGCTTTTTCCCGGGTTTCTGGCCGGGGCGACGGGCGTGTGGATCGGCCTGAGCCGGCGCGGCCCGGACTCGTCGCTGGAGGGTTTGCTGCCGGCGCGAAGGGCGTTGCTGTTGCTGGGACTGGCGATGCTCTTCGGCGGCGTCTTCCTCGCCTTGACGGCCTGTACGATCCTCAGCATCGCCGGGAATTCGCGGATCCCCTGGAAACCGGGCAGCCTGGTCGTCGTGTGGATCATCGCGGCGCCGGCCAGCGCGGCGGCTTTCCGCATTGCCTGGCGCAATCTGTCCGGCGGCCAGGTGCGCCGCGCGGAGGAGACTGCGGCACTGCTCGCCTCGGCCGGCCTCCTCTGTGTCCTGGCCTGCTGGGCCATCGAATGGGACACCATCCAGTTACTGATCGGCTCGCTAGCCTTTGTCGCATTTGTGGCGTCGCCGCTGATGCTGGTCACACAACCGGTTCGGCGAGCCATCGTCAGCATCATCGTCCTCATTCATTTTGGCGGCATCATCACCGCCGTCCTGGCGACTCCTCCCATGCCGTGGATTTCGGGGCAACTGTGGACGCGAATCTACCGGCCGTACCTTGAATTCATGTACCTGGTCAACGCCTATCACTACTACTCTCCCGAGCCCGGACCTGCCAGCTACCTGTGGTTCCGCCTCATCTACCTTGATGAGAACGGCGACAAGCATGGTGAATGGTACAAGGTGCCGGAGTTCGACGAGCGCGAGCGACCCAAGACGTCCACGAGCCTCGAATACAACCGCCTGCTGGCGCTGACCGAGAATATCAGCCACGCCAATCCCGTGAGCACAAGCTTCGACGTCGTGCCGGATGGCAAGGGCAAGACCAAGATGGTGCTGAGCTCGGCTTTCGAGCAGCGCTTGAAATACTCGCCTTCCTTCGAACCGGCCATCGGCAAGCAGGGCCCCCCGGCCGGCAGCCTGCTCATTCCGTTTCATCCGCTCGTGGCCCAGCCGCAGCAATACATGGTCCCGGGCCAGCCGGTCAAGGAGCTGATCTCCTCGTATGCCAAGCATGCGACACGGCGGCGGCACTCGGAGCACCCGGAATGGCAGATTCACTCCGCAAAGATCTACAAGGTGAAGCACATTATCACGCAGGAAGGCCCGTTCATGAAGGGTTACGACCCGCGCGAGCCGTACTTCTACCTGCCCTACTACTTCGGCCAGTATGACCCCGACGGCAAGTTGCTCGACCCGAACAGCCCATTTCTTTACTGGCTGGTCCCGATTCTCGAGGACGGCCACAAACGCAATTACGATTACGCCCGCCGGCATGCCGACGATCCGAGATGGGTCCGCGATCCGGTGACCAAGGAATGGATTGAATGGCCCGACCCGAACTAACATGAAGAAATCGGAAGCTAACCCGACCGCCGCAAAGCTCGACGAGCGCATGCTGCGCGCCTGGAACGGATTCTGGTACACGCCGGCTGACCCCACCGTGCTCGGGCTCATTCGCCTGTGCTGCGGGCTCATCACGCTGTACACGGTGATGGCCTACAGTTTCAATCTCGAGGACTTCTTCGGCGAGCACGCCTGGTGGAGCCTTGAGGATGCCCGCAAGCAGCTGAACGAGAAGCCGTACACCGTCCACGCGCTGCGCGGCTATGACCTGGCGCCGGCGCCCGTGGGCCCATATCAGACCGAACATGTCAGGGAGTTCGAGGCGCGTTTTCCCGGCCAGCCTGTTCCCTGGCCCTATCCATCCAACGTTCAGGATCTTAGATTCGCTCAGGACTTCGAGGAACAGTACGGCGTCGATTTCCGCGTCTTTCACCTGCCTTTTCCGGAGACCGAAGAACAGCGCGCTTACGTGTACCGTTACATGAACAAGCGCAAGCAACCGCCGCCGCCTCCCTATCCCAGAGACGCCGACGAAGAGAAGCGCATCGACGACTACATCCGCCATTACGAGATCGATCCGCGGCTGGTCTATCATCAGGGCAAGACCATCTGGTCGCTGTGGTTCCACATCACCGATCCGCTATGGATGCGCGTGGTGCACACATTGATCGTCATGTCCACGTTTCTATTCACCATCGGCTGCGGCACGCGCATCACCGCCGTGCTGACCTGGATCGGCAACCTGAGCTACATTCACCGTGCCGAGATGGTCCTCTTCGGCGTGGACACGATGATGACGATCTTGCTCCTGTATCTGATGATTGGCCCGTCCGGTGCGGCGGTGTCGGTCGACCGGCACATTGCCAGATGGTGGAGCGAGAACCGCGCCAGGATCATCGGCCGCTGGCGCAGCTTCTGGAGGCTCCCGGCCATCGACATCGCCAACGGTGTAGCTCCGCCCGAGTTGCCCGAACCGTCCATCTCGGCCAACTTCGCGATGCGACTCTTGCAGGTGCATGTGTGCATCATCTACCTGGCCGCGGGGCTGTCCAAGCTGCTTGGCCCGGCATGGTGGAACGGCACGGCTGTGTGGAACGTCATCGCCAACTACGAGTTCGCCCCGATGCAGTGGACGATGTACAACGAATTCCTGCGCTTGCTTGGGCGGAATCAACTCGTCTTCAGCACCCTGCTCACGGGTGCCTGCTACTTCACGCTGTTTTTCGAGATCGGTTATCCATTCCTCATCTGGCGGCCGGCGACGCGCTGGCTCATTCTCGGCATGGCCATCGTGCTGCATGCCCTGATCGGCCTGTTCATGGGTTTGAAGACGTTTTCGCTCATGATGCTGGTGATGAACATGGCCTTTCTGAAGCCGGAGGAAGCGCGCTGGCTGATCCGCAAGGGGGCGGGCTTCGGCAACTGGCTGTGGCCCCCGGCGGACAAGGCCCCCGAGACTACGACGGCCATCACGGCGGCGCGCGGGACGTGATAGGGAAAATGAAGCCGCTCGCGACCTGGCAGGGCTCGCCAGGCCGCAAGCGGATGCGATCGTCAGTTGTTGTTCTTCTTCTTCTTTTTCTTGCCACCGATGACAATCTCGGTGACCTTGTTGTTGTCGCCGGTGGTGATCTGAGCGGGAATGCCCTTTTCCGGATCGATGGTCTTGAACAGCTCTGCCTTGAGGCCCTCGCTGACCTCCTCTTTTTCCTTCTTCTTCATCCGGTACACCTTGATCGACGTGGCCAGCTCGAAGGTCTTGGCTTCTGCCTTCTTCGCCTGGAAGGTGAGGCTCTTGCCATCGATCTTGAGAATCTTGCCCTTGAGCGTCTCGCCGCTGGCCACCCCCAGGCCAATGCCGATCACCACGAACGCGTACAGAAGCTTGCGAGTCATGAATACTCCTCAGGTGTGAAATATTGAGTTGCCGGCCTCCACATTGGTAGCCTGGCAGGGCGCAACCCGTGTCATCGGCGAGTCTGGCCCGATGCGCGCGGACTCCCCCTCCGATAGTCAAACCGGCCCAGCTCCAAAAAGTTCCGCTCGCTACTTGCAGATTCTGGCTCCTGGCGAGCCGGGTGCGACGTGCGGACAGGGCGATAGAATGAGAGCAAGGAGGCCAGCCATGCTGCCGACTGTGCGGGCGCTGTTTTCGCAGATCATTGATTATGCCGGGCTGTTTCCGCCGGCCAAGCTGCAACTCGATCAGGCGCTTCGCAACTATGACCGCTATCGGCAGGGAACCGAAGCCTGGCTGCTGGGCCGTTTTTTCTGCCCGGCGGCACGCCTGACAGAGCTTGTTCCCCTTGCTGACGAGGTTTCCCCCCTGCAAGGGCCGCTGTTATTGAGCGTTCTCGGTTCCGGCAATCCGTCCCGCGACCAGCAAGCGATTTCCGAAGTCCTTGAGCGCCACTCGGAACGCATCGTCGTTGGCGGTTACGAATGCAAATCGACCGAACTGGATGTCATTGACGGCTTTGGCGTCCCGGTCTTCGTAGAACCCGCGCCTGGAGCGGACTGGAGTGCCGTTGTCGCTGCGGTGGCGCGACGACACCAGCAGGCGAACCCGTTCGGCTTCAAGCTGCGCTGCGGCGGCGAGACTGCGGCGGCGTTCCCCACTTCCCAGCAAGTCGCCCAGGTTCTGGCGGAGTGCCGCGCCGCTGCCATTCCCATCAAGTTCACGGCCGGCCTGCATCATCCGCTCCGGCATGCCGATGCGTCGCTCGGCGTCAAGCAGCACGGCTTCCTGAATGTCTTCGCGGCCGGAATCCTGGCGGATGCGCAGGGCCTCAGCACTCAGGACATCCTGCGCATCATCGAGGAAGAGGATGCCAAGGCCTTTCACTTTGGGGAAGATCTGGTTTCGTGGCGTGATCGGTCGGTCAGCGCGCGGGAGATAGACGCGGCGCGTCTGGGCTTTGTCACGTCATTTGGCAGCTGCAGCTTCGAAGAGCCAGTGGCCGATCTGCGCGAGATGGGGCTACTCGAAACGATGAATGATGAATGATCAACGGCAGACTGCATACGGGATTTCTTCCGTTCATCATTCATCTAAAGTTTTGCAATCTTAAGCCAACCCCAGCTGAGCGACCACATGGTCCGGACTCTGCGAAAACTCGGTGACCTGCTTGATGGCCCAGCCCAGGGTTGTCCGCAGGGTTTCACGCAGCATCGCGCGACAGGCTTCGCCGATGGTCGTCAGCCGTTGGAGTGCCCATTCCTGCGCACGGTTCTGCCGCAGTTGCCGCACGAGAAGGCTGTACGCCAGCAT
>VGYC01000349.1 GCA_016873095.1 Planctomycetota bacterium | reverse complement strand
GTCTGGCTGCGGCAGCGGATCAGGGCTGGTGACTTCACGCTGCGTGGTTTGGTGGCGGAGCTGGCGGGACGTGGGCTGAAGGTGGACTGCCGCTCGGTCTGGGCGTTTGTGCACCGAGGCGGCGCTCGCCATTCAGGCCAAGACCGGCAAGGCGGGCGTCACGGTGGTGCACGACGCACTCGACTTCGGCATCAACACGATGCTGATGAGCAACCAGGCGAAGATGCTGAGCGACGACGGCAAGCGCGTCGCATTCGACGATGCGCGCGGCATCGAGGTGATGCAGGCGTGGCAGGACCTGGTCGTGAAACACAAGGTCCATCCAATCGCCGAGGTGAACTCCCTGCGCAGCGCCTTCGAGGCGGGTGAGATGGGCATCCGAATCGACACGAGCGCCATGCTCAGTCGTCACGTCCGCGCGAGCAGAGGCAAGTTCGAGCTTGGCGTGGCCCAGTTCCCGACTTGGGGCGACCGGCCGCGCAGCGTGCCGAACAGCGGCTCGGTCGTGATGGTCTTTGCCCCCGATAGCGAGCGCCGAGCCAATGCCTTCAAGCTGATGGCCTATATGTCGCGACCGGAGATTTCCAACGAGTGGTCGAGCATCACCGGCTACATGCCGGTTTCGGCAGACCCGCTGGCCGACCCCAAGATGGCCGAGTTCTACCGGCAGAACACCGAATACCTCCCGATCCTCCGGCAGATGAAGGATACAGTGCCGATGGTCGTCTGGCCGGCTGAACATGCCGGCGAGATCGCCGTGCGAATGAGAAACCTGGTCGACGATGTGTGGACCAACAAGGCGCCGGCGCCGGAACTGGTCCAGGCCGCGGTCGAGGGCATCAATCGCCTGATGACGGGAGCGAAATAGAAGACGCGACGGGGTGGCGGCGATGGGCCGGGACCGGCCGTCCCTGACACCCTACATCTATCTCAGCCCCGTCATCGTCCTGTCCGGGATCTTCGTCTACTGGCCGCTGATCTACACGTTCTATCTCGCGCTGGTGAAGTGGAATCTAATCGCGGCCCGACGGCCCTTCGTCGGCCTCGACAATTTCCACGGCGTTTTTACGAGTTCGCTCTTTGCCGACGCCACCTGGAACACGTTCCTGTACATATTCGGCGCGATCCCACTGAAGGTGCTGCTGCCGCTGGCGGTCGCGGTCTGCGTCTGGATGTGCGCACCGCGCATGGCCGGCATCTACAAGACCATGATCTTCCTCCCCGTGCTCGCCAGTTTCGCCGCCGTCGCGGTCATCTGGCTGTGGCTGCTCAATCCGATCGCCGGCTATTTCAACATCCTCCTGCACAAAGTCGGCCTGGCGATGCCGAACCTGCTGTTCGACACGCGCTATGCACTGGCGACCGTGCTCGGCGTCTCGGCGTGGAAGATCCTCGGATTCAACACGCTGCTCTATCTCGCCGGATTGACCGCGATCAACCGCGACTACGCAGAGGCAATGCGGATCGACGGCGCCAACGACCGTCAGATCTTCCGCTACCTCATCTGGCCGCTGTTGACCCCGACCACGATGTTCGTGCTGATCACGACGGTGATCTTCTCCGTGCAGCAGGTCTTCACGCCGATCGACATGATGACCAAGGGCGGACCATCGAACGCCACAACGAACCTGTTCTACATGGTCTATCAACTGGCCTTTCAGACGTTCAATATCGGCCACGGAGCCGCCGCGACGGTCACCCTGTTCGGGTTGCTGATGACGATCACCGTCGTCAAGTTTCGGCTGCTCGACCGCTTCGTGAAGTACGCCGACCGATGATCCGGTTCAGCACGCCATGGACGGCAGCCGCGCACGTCGTCTGCATCGTCGTCAGCCTGACGATGCTCCTGCCCCTGCTGCTGGCATTCGGCGCGTCGTTCAAGCCAGACAACGAGGTCAATGCCGCACTGCCATGGCCGACCGCGCCGACGCTGGCGAACTACGTCCGGGTCTTCGAGGAACTGCCCTTTGCGCGCTACCTGTGGAACAGCCTAGTGACCACCACGCTGCGGGTCACCGGGCAGGTGGCCCTGGCGGCGCTGGCGGCCTATGCCTTCACGCGCTGGCAGTTCCGTGGCCGGGACATGCTGTTTCTGGCGGTGCTGGGTGCGATGATGATCCCGCATTCGCTGACCATGGTGCCGCTTTACATCATGATGGCGCAGCTCGGCTGGTTCGACACTTACCTGGCCCTGGTCATCCCCAATCTGGCCGCGCCCTTCGCCGTGTTCTTCCTGCGGCAGCACATGATGTCCTTCCCCAAGGAGCTGATCGACTCGGCGGAACTCGATGGCGCGGGCTCGCTGCGCGTGCTGTGGTCCGTGATGGTGCCTAACCTCAGGCCGGCGCTCGCCGCTCTGTCGATCATTCTGTTCCTTGAATGCTGGAACGAGTATTTCTGGCCACTGATCGTCACCGAGAGCGCCGCGTCGATGACGGCGCAGGTCGGCTTGCGCAAGTTCCTCAACGAGGAGCTGGGCAACGAGTATGGGCCGCTGATGGCTGCGGCGACGCTGGTATGCCTGCCGGTGATCGTCCTGTTCTTCCTGGCGCAACGCCGCGTCATGGAAACTTTCGTCGCTTCCGGGCTCAAGGGCTAGCCCTCACACTGACGGGACGCGTGCATGTCAGAATACCGCATCGTTCAGGTATCCGACCCCCATCTCAGCCGATACAAGGCCTACTACCAGCAGAACTGGGAGACGTTCCTCCAGCTGATGGCCGAGAATCCACCCGATCTCGTCGTCTGCACGGGCGATCTCTGCGTCAACGGCGTCGAGCACGATGACGACCTCGCTTTCGCGCGCACGCAGCTCGGCCGTCTCGGCGTGCCCTGGCTGGCGATCCCCGGCAACCATGACATCGGCGACCAGCCTCCCGACCTCAAGTTCAAGAAGCCGGTGGACGAGCACAAGCGGGCGCGCTGGCTGGAGCGCTTCGGCGACGACTACTGGCATGTTGACCGCGGCGGCTGGCGCATCATCGGTCTGGACGCCATGCTGTTCGACAGCGGACTGGCGCCGGAACTCACGCAATGGGCCTGGTTCGAGCGCGCGCTGCGCGAGTGCGGCGGCCGCCCCGTGCTGCTGTTCGTGCACAAGCCGCTGTTCCTCGACGATCCGCACGAGACGAAGACCAGCAGCCTATATTACGGTGTCGACACGCGGCAGCGGCTGGTCGAGCTGGCTCGCCATCACGACATCCGCGTCATCGCCAGCGGACACATTCACCGTCACTGGGAAACCGAGCACGCCGGCGTCAAGCTGATTTGGGCGCCTTCCAGCGGCTTCATCGTCACAGGGCATCCCAAGGGCGTCACCGTCGGAACCTGCGAGGTCGGATTTGTCGAGTACCGGCTGTCGGCCGGCAGCATTGCCCACCGATTCAATCTGTCCCCGCGCTTTGTGCCCAACGACATGCGCGAGGTGATGGAGACTTTGAAGTCGACGGTCTATCTGCCGCCGCGGCCGCTGGTCACGGCGTGAAACGACGGGGGGACTGCAGTCGTGAGCGGCTTCAAGCGCGAATGGTATGACGAGATCTGCCGCGTGGCGGCGGAGCTTGGCGGTCTGACTCCGGGCCACCGCGAGTTCTTCTTCCTGCGCCATGGGCAGACCGAGCACAATCTCCGCCGGATCGTGCAACCCCAACTCGGCGTCTCGCTCAACCAGACCGGCCGCGGGCAGGCTGAGGCCGCGGCAGCCAAGCTGGCCGGCAGGAAGATCCGGAAGATCATCGCCAGCGACAGCGACCGCGCCTGGGAGACGGCGCAGACGGTGGCGCGGGTGTGCGGCTGGCCGGTCCACGCGGCGGCCGAGCTGCGCGAGCGCCACTGGGGCGAATTGATCGGTAAGTCCAACGTCGCGCTCGACTGGGGATCGAGCCCGGCCGAGGGCGAGACGCTCGCCCAATTCGCGGCGCGCACGCTCAAGGGCCTCGCCAGGGCGCTGCGCGACAGCGACATCCTGGTCACGGCGCATGGCGGCACCTACTACGTGCTGACCGCCGCGCTCGGCATCCCGCACCGGCCGGACCAGCCGCCCAACGCCGCGCCGATGCATTTCACGTGCAGCGCGTCGGGCGTCTGGCTGTTCGAGCAGCTGTAGATCACCCCAGGCCCGGCGGCGGCGGACATCTTGCCGGTTTGACGGTTCCGGACATTTTCCGTCCAATAGGCGGACCGCGATCAGCGCTCGGCTGGCGCCGCGTGTCCCGCCGCTCAGCGAGCCGGTGCCGGGCGCCGAGCAGCCCGGCTTCGGGGCGGCGTGAATCGGGGAGCACCACGCGATGGAGCCGACAACGCGATCGGAGACCAGGGTAGAGCCGCCGCCGTCCGCCTATTCGCAGCGACGATCATCGTCCAGGGAAACCGCCCTTATCATCGCCAGAAACGTATCGATCTCTAGATGAATAAACGGAGTTTCGGAATTGACCAACGGCAATGGTCGGCGCGACGATTACGTGGAACCCAACCAGCCGGCCGATCCGACCAAGGACAAGCGCAATGGATGGACGGCAGGATCGACGATCCCAATGCGGGCTGGAAGGGCCGGGGCCTGTGGTCAACCTATGCGACGCGCACGCCGTTTCATCTGGAAACGGGCGAGGGGACGACCAGCAAAGTCCTGCACTTCCAGCTTCGGCCGGACCCGTTGGCGCATTAGATCCGGCGCGGCGAGACGCTTTCGGTTAGCCGGCGCGATGCCTAAGCGGTTGCGGCTGCTGTGCTGGGCACGCCACTGGAGTCGGGAAAGGTGGGCCGGCCGGTGGCGGCCGAGATGGCAAGGACCGGCATTTGCAGTCCGTTCGGGTGATCCTCGTTAAGTACCAGCACCGGGTCGAGGCGACGCGCCTGGTGTTCATTGACGAGACCTGGACCAGGACCGACATGGCGCCGCTCAGGGGCTGGGGGCCGTGTGGGAAGCGGCTATTGGCCAAGGTGCCGCAT
>VGYC01000348.1 GCA_016873095.1 Planctomycetota bacterium | reverse complement strand
GGCCGAAGAAAGACCTCATGCCGCAAAATAAAATTGCTCATTGCGGAAACAACGCACATCCTGAATCAACGATTCGAGATGTAGGTCAGCCGAGACCGCGGGATGCCGAGATTTGGAAACACGCGTGGTGCCGTCGCGGCGACCGATGTGCTGATCTCCGGTGATGTCTTGCGGGTCGTCCACGGCGGTTTGCCTGAGCTGCGAAGCAGGAACGTGGCAGATGGGCTGACGGAGTTGCGAGCGCGCTACGAGCCTTACCGCACATTTCTCAATGACCCGCCGCACGGCAATAGGCTGGTGAACGCTTGCCTTCTTTACCCCGCGGCGCAACCGCATTTCGCAGGTCGCCATTTTTTGGCGTCGCGCTTCGGCTACGCGCCCTTCGCAGGTACCGCTCTGATGGCCTGCGCCGCCGTATGGGCCGACGAAAATCGGGCCGGCCCCGAAGACCTTCAGGAGCCGTTGCAGTTCGAAACGGCCACGGGAGCTGCGCAAGTCAAGCTTTCGGTCGACGCGCCCCAGTCGGGAACGGCAACCTGGGTGGCACCGATGCCACGAGTCCTGCTTGCCGAACGGGTTTTCGAGGTTCCGGCGCGAGGCAAAAGCATGGTCTCGATCGTGTCCTCCGGCTTGCCCTATATCGTCGTCGAGGACAGCGAACTCAACGTGTCGATTGACGATATCGAACAGGTCGAGCAAGCGGCCATGTCACTGAGCGAAGCGGTTGGCCAGGAGAAACCGGTTGCCGAGTTTGGCGTGGCGGGTGAGCACGCCCGGTATCTCGTCATGGTCATAAACTCGAAGAGCAAGGACGAGGTCCCAGTTGTCTGGGTCTCGGACCGCGGCGAGTCGGCCCGTTCCGCAGGCGGCACCGGTGCCCTCGCGGTCTTGGCCGCACTCCAGACACGGGGCCTGCGCCGGTCCGGTCGCACTGTGACAATTCGCGCGCCGGGGGGCGCCTTCCAATGCCGGATTGACGACAGTTCCGCCATCGTGACGGCCACAACGCGGCTTGTGGCCCGGCATGAATTTCTCAGCCCCCCGCTTTGAGCGGGCAAGCGTCGGGGCCGTCGTCTGTCACAGGTTGATATTCGTCCAAATGTGGCGCGGAACACGTGGTCCCGCGCGGAAGCATTTATTTTCCGCGTAGATCGCCGACGGCCGCAGGTGCGTCATGCACATGCCGACGCCACGCGATGGCAACCCGATCTCGGTCTGAGCCGCCGAACGCCCATCAACCACCCATTCCCAGAGCGGTGCGCTCGCGAATGTCCACTATCTTTGCGAATTTCAGCGCGCCCTAAACGCGTGAGAGAAACTTTGCAAAGATAGATTGGCGGAGGGATCGGAACCTGGTTCGAACCTTCTCTGGATGATTTTATGCGACCACTCGGAAAGCATAAAGGAGACGCCCATGAACAGGCTGACCAACCCAAGCGCCCAGATGCCTGCGGGGAGCCTGCGGCCGGTTGCCTGTTCTATCGCCTCGTGGAGCTCGTTCATCCTACCGGCGTGAGCGGGTGTCGGGCGTAGAACCACTGCTTCGCTTGCTCGGCGACAAGAAGATAGAGGACCGTCATCGCAGCGAGCGCCAGCATAAGTCCGGCCGGCGGTGCCACGAAGTCGAACCAGACACCCACGGGTGTAAAGGGAAGCACCACGGCAACGGTGACTGCAGCTAAGGAGGTCGCCGTCAGCAACGGGTGTGGAAGGCTGCGCAACGGACTGCCACGGCTCCGGATTATGAAGATGACCAGGACCTGCGTTGCCAACGATTCCATGAACCATCCGGTGCGGAACAGCTCCTCCCCGGTTTGGAACACCCAGAGGAGCAGTCCAAAGGTCAGGAAGTCGAACAGAGAGCTGACCGGACCAAGCACGAGCATGAAGTCGCGAACGAAGCGCATGTCCCAGTGCTGCGGCCGCGCGACCATCTCCTCATCGACCCTGTCGAGAGGGATTGCTATCTCTGACACGTCGTAGAGCAGGTTGTTGAGGAGGATCTGGACCGGTAGCAGCGGCAGGAACGGCAGGAACAGGACGGCGCCGGCCATCGAGAACATGTTCCCGAAGTTCGAACTAGTGCCCATCATCACGTATTTCATGATGTTGGCGAAGGTCCGCCGCCCCTCGCGCACGCCCTCGGCCAATACGCCGAGATCGTTGCGGAGCATGATCATGGTGGCGGCCTCTTTGGCGACGTCGACGGCGCCCTCCACCGACAGGCCGACATCGGCGGCATGAAGCGACGGCGCGTCGTTGATGCCGTCCCCGAGATAGCCGACGACGTGGCCTCGGCGCTTGAGCGCCCGGAGGATCCGGGCCTTCTGCGGCGGGGTCACCCGGCAGAACAGGTTCACTTGGTCAAGCCGTGCCGCTAGCGCCTCGTCGGTGATCTCGGCAAGCTCGGGGCCGGTCAGCACGCCGGTAATCGCGATGCCCAATTCACGGCAGACGTGCCGGGTCACGCGCTCGTTGTCTCCGGTGATGATCTTGACCGCCACATCGAGGCGCGCGAGCGCATCAAGCGCCGGGCGAGCGCTTTCTTTGGGCGGGTCGAGAAAGGCTGCGAACCCGGCAAAGATCAGCTCTATCTCGTCATCGATATAAGCGTGATCGCGGTCGGGCTCGACCTCGCGCCAAGCGACGCCAAGGGCCCGGAATCCTTCTTCGCCGAGCGCCTCGAAGACGTGCCGTGCCGTATCGAGCGCACCTTGATCGAGCGGAACTGGATGTGCGTCGGAATCCTTCTGATAGCGCGAGGAGAGCTTGAGCACGTCCTCGGGTGCGCCTTTGACGACGAGCAGCCTCTTGCCGTCATGCTCGACCAGCACCGAGACGCGGCGCCGCTCGAAGTCGAAGGGGACCTCGTCTATCTTCCGCCATCCCTTGAGATCGATTGGCTCCGCTTTAAGGATGGCCTCGTCGAGCGGGCTCTTCAGCCCCGTTTCGAAGGCAGCGTTCACATAGGCAAGGCGCAGGACGTTGCCGCTGTCGGCGCCGGTGAGGTCAACCTCGCGAATGAGTTTGATACTCGCTTCGGTGAGCGTGCCCGTCTTGTCGCTGCATAACACGTCCATGCTGCCGAGGTCATGAATAGCTGACAGCCGCTTCACGATAACGTCCTTGCGGGCCATTCGGATCGCACCGTGCGCGAGTGCTACCGAGACGATCATCGGTAGCAGCTCGGGGGTGAGACCGACAGCGAGCGCCAGGGCGAAGAGGAAGGATTCAAGCAGCGGCCGCTCGAATACCAAATTGACGAGAATGACGAACAGCACGAGCAGCACTGTCAGGCGCACGATCAGCATTCCAAATCGCTGAATGCCGAGAGTGAAGGCGGTCGGCGGCGGTGGTCGACGCAGCTCTCCGGCGATCGCCCCGAGCCGCGTCGATCGCCCGGTGGTGACGACGAGAGCTTTGGCGGTGCCACTGACCACCGAACTGCCCATGAAAACGCCATTCGAGCGGACCGCGGAATCGCCATCCTCCCGAGGCGGTAGGTCGTTCGCTTGTTTTTCGGAGGGGTAGGGTTCTCCTGTCAGCGAGGCTTCGTTGACAAACAAGTCCTTCGCCTCCAGCAATCGGCAATCGGCCGGCACCAGATCGCCTGCCGCAAGCAGGACGAGGTCGCCCGGAACTATTCCTGTCGCCGGAAGCTCCAGGGTCCTGCCGTCGCGGATCGCGGTGACCCTGAGAGCGACACGCTCCTGCAGCCTTCTGGCAGCGGTCGCGGCGCGGTGCTCCTGAACGAAGTCCAGGGTGACCGAGAGCAGGACAACCGTCGTGATGATGGCGAAGCTGGCCGGCTCGTGCGTCAGCGCTGAGACTATGGCTGCAGCGAGGAGGATCAGGACCAGTGGGTTGTGGAACCGACTGAGGAAATCGAGCACCAACCGCCGGCTCGGCTGATCCTCAAAGCGGTTGGGACCGTAAGCCGCCAGACGTGCCGTTGCATCATTGGACGACAGGCCTTCGCCGCTCGCGCGAAGGCGGTTCAGCACCTCCGCCCTCGGAGCCTTCCAGAATTCCTCCGGCTCGTAGTGCGGCTCCCGCACCTTAGATTCTCCCCTGCTGACGGGCCATCATTGTGCGCCAGATGCCCAGCGATCCGAACCGGCGTTCCCCGAAGTCGTCGATGTCATCGGACACTGACCTTGATCCAAATCAATGATAGCAACAGCTTTTCGTCTCTGCTTTGAAAATTGTCTGCGCGGGGCACGCTGGTGGCTGACGCTCATCGAAGCGACGTACACGTATCGGATCGCTTCGTCAGAGAGCCATGACCTCGTCCGCCGTCATCAGCAGCTGGGAGGCAAGCACGGCGCCTCGATGAACGCTGTGCGGGAGGATGCTGAACGGGAACGAGGCAGATTGCCCTTCAGACTCCGTCTTGACCGTCGTGACGCCAAGCATAGCGGACAACTCCCTTGCGGTCTGTTCGTCCGCGACGTTTGACGCCTGCCACACGGCGCAGATGGCGATGATCGAGCGCCACTTCCTGTAGGTTCTTTCCAGCTGGGCCAGGTCCTGGAAGAACATCCAGAGCGTGACGCCATATGCGGCGATGTAGCCGATAGCTTCCTCCGGCACCTTGAGGTGCCCGAGCGCCGCGACCTCGTCGAGGAGGAACAGCACGCGGTGTTTCGGCCTGCGCGTGGAGCGCATCATCGAGGCGATGGCGATGCCGGCCATGACCCGGATAAAGGACCGGCACACGGCGAGACATTCCGGCGGGACGATCAGGTAGACCGTTCCGACTTCGTCCTTCAGGTCTTCGAAGCGGAAGTCGAATCGGCTCGTGACCCGTGCCGAGGTCGTGCGCCAGGGCTGTTCAACGCTCGATAGTTGAGCATAGGGGTGAGTCGAAAATATCACACGCGGAAGGGAAACGGAGTGTTGCGAGCAGATAGTGGATTCCTTGGGCATGAAATCTCTGACTCCTTGATGGG
>VGYC01000347.1 GCA_016873095.1 Planctomycetota bacterium | reverse complement strand
GGGGGAACTCGACAATCCCTGGCATGACCGGACCCTCCGTGGTCGTCGTGCGCCATGTGAAATTACCAGGAATTTGAACGAAATTGCCCATTTTGACAAGGCCAGCTGCAGCTTTGCAAAACCTTAGTTTTTACTTTTTACCTTTTACTTGTCACGGCAGCCCCGTGTAATCCTCCGGATAAACTCGGTCCACCTCGCTCGGCGCGTAGGTGAACTTTTCCTCGTCGCCGGGTTCGGGGTTCGGCTCCTTTTGAATCTGCTCGAGGGCGGCTTCCACTTCCGCGCTTGCTTCTTCGTGGATCTTCTTGATTCCATTGCGGTCGAGCAACTCGGCGTCGATCAGCTTCTTCTCGAGCATGTCGACGCAATCGGGATCGTTGCTGCGCGGGGCACCGCTGGAAGAGGAGTGTCCATAGAGCCGGGACACGCGGGCCTCCAGCATGTACGGCCGCCGCTCGCTGCGGCAATGGGCCATGGCACGCTGGATGGCGTGCCAGCTCGCCACCGGGTCGTTGCCGTCCACGACCTCGCCTGGGATGCCGAACGGCTTGCCGCGGTCGATGATCGCCTTGAGCGAATGTTGGGTGTCATGCGCGGTCGAGATGCCCCAGCCATTATTCATGACGACCATGAGGACAGGCAATTCGTTGCCGGGACGCGTGCTCCAGATCATGCAGGTGGCGAAGTCGCCCTCGGCCGTGCCGGCGTCGCCGCCGACGACAATGGTGATGCCGTCGCCGCCGTGGCGTTTTTGCACGATGGCGGTCCCCGGCGCCATCGCGAACTGGTTCTCGATCACCGAGCTGATGGGTACGACGTTCCAGTCACTGCAGGCGAAGTGGCTGGGGAAATTGCGGCCACGCGAGTTCGGGTCGGTCGCTTTCATCGCCATCTGGCGGATGTCGTCGATCAGCGGCATGCCCATCGCCACCATCGTCGCGCTGTTGCGATAATGCAGATGGAGGTAATCGTAGTCCGGCCCGCGGCCCTTCTTGACTTGCAACCCGAGAGCGGCGTTGAAGGCTTCCTCGCCGGGACCGCCGATCCAGAAATAGCCCTCACCCGACTTGCTCATCTTGATCATCCGCTCTTCCATGACGCGGGTGCGGACCATGATGCGATGGAGTTGCAGCGCGACCTCGGCGGGCAGATACTCGTCGCCGGTGTTGATGCCTTCGGCGACGGCGCCGGCGTGGCCGTTATCGGCCGCTCGTCCATGCTTGCCCGTCGCGCGAACGGTTTTTTCTCGGCTCACGTTTCTGTCCTCGTTCCAGGCACCCTTGGTCCTTTGTTCGTTCTACCCTAATTATTCGATGCGAACAATAGCGAGGACAAGGAAGCTGCACGCGGCTGATATGCGGTCTCCCGACCACGCTATGAGGAGACGTTCCCGTGGTGTGCTGGGCGAGGAGACCCGGAGACCCGGAGACCCGCGCACAGCGCACGCACAGCGCACCATTGAGTCATTGATTACTTGTGCACCCACAGGAGAAATGTCGGATTGACCGCCTCGAAGCGCAGCGTCTCCAGCTGATCCGTGCCGCGGGCGAGATTGACGAGCAGCGCCTGCACCGGGGAGGCCAGCGCCTTGAGCGTGCCATAGGCGGCATTCAACGATTCGAGCGTGGCGAGGTTGACGACGAGCCGGCCGCCCGGCCGCAGCACCGCGAAGGCGGCTTGCAATAGCCGGGTCACTTCCTTGCCGGTGCCGCCGACGAAGATGGCGTCCGGCGGCGGCAGATCGGCGAACACGGCCGGCGCCGTGCCGTGGATCGCCTTCAGGTTGTGTACGCCGAACGTTTGCACATTCGTCTCAATGAGGTGAAAGTCGGCCAGGTCCTGCTCGATGGCGTAGACCATCCCCAAATGCGCCAGCAGAGCAGCCTCGATGGCTACCGAGCCGGAGCCGGCGCCGATGTCCCAGACCACGCTGGCCGGCTGAATGTCCATCTGGGCCAGGGCGATGGCCCGAACCTTCGCTTGCGTGATCAATCCGCTCTTGGGCCGGCTCTGGGCAAAGACATCGTCGGGATTGCCGAAGCGGCGGAATTTGCCTGGCGCGCGTGGCTGGTCCGGACGGTCCGGTTTGCGCTTGAGGATCATGACGTTCAGCGCGCTGAACTCCATGTCCTGGATCTCGTCCAGCTCGCCTTGCGTCACGCGCTCATCCGGCCCGCCGAGGTTCTCGCAGACATAGGCGCGAAAATAATCGAGTCCACGAACCAGAAGCTGGCGGGCGATGGTCGGCGGATCCTCTTCCTCGCTCGTGAACAGGCCAACGGTCTCGGCGATGCGGATGCGATCGAGCACGCTTTCCAGCGAGTGCGTCGCCAGGTTGGTGAGGAACGACTCTTCCCAGCTTTCCTTGATGCGCGCGAAGGCGAGCTGCATGCTGCTGACGTGCGGGATGACGTCGAAGCGGTCCTTGCCGAGGCGGTCGCATAGATAACGGGCCACACCATAAAAGAAGGGATCGCCGCCGGCGACGACGACCATGCGCTTCTTGCCGAGGTTGGCTTCCAGGGCGGCGACAGCATCCTGCAGATGGTTGCCCAGCTTGAGCCGCTGGCAGGTGAGTTCCGGAAGCAGGGCGAGCGTGATCTCGGCGCCCAGGACCAGGTCGGCGGAGGTCAGCAGCTGCCGGGCATGCCCCGTCAGCCCCGCCATCCCGTCGCTGCCCACGCCGATGATGTGGATTGTCGCCTCGGCCACGAGAAACCTCTCTGCACCATTTTCCGTTTGCTGCCAGGGGTTGCTACCAAGGAGAAGTATAAGCAGAAGAGGTCGTGGCGACACGATCACCCATGGACGATGCCGCCGTCAGGGATTCACGATGTTCATCTCAGTACGGCCAGCAAGAAGGCGCGAGATGATACAATGAAGTTGCTGGCTCGAATCTCATGCGAGGACCACACTCATGATTCAGGCGCGCATCAAACACGGCCAGGTGGTGTTGGATGAGCCGATTCCGACAGCCTGGGAGGGCCGCATCGTGAAACTCGTGCCAATGACGCCGGATGAGCCACTCGCCAATCTGGATGAGCTGATTGCCGCGTTGCATGCCATGGGACAGATGGAACTGGACCCGAATGAACGCGAGGAAATCGCCAGCGCACTTGCGGAAGTGGACACGTTTAGCAAGGAAGCGCTGAACCGGCTTCCCGCACGTCGGCCATGAACCGCTTTCTGCTGGATACGAATCACCTGTCCGCATACCTCGATCGACAGCCACTGGTCGAGCAACGTCAGGACGCGGCTCTCCGGGCTGGCGACCGCGTGGGGTTTTGTTTGCCAGTGCTGTGTACTACTCTTCGAGTGATTTCTTTGCAGCGCGCAAAGAGTTCATGGCGATTCGAACCACGGATTTCACGGATGGCACGGATAAAGAAGACAGGGTTAGCGGACGATTGACTGGCTTCTTGAATTCTTGATCCGTGCCATCCGTGAAATCCGTGGTCGCTTTGTCTTGCGCATCTTCCTGATCGTAGTTGCGGCTCGGCCGCGCTGTGAGTATCGTGCTGGCATTGCACTGAGCCGGCGTTTTCAACGCAACTTGACGCGTTTGGAGGCAGCCCTCAAGTTCCTCCGCCAATGGCCTGTCGACGATCAGACGGCCGCGGAATTCGCCGATCTTTTCAAGGAGTTGCGTGCTGCCGGCAAGATGATGTCGCAATTCGATCTGTTGATCGCTGCGGTCGCGCGGCAGTATCGTCTGGTTGTCTTGACGGCTGATGCCGACTTCCAATGGGTCGCCGGACTTCAGACCGAAAACTGGCTGCAACCGGCGAGTCCAGGACCTTGACTCGAATGCCCGTTGCGGGCGTGCAACGTCGCCACTATGTTCTCATCAGGGGTTTGTCGTCGGGTTATCCCGCTCCCATTCGTGGTGTTGCCGTGTTCCTTCTCGAACCCAATGAGACGCCTTACGATCTGCGCTGGCGCATGTTCGGCATCGACATTCGCGTGCACCCCATGTTCTGGCTGGTGACGGCCATCATGGGCAGCGGCGGCAATCGCATCGAACTGGATCAAGTTTTCATCTGGATTGCGTGCGTGTTCGTGTCCATTCTCATTCACGAATTGGGGCACGTGTGGATGGGGCAAGTGTTTGGTTCGCACGGGCACATCGTGCTCTACGGCTTCGGCGGGCTGGCCATCGGCAGCAACAACCTCTATCGCCGCTCGGAGCGCATTCTGGTGTGCTTCGCCGGGCCCGCGGCCGGCTTTCTGTTCCTGGCGCTGCTGTTTCTGCTGATCTGGCTGCGCGATGCGGACCAGTTTCTGGGCTACCTGCAACTTGCGAAATTGCAGGTCGGCTTGCCGCCTGCCAGGGAACATTTGATTCACGTCTTGCAAGTGAGGGAATTCAACCACGTTGAGTTCACCGTGGTCTGGAACCTGATCTTCATCAATCTTCTGTGGGGCCTGGTGAACCTGCTGCCGATCTGGCCGCTGGATGGCGGGCAGATCAGCCGGGATGTGTGCCTGGCGGTCTGGCCGAATGCGGGGCTCACGCGCTCGCTTGGCATCTCGCTGGTGGTGTCCGGTCTGCTGGCCTTGCACAGCATCTCCGTGATGGCAAATCGGCCGTTGCTGCCGTTCTTGCCGTTCGGTTCGACGTTCACCGCGATCTTCTTCGGTCTGTTCGCCGTGCAGAGTTTTCAACTCTTGCAGCAGGCCCGGACCGAGCGCCGCTGGCAGGACGATCACTGGCATCGCGGCGGCTGGGACCGCTGAGAGCCAGTTGCGTTGCTGGGCCGGCGGGGGGGGCAGGCGCGGGGCCGCGGGGTGACGGGATGACGCGACGCGGGCGCGGAGAGGCCGGGCACGCGATGCGGACGGGGGACGGGACCAGGGGGTGAGCGCGGGTCGGAGGCGTGGACGTTACACGGCGGCGTCTTGCTCGGTCGGCGCCATGGGTGCTTGGATCAGGGCGCGCAGCGATTTAGCGATGGGCGACAACTTCATCTTGCCGTACGT
>VGYC01000346.1 GCA_016873095.1 Planctomycetota bacterium | reverse complement strand
CCAACAATGCCGCCGAGCAAGCGCTGCGGCACGCGGTCATCTGGCGGAAGCTCTCGTTCGGCACGCAATCAGCGTCCGGCAGTCAGTTCGTCGAGCGACTGCTGACTGTCATCGAAACCTGCCGCCGCCAATCCTGCAACGTCTTCGACTGGCTTGTCGAGGCAGTCCAAGCCCACCACAATCAACAAAGGGCAATATCTCTATTGCCCGCGCCGTGAACCAATACCTTCTGGATTCAGTCCAAGATGGGAGGCAACTACCAGCTGGTCGTCGATATGAACCATCAACCCGACGGCGATGACAACAAGCGCGACACGATCGACGTGCGCGTGCTCCCCGTTGGCAGGGTGCAGGTTTTCGTTAACAACCAGCTGCTGCACGAGGACGTTATTAGCACCAATATTGCACGTGGAATTGACAGCATCCGCATCATCGGCTCCTCCGACCAGGACGTCATCACCCTTCCGGGCTCATTCCGCCGGCCTGTTTTCATCGAGGACAAAACGGGCCTGGATGCCGTCATCATCGATGATTCGAACACCGGCAATGCAAATCGGACGGACATCGAGATTGCCCACGACTACGTCAAGTTGAACAGCCCCGGCGGGATAATGCGGGTTGGCTTCGTCTATCAGATCGGCTCGGTGACCGTGAGGGCGAACACACCAA
Organism: Planctomycetota bacterium; assembly: GCA_016873095.1. Taxonomy (GTDB): domain Bacteria; phylum Planctomycetota; class Planctomycetia; order Gemmatales; family Gemmataceae; genus VGYC01. Next base: position 4,321 of record VGYC01000346.1, on the reverse strand, counting down.
CGAGTGGGGGCAACACCATTACGGTGCTTGACACGCCGCGCCACGCCAAGTCATCGGTAACTGTGTTCACCGGCGGCGGCAGTGACCAGGTCGCCGTCCAGCGGACGTCGCGGCCGCTGACGATTCACGGCCAGGCGGGCCAGGACACCGTCACGGTCGGCCAGTTCAACAGCCTCGCGAATATCAAGGGGTCGCTGGGTGTGACCAACGCCGAGGGTTCGACCGAGTTGAACCTGAACGCGAGCGCGGACGGCGCCCGCACGGTGAAGATGGACTACGCATTGGGCTTTAACGACATCACGGGCCTGGCGCCGGCGTCGATCCTGTGCTCCGATGTCGGCATCCGCGGCGTGAACATCAACACCGGTGCCGGCAAGGACACCTTCAACATCAAGTACGTTTCGGTGCCGATGACGATCAGGAGCGGCGGCGAGGTGGACACTGCCAATGTCGACATCGTCACCTCGACCGCGCCGCTGTATCTCGATCTGGGGCCGGGGCGAAACCTGGCGAACTTTGGCCTGCAGTACGGCCTGGACGAAATCCAGGCGTTTGTGCAGCTGCGTGCGGAGGGTGGCGGCACGAACATCGTTTATCTCGATGACAGCAAGGAGAGGTCTGCCACCACGGCGACGTTGGCCGGCAGTGCCTACTTGCGTCAAGGCAGCGCGCCGATTGCCATGGCCGATCTGGATACCCTGCTGATTCGGGGCGGCTCGGGCGGCAACACCTACTTCATCAACGACACGCCGCCCAAATGCCTACACCACGCTCTTCAGCGGCAAGGGCAACGACTCCGCCTGGGTCCTGGGGACCACCGGTTACCTCTACCTCGATTTCGATAGTGCTGTCGAATCCGTCCGCATCGGCGACCCGGAGGTTGGACTCGATTCGATTGATGGAACAGTGCACCTGGTGAGCGGCGGTACGGGGCTGAGCGTGGTTGTAGACGACATACCCGTCACCGCTGGCCAGCAGGTCACCATCGATAAGGACGGGTTGCGGCGTTCGGGCGCCGCGGACATCAAGTTCGGCAACGCCTGGAATTTCGCGCTGACCTATCTCGGCGGCAGCGGCGGCGACACCATCAACGTGCAGGGCAAGCGCGGCAAGCTCAGTCTGCTTACCGGCGGCGGCGACGACCACATGCACATCGGTTCCGCGGCCGGCAAGGTCTCCAGCATGGGCAATTTCATCATCGACGGCCAGGCCGGCTACGATAGCGTGTTTCTGCACGACCAAGGCCAGACCACCAAGCGAACGTACAAGTTCGCCAGCTACCAGAACGTGCCCGCGTTCGAGACCACCTATACCCGGATTGACTTTGCCGACGCGTCATATGTCCCGCCGAGTCCAAGCGCGACGGAATCGGTAATCCTCTACGCCGGCCAGAACTCCGACAAGGTCGATGTGACCTGGACCACCCCCCTCTCCAAGCTAGCTATACTGGGGGGCCCGGGCCGGGATGTGATCACGGGTGGCAGCGGCCACGAGCTGCTCATCGGCGGCCCGGGCGCCGACCAGCTCATCGGCAACGGCGGCGAGGACATTGTCATCGCCGGCAGCACCACCCTGGACGCCAACGCCTACGGCCTCGCCGCCATTCTCCTCGAATGGAACAGCAACCTGCCGTACGCCGACCGCGTCGATCACTTGCTCAACGGCGGCGGGCTGAACGGAGCGTTTCGGCTCAACCGGGCCGCCTACATCGGCGATGGTGTCACGAACACCCTCACGGCCGGCGGCAATCTCGACCTGTTCTTCGGCTCCAAGGCCAAGGACACGCACGACTGGGATAAGGCGGCCGGCGAAGTGTTCATCGACCCGGATGCGCTCGAAACAAGCATCCGAATTGACGCCCACGAGCTGTCCACGTCATCCCTGTTCCTTGACCACGTGACCTACACGACGGCGCCCTTCACCGTCGAGCTGACGGTGGGCCAGCACCTCTTCTACACCTATGGCGGCTCGACCGTGAACTTCACGGTCACGCCCGCAGGGACCGTGAGTTACGACGCCTCGCTGGATGGCATCCTGTCCGGCAGCGGCAGTAATCAACTGCATATCCACGGTCGCACCGTACAGATCGACGCCACGGCGCTCGATTCCAACTACCTATTCATGGATTACGTGACCTACGACGCGAACACACGCCAGTCGGTCAACCTGCTGCCCGGTTCGCACTTCTTCTCCACCTATGGCGGCTTCACGGTCTACTTCACCGTTGCCAACGACGGCAAGGTCGGCTACGACGGCTCCCTGGAAGGCATGCTGACCGGCCAGGGCACGACTGAATTGGACGTGAATGGCGTCACGGTGCAGATCGACGCCACGGCGCTGAATGCGGACGCCCTGTTCATGGATTACCAGAGCTATGACGCCAACACGCCAATCACGGCCAGGGTGTTGCCCGGTTCGCACTTCTTCAGCACCTATGGCGGCTCCACGGTCTACTTCATCGTCGCCAACGACGGGAAGGTCGGCTACGACGGCTCCCTGGAAGGCATGCTGACCGGCCAGGGCACGACTGAATTGGACGTGAATGGCGTCACGGTGCAGATCGACGCCACGGCGCTGGATGCGGACGACCTGTTCCTGGATTACCAGCGCTATTACGCCAACACGCCAATCACGGCCAGGGTGTTGCCCGGTTCGCACTTCTTCTCCACCTATGGCGGCTTCACGGTCTACTTCACCGTCGCCAACGACGGCAAGGTGAGCTACGACGCAGCGCAGGAGGGCCAACTTTCCGGCGACGGGACCTACGTCTTGATGGTGGACGGCTGGTCGGTGGAGATCGACGCCACCGCTCTGGGAAGCTCCGACTGCGCCCTGGACTACAAGTCCTGCGACTCTAGCCAAACGATCCCCGTTCGCGTTCTGGCGGGTCAGCACTTTTTCTATAACGAAGGGACATACTACTACTTCACTGTCGTCGCCGACGGGACGATCGACTATGACGCCTCGATGGACGGCATCCTATCGGGCCGCGGCACGCGGAGGCTGACGATTCTGGCCTGACAAAGGAAACGCAGCGACGCGACTCGTTTTCTTCAAAACAAAGCGGCGGCGGCGGAGTTGGCGGCTTGCTTTCGAGGCCAGACCAGCGGCCGCAGCGTCGCTTCAAGTTCCAGCCCCACCGGGCTTTTCTCTGAAATGATTCCGCCCTTCGGCGCCTATTTCCATACACAATCAGTCAAACCTCAACCCAGGGAGACCGCGCCGTGCTGCATCTTCAGACCTACCTCATCAAGGAACACGTCGGCATGTTCAAGCTCGTGGACGCCTATGACATCTTCGACCCGGCCGGCGGCGACCAGGTCGGCGTCGCCAAGGAGGAGCCGTCGGGGTTCATGAAGTTCCTGCGGCTGTTCATGAGCAAGCGGGCCTTGCCGACCAAGGTCGTCGTCTACGAGAAGGGCGGCGACCGGGCCTTCAGCATCGAGCGCGGCTTCACCTTGCTGCGCTCCAAGGTCTTTGTCCGCGATCGCGATCACAAGGTGATCGGCTTCTTCAAGAGCAAGCTGCTGTCACTGGGCGGCGGCTTCTGGGTCTATGATGCCGACGGCAAGCAGTTCGCCGAGGTCCGCGGCGACTGGAAGGGCTGGAACTTCAAGTTCCTCACCAGCGACGGCCAGGAACTGGGCACCGTCGCCAAGAAGTGGGCCGGCCTCGCCAAGGAACTGTTCACCTCCGCCGACAACTACGTCATCGCCCTCAACGACGACGTGGACGAGCGCGAAGGCGGCAACATGCTCCTGCTCGCGGCCGGACTGGCCATCGATATCATCTACAAGGAGCATTGACAGGCTGAGTTCTGCCAGCGTGTTCGTAGACGACGCTGCCAGCGTCGTCATCACTCCGGTCGATGCTGGCAGCATCGCCTACGGGCAATCGGAGACAATGATGCGCATCGTGGCACTGGTATTCGCGATCCTCGGCGGCCTTGGCGCACTCGGTGTGGGCTTGCTGTTCTTGCTGGGAACGAGCATGGCCAAGGACTCGCCGACGTAACCGTTCACAGGTCGGTCTAGCGTTTTCTACTCGGAGTAGGATATCCTTGCAGCTGGCATGGATGCTTCTCCGGTTGTTTCCGAAGCTGATCTCGCCGCGACGCCGGCAGCGGTGCTGGCGCTGCTTCGGCACTTGACTGCTCGCGTCGCCAAACTCGAGGCGGAGTTGGCCAAGTTCAAGGGCGGGAAGGCAACGCCCGCGAATTCCTCGAAACCTCCTTCGACCACTCATCCGCACGACAAGCCGCCGTCGAGCAAGGCAAAATCGGGCCGACAACACGGCGGCCAACCCGGTCATGAAAAGCATG
>VGYC01000345.1 GCA_016873095.1 Planctomycetota bacterium | reverse complement strand
CAGCGCCGGAAATTTATGAGCTGTTTTTGCAAGCCGCCCAGGGCATCGACTTTCTGAATGAGCCACGGCATGTCCTCACTGGTCAAGCGCAGCTGGGCATTCAGCACCGCGACATCAAGCCGCAAAACCTGCTTCTAGTCGCCGGCAGCGTCAAGGTCGCTGACTTCGGCCTCGCCCGCGTCCTGGAAGGCGCCGTCACCAGCCACACCGGCAGCATGACGCCCGCCTACGCCGCGCCGGAGTTCTTCAAGCGACAAACCACCGCCCAGTCCGATCAGTATTCGCTGGCGGTCACATACTGCCAGGTTCGCGGCGGCCGATTGCCGTTCATCGGCACGCCCGAAGCCATCATGGCCGGCCATTTGCGCGAACCCCCAGAACTGACGATGTTACCGGAGAACGAGCGCCCCGTCGTGGCGCGGGCGCTGGCCAAGGAGCCGAAGGAACGATGGCCAAGCTGCCGGGCATTCGTGGAGGCACTGCGGGCTGGTGATTATCGGGAACAGAAAGGCGACGGCTCTCGTTGGCTCCGCACGCGCCTCGGCATCTCGGTCCTTGTCGGCATCCTAATGGCGACCGCCGGAATCATCGCCTTGGTCTTGAATACACCGGACAGGCCTGGCAAGTCTGCATCGCAAAATTCTCCCGATGAGGTGCGTGAAGTCCTTTGCCTGCGCGGTCATGAAGCCAGCGTCACGGCGGTCGCATTTTCGCCGGACGGACGGAAGGCGGTCACCGGCAGCGAAGACAAGACGGTGCGTGTCTGGGATCTTGAGTCAGGAGCCGAGATAGCCTGCTTCAAGGGATATCCGCAGCCCATCCGCTCGGTGGCGTTCGGGCTGGACGGCGAGCATGTCGCCGTGGGCGTCGGCTTCGACGACAACACCGCACGCCTATGTCGGATTGCCGACCAGCAGGAGCTTCACCGGTTCAAGGGGCACTGGCACGGCATTCGTGGCCTGGCTTTTCTGCCCGGCGAAAAACGGCTCGTCACGGGCTCCATCGACGGCACCGTGCGTTTCTGGGACCTCGCCGACGGCAAGGAGCTGTACCAGGTCAAGCTGCCGCCGTTGCCGCCGAATGCGCCGGAGATTGGCGCCACGCGCGACGTTTTCGCCCTGGCCCTGTCGCCAGACGGCAGGCAGGTCCTCTGCGGGCACCGAGACCGCGTAGCCCGGCTCTACGACGTGACAACCGGTGATCTCATTCAGACCCTGACGGGGCATCGCAGTTACGTCAATGCGGCTGCCATTTCCCCGGATGGCAAGCACGCGGTTACTGGCAACGGCGACAACGTTGCCAGTTTGATTCCGACTGACTTCACCCAACGGCTGTGGAACCTTACCGACGGCAAGGAGATTCGCCGCTTTCCCATGCGCGAAGGCGGCGTGACAAGCCTGGCATTCTCGATGAGCGGCCGCTACATTTTGGCCGCCGGCCTCGACGGCGATGTCGTGCTGTCCGATGTCGCCACCGGCAACGAGATCCATCGGCTCAGGGGTCATGTCGGCCCAGTCCGAACCGTGGCCGTGTCGGCCGACGCCAGAATTGCCTTGACCGGCGGGGATGACGGGACCGTGAGGGTGTGGATTGTGCCGAAGTGACAAGTGGCAGCTACCTAGTTCGCTGGTCCAGCACAACCGGCCGACCGTCGCGGTTGGAGCGGACTGATCGAACCAATGAGTGATGACATGCTGTTGCACGAGAAAGCCGACCAGGCCCAGGCGCTGCTGGCCGAGACCGGGCTCGACTGCTGGCTGACATTCGCGCGCGAAACGGATCTGCATCCCGATCCGGGCATGGAGCAGGTCGTCGGCGCTGGCGTGGTTCGCAATTCCGCTTTCTTCTTCGGCGCCAGCGGCGAGCGCATCGCCATTGTCGCGAACTTCGACACCTCGGCCATCCGGGCCAAGGGCATCTTCCGGGAAGTGATCGGCTACGACGAGGACATTCGCGGCCCACTGCTGGAGGTCCTGCGGCGGCTCGATCCGCGACAGATCGGACTGAATTACAGCCTCGACGACGTGACAGCCGATGGCCTGACTCATGGTCACTGGTTGTTGCTTCAGCAACTGCTGAGCGGCACACCGTACCTGGAGCGGCTGACCAGCGCCGCCTCTCTGCTGGCACGGTTGCGCGGCCGCAAGTCACCGGCGGAAGTCGAGCGCATCCGCCAGGCCGTGGCCGTGACCGAGCAGATCGTCGGCTGGCTCACTCCGCAGATCCGACCGGGGTTGAGCGAGTGGGAGCTGGCCGCGCTCGTCCACGCGCGGTTCGCCGAGCTGGGCGTGGCGCCGGCATGGCCAGCCGAGGGGTGTCCGATCGTCAATAGCGGCCCATCGTCCGACCTCGGCCACACCTATCCTTCGGCGACGGTCCGCATCGAGCCGGGGCATCTGGTCCACATCGACTTGGGAGTCCGCCGTGATGGCTACTGCTCGGATCTTCAGCGAATGTGGTACGTGCGACGGCCGGGCGAGTCGGCGCCGCCCGCCGACGTGCAACGGGCCTTCAGCACGGTGGTGCGCGCCATCGAGGCAGGCGCCGCGGCCCTGAGACCCGGAGTGCGAGGATTCGAGGTGGACGCCTCCGCCCGGAAGGTTGTGGTGGACGCCGGATACTCCGAGTTCAAGCACGGGCTGGGTCATGGTCTGGGGCGAGCAGTCCACGACGGCGGCACCATTCTGGGGCCGCGCTGGCCATGTTACGGCCGGAATGTGGAGGCCATAGTCGAGGTCGGCAACGTGTTCACACTGGAGTTGGGCGTGCCGACTGCCTCTGGATTCATCGGGCTGGAGGAAGACGTGCTGGTCACCGCTACGGGCTGTGAGTTCCTTTCGTCGTGGCAGCGCAAACTCATGCTCATCTGACGGCATGAGTCGCGTCCCGTGGGGCTGCCCAGCTCAATGGGGATAAAGGTAGCTTCATTGGAAAAGCCCCTACTCTCGGGGCAGACACGAGTGCATGAACTCAGAAATGTGAGCGATGGCCTCTCGGGCTTCAGGGAGCAACGGTTCGTGGGACTGGAACACATGGAACATGCCCGGCCAAACGTCGAGCTTCACCGAGATGCCGTCCGCGCGAGCCTTCCTCGCCACCCGGATGCTGTCGTCACGGAGCATCTCGTGTTCGCCGACCTGGATCAACAGCGGTGGAATGCCACGGTAGTCGCCAAAGACGGGCGAGGCCAGCGGATCGCGAGGATCGCTCTTCCCCAGATAATGTTGGCGGAACACGGGCATGGTTCGCGCGCTGATGATGGGGTCGCTGACGGTCCGCAGCGACTCGCTGGTCAGGGTCAGGTCGGTGACCGGTGAAATGGCGATTCCTCCGGCAGGCAGCGGCAGTTTGCGGTCCCGCAGCGCCAGCAGGGTCGCCAGGGTCAAGTTGCCGCCGGCGGAATCCCCGGCTACGAATGTGGCTCTGGCCGGTCCAGGGCCGGCCGGTCCGTTCGCGACCAGCCATTTGTGGGCGGAAACACAATCCTCAAGTCCGCCAGGGAAGCGGCTCTCTGGTGCCAGCCGATAGTCGGGGAGGAGGACGGCGCACTTTGCCGACGCCGAGAGGTGCGCCGCCTGCGCCAGATAGTATCCTCCGGAGCCCGCGACAAAGCCGCCGCCGTGCAGATACAGCAGCCGCAGATCGAGGGCCGCGCCGGGCGCCAGCACCCACTCACAGGGAATGTCTCCGATCTTCACCTTGATGAGTTTGACGCCCTTGATGGTTGGCAGGCGACGGGATCCCATGCCCGCCCGTAATCCTGCCAGATCAAAATCGTTCGTGCCGAAGGGGATGTTCTTGCGCAGTCTTTGCAGGTATTTGATGCTTTCCGGCGAAACCGTTTGCCGCATCCAACCAGGTTTAACCAGCTCGACCAGCGAGACCTTCTCGAACACGAGATGCGCCTGGCTTCCCTCATACACGATGCCGATGTGGCGATCGTCCACGCGCGTGAGGCTGGGGTAGCCGGCGCCGCGACCTTCATCAAGTAGTAAATGGTGCGACCCGGGCCAGGTGAGGCCATCGTCAAAGCTGACCTGGATGGTTTGATGTGTTCGCCCCTTTTGCGTGTGCGGATTCGAGAAAAGGAGCACATGCTTCTTCACGCCGGCTTCCAGGTAATCGACACGGAGAAGGCTGCCGTTGCAATTCGGCTCGACAAGTGTCTTGCGATTGGTCGGGTGCGGCTGCCAGCTTTTCCCCAGGTCTTTGGTCACGAACACTGCCCGGAAGCGCTCGTGTTCATTGCGCATGTTGAGCATAAGGGAGCCATCGCCAAGCTGCACGGTCTGGCACTCGCTGCCGCCGCTATACGCCGGCGCGCCCACAGTCCAGTTGGCGCCATGGTCGCCGCTGGTCATGATCGTCGAAAACTCAACGCCCTTGGCGTCACGGCCTTGCACGGGCATGACCAGCGTGCCGTCAGCCAGGTTGATGCCTGGTTGCGGCGACGGCGCGAACAGCCACCATTCCGCCGGCTTGAGCTTGCGCGTCAGGTTTTGCGGTTTGGTCCACGTGAGCCCGTCATCCTTCGAGCTGACCATGAGAATCTGCGTGGCCTTGCCGATTTCGTAACCTGGCGCCGAGCCGTCGCCAGTCCACTGGTGCTTGCCGGGATTGCCGTGCATCCACACGGCGAAGCAAAAAATCTCGCCGGTCTTCTGATCGACGATGATGCCCGGATCGCTGCATCCGTTCTGCTCCTCGGGAAGTCCGCCGTACTTGCCCATGTCCATGATGACGCGCACCGGTTCCCACGTCTTGCCGCCATCGGCGCTTCGGCTCAGGCCAATGTCGATGTCTTCCTGGAGATCGCGTCCCATGCGCCGGCGCATGTCATACACGCACAGCAACGTCCCCTTGGGCGTTGTGGTAAGCGCCGGGATGCGATAGGTATGGACGCCATCGTCCCTGTGCTTGCGCAAGGCGACGCCGATGCGCTGACGGACTTCCGGCGCGACATCCTTCGCCGGAAAGGCGCCGGTGGTTGTTTCAACGGACGTGCAAGCCGCGCGCACCCTGCGCATGAGGTCAGCCGCC
>VGYC01000344.1 GCA_016873095.1 Planctomycetota bacterium | reverse complement strand
GCCGCGATCTCCGCGCGCAGCCTTTTTTCGGCGCGCCACAGATCGTGGGCGACTTGCAATCGCAGCCAAAGGCCCGCGCCGTTGCCACAGAAGCGGCCGAGGCGGAGCGCCATTTCGGGCGACACGGCCATGGCGCCGCCCATGATCCGGTGCAAGGTCTGGCGCGTCACGCCAAGCTGGCGCGCGGCCTCGCTGACGCTGAGACCGAGCGCGGGCAGCACGTCGTCGCGCAGGATCGCGCCGGGATGGATCGGCGCCAGCGCCGGCTCGCCCTTGACCGTGTATTCCTTCCTGCGTGCCATGTTCCGGTCTCCCTAGTGGTATTGCTCAAGGTCGACGCGCCACGCGTCGCCGTCCTGCCATTCGAACGTGATGCACCACGGGCCGTTGACATGCACCGAATAGCGCACGGGCCGGCCGCGCAGGGCGTGGAAGTCGAAGCCCGGAATGTTCATGTCCTGCGGTCGCGCCGCGTGATGAAGCTGCATCAATCGCACCCGGCAGCGCTCCGCCAGATCGGCCCTGAGCCGGCGCGCGTCGTCGGCCATGAACAGGTCGCGCAGGCCCTTGTGGCGGAAGCTGCGGATCATCGGCCCAAGTGTAGCGCCAGGCGCAACAGGTGTAAACCCTGGCGCGTCAGGCCCCGGCGCCAGGCTCCGCTCCGATCAGCGCAACGCGCGCAACTTGCCTGCCTCGACGATGCCGAGCGTGGGGAAGCTCGCCCGGATGGTGTCGGCGACGTAGCTGGGTGACAGGTGCGCGTAGTGCTTTTCGGTCATGCGCGTGTCGGCGTGACCGAGCTGCTTGGCGATCACGGCCATGGGCACGCCGCGCATGGCGAGCAGGCTTCCATGCGTGTGCCGCAGGACATGGAACGACACGGCCGGCGCGATCTTCGCCCGCTTGCACGCCTCGGCCATCGGCCTCTGCTGGTGCGACGGCCCCCACTTGGCGCCGCCCGGCCGGGTCAAGATCAAATCGCCCGCGGCCTTGCCGGCAACCGCGCTGGCGAGGAAGTCCCGGCCTTCGTCTGTCAGAATTACATGGCGCGGCCTGCCCGCCTTGCCGGTGCGGATCAGCAGCGTTCCCGCGTCCGGGTTGAAGTCGGCGGCGCGCAACTGTGCCAGCTCGCCATAGCGGCAGCCGGTCAGCAGCGCCGCGCGCACCATCGGCCGGAACTCGGGCGATGCGGCGTTGACCAGCCGCGCGCACTCTGCATCGGTCAGGTAGCGGATCACGGGCGCATCGACGGCGCGGAACGGCTTGACCCGACGCCATGCATCGTCGCTCGCCGCGTGGCCCTCGCGCCAGGCGTGGTTGAGCGCCGCCTTTAGCACGGTCAAATTGCGGTTGGCCGTGGCGCGCCGCTTGCGCCGGCCGTCGTCGTCGCCCGATCCCTTGCGGTGCCGCAGCGGCCGGCCCTTGGCGGAGCGGACCCGGGCGGGCGCCGCCGCCAGCCCCTCATGCCAGCGCTTGATGGCCGGTGTGGTCAGCTTGGCGATGTCGCAGGCACCGAGCGCGGGAATGATGTAGCGCTCGGCAGCATCGCGCGTCTGCCGGATGCTCTTGCGGTGTCCCTCAAACCACTTCAGATAGTCGCCCACGGCATCGGCGACGGTGTAGGGGCTTGTGCGCCTTGGCGCCAGACCGGCATCCTCGCGGGCCGTTTGCGCCGCCCAGTCGCGTGCGCGATGCTGGGCCGCCGAGAACGCCAGCACCGTCAACCCGTCCTCCTCGGAGTAGTCGTCTGCCGCCCCGATCCGCAGCTCAGCATACCGGCCGTCCATGGCGCGCCGGCGGGCCGTCCACGTGCCCGGCCGGTCCTTGGCGATGCGGCGATAGCCCAGATGCAGCCCGCGGTCGAGCAGGCGCCAGTGCGGCTCGGGGCGCACCGCCAGCCGGCGCCGTGCTTCGCGGGTTTCCAGGTTCGTGTCGCGAATCTTGCGTGACATTTTCCCGTTTCCGTTCCATGGCTATTTCATGGCTAATATACCTGCCCGAACGTCGGTGGACAACGATGGACAGGAAACGGGCATGAAATGAGGATTTCTGCGGGGTGCGTGAATTCGCCAGCGTCCAGGAATGTCCAGATTAATGCCCTCTCACGGCGCAAACAGGGGTTCGAATCCCCTAGGGGACGCCAGGTATTTTAAAAAGTTAGACGACCAGATTCTTCCGACGCTCGGATTTACCGCTCGGACGCAGCGGAATCTTCGTGGGCGCTGCCAGACCTGCCGGGGTTCAAGGGGAGTCGACGCGCTGTACCAATCATGCTTCGGCCGCAGAGGGGATTGCCCTCTGCCGTCGTCGCTGCCCCTGACATTGATCGAGGGGTCCAATGCGATGGCCACAATGCGAATCACCGGACCAATAGCGCGCTCAACATCAGCAGGCTCGCCAAAAAGATGACGCCGAAGATCGTGCCCAGACGCCAAAATTCGGGCGAGGTGATGTAGCCGCTGCTCGCGTAAACCGGCGCGGGGCCCGTGGCGTACGGGGTGAGCACGCCCATCAGTCCTTGGCTCAAGCCGAGCAGCAACGCGAGTTTCTCGAATTGCACGCCTGGCATGGTGAGCCCCAGCGCCAGCAGGATCGGTAGCATTGCTGTGGCATGGGCGGTCAGGCTGGCGAAGAGGTAGTGCGAAAGAAAATAGATGAGGACGAGCCCGATGATCGTCAGATTCGCCGATAGCCCCTGCATCGCTGTGCCAGCATTCTCGGCAAACCAGGCGACAAGACCGGTCCGCGTCAGGCCGTCCGATAGGGTGACCAGAGTTGCCAGCAGCGTAAGGGCCTGCCACGCATCGCGATTGGCCACCAAGTCATCCCATGTGACGATGCCGCCAAGGATCATCGTCGAAATGACGACCAGAGCAACTGTGGTCGGATTGATGATCGGGGCGCCGAAGATCCAAAGGAGGATTGCGGCCAGAGCGAGGGATGCGACCGCGTACTCACGCGGCGAAGGCGGGCCGAGCCTGATCAGTTCCTGTTGCGCCCAGGCGGGTGTCTCCGCGCTTTCCTTCAGCTCCGGCGGGTAGACAAAATAGACGAGTATCGGCAACACGATGAGCAGTGGGATGCCAGCGGGCGCGAAGGCAATGAACCAAGTGAACCAGCTGATCTCGACGCCGCCAATCCGGCGAATGAAATCGACCGCGAGCAAGTTCGGCGCCAAGGCGGTCAGGAAGAGCGAGCTGGTCACGCAGCTTGTTGCGAAACCCATCCAAAGAACATATGCGCCGATCTTACGCGCGGATGGATCGTGCGGCTTCGAGTCATACAAGGGCGGTAGGGCGCGGATGATCGGAAAGATCATTCCGGCGCTGCGCGCCGTGTTCGAAGGTGTGAAGGGTGCGAGAATGACATCCGACAGCATGACGGCGTAGCCGAGGAACAGGGGTTTCCGGCCCATCAGCTTCACCAGGACCAGGGCGATGCGGCGGCCGAGACCGGTACGATCGTATGCCGTGCCGAACATGAAGGCCGAGAAAGCCAGCCACACTGTGCTGTTGCCGAAACCGGAGAGCGCCCACTCGATCGCACGTCGCGGCGCATTGAACTCCGGCGTCGACATCTCGGCTGTCCCAAACAATACCCACGGCGCCAGGGCGGCGGCGGCCGTTACACCGACGAGGCCGATTGCCGCACTCGGCAGACATCCGCAGATGAGGCCTAGAACCACACCGACGAAAATGGCGAAGAAATTTCAGGCATGCGGCGCAATGCCGTCAGGGGCCGGAAGCAGCGCAACAATCGCCACCGCCGCAAATGGCGCGAACATCCTTGCCGATTTCATCTGAATATTTCTAGACCTAGACGAGCGTTCGGCCTTGACCTTGATCAAGTCCGACGCCGCCGGGTCCTCGATTTGGCTTGATGCGCGAGATTGGCTGTGCGGTGCGCGCGACGAACGGTGTGCCTAGAGACGGCGTGAACCCCAGCCACCGCAACTAGGGCGAGCGCTGCCCCGCAGATGGCGAGGGTGGTGTCCTTTTGGGCGTCGAACACGTCGCCCTGCGTTCCGAGATAGGCGTAGGCCGCCTCCGGACTTACGATCGCAGCAACCCACCACTCGACGAGCTCGTAGCCGGTGCTCAGAGCGAGCACGCAAACGAACGCCGCAACACTTGCTCGAGCGCCATGAAGTCCCGTGACGTGCACCAGCAACTCCCGAACCGGGACGGCAAATAGCAGCCCGAAGGCGAAATGGACGAGCCGGTCGTAGTGATTGCGTGCGAGCCCAAGCAGGTTCTGGAGCCAGAACCCGAGTGGCGTCTCGGAGTACGTGTAGAACGCGCCGACGGCATGGAAGCTGAGAAAGGCGAGGATGGAGACATAGGAGGCAGTGGAGAAGGCAAACCGCCGATAGGTAACGACCAGGCTGCCGGTCAAGACAAACACCAGCAAGTTTTCGAGTAGCCAGTCGAAGCGGTCGTGTGGATTGACGGCGGTGACGATCCACAACAGCAGGTAGGCAGCTGCAAGCGAAAGAACGACCGGCTGCGGCCAGGGCGGAGACCCAATGCCGAGATGGGGCGACGCTGAGAGTCTAGCCAATGCGGTCACGCGCTGGTGGGCAAGCCGCAAACTCCAGCGGCGCTGCAGCACCCCTGACAACGTGTCGATGCGCGGTAGCTGCGGCGAAAGCGGGCATCCCGACCATCCCCGAGCGAACTACCGGGCTAAGGCTCGCTTGAGGCGGGATCGAAGGTCGGTGTCGTGACCAGGATGTCGTAGACCACCGAGGTCGGTCCTGACAGAGGTCGCCGCTCGACCGCAGCGATGGCTTCACCAGCCGCCCAGCGCGCTGCTTCCACGATCTCTACGAGCGAAGCACCGGTGCTGAGGATCGCGGTGACCGTGGCATCGTCGACATCGCCGAGGAGGTCAACGATGTCCTCGCGCGTGGGACGTTCCGAGGTCCGCCCTCGGCTCGCATCCTTTCGCATCGGCGCCTCCAATCGACTTCTCGAAAAATGGCTCATCAGGAAAACGAGTGGGTGATTTGACGAGGTAGGCATGGCCGAAAGCCGCAGGATCGCTTGGTTTCATGCGTT
>VGYC01000343.1 GCA_016873095.1 Planctomycetota bacterium | reverse complement strand
GCCGCCAATCCTGCAACGTCTTCGACTGGCTTGTCGAGGCAGTCCAAGCCCACCACAATCAACAAAGGGCAATATCTCTATTGCCCGCGCCGTGAACCAATACCCTTCGTGGTTATTAGAAAACCAGAGACACCCATGAAAATCTCCTCTGTCCAGACCTTCCATGTGCAGCATCGCTTGCCCAAGGCCATTGGGCCGTCCACCTTCATGTACAGGGAGCGCGATTCGCTGCTGGTCAAGCTGACCACTGACGACGGCTTGACCGGCTGGGGTGAGACGGCGGTGCTGGGCGACGTTCGCGGCATCATCGAGAAGCAGATTGGTCCCGCGCTGCTGGGCAAGGATCCGCGGCAGCATCGCAAGAACTGGCGGCAGATGTGGGGGCCGAACTTCGGCAACGGGTTGGCCGTCGGCGCCGTCGATATCGCGTTGCATGACCTCTGGGGCAAGGCGCTCGGCCTGCCCATTGCCGAACTCTACGGCGGCCGGCTGCGTGAGCGCGTGCCCGTCTATGCCTCGACCATGAATTACACCGAGGACGAGAACCCGGAGCAGCAGTATCCGCGCGACGCCAAGGCGGCTGTGCAGATGGGCTTCCGCGCCATGAAGATGCGCCTGGGCGGACAGCCGCTGGAGCGCGATGTGGCCGCCGCCGCCGCCGTCCGTCAGGCAGTCGGCAAGGACATCAAGCTCATGGCCGACGGCAACGGCGCCTACACGCTGTCCACGGCCATCCGCATGGGCAACGAACTGGACAGGCTCGGCTTCTACTGGTTCGAGGAGCCGTTGCCGGAATCGCCGTGCTACGCCGGCTACGAGGTGCTGACCGACAAGCTCGATATCGCCATCGCCGGCGGCGAGGTGCTCGATTCGCGCGGCCCGGCCCGCGAGCTCATCTGCCGGCGGGCCTTCGACATCATTCAGCCGGATGTGAGCCTGTGCGGCGGCATCGGCGAATGTCTGTTCGTCTGCGAGATGGCCCGGTTGTGGAGCATGCAGAGCAACCCGCATTGCTGGGGCGGCGCCATCGTCATCGCCGCCACGCTGCACGTCCTCGCGCTCTTGCCCGATGAGACCTGGTCGCGCACCACCGAGACGCCCATGCTGGAACTCGATGTCTATGAGAACCCGTTCCGTGACAAGCTGGTCAAGCAGCCCGTCGAGGTGCGCGATGGCTTCGTCGACGTCCCCACCAAGCCCGGACTGGGCATCGACATCGACGAGGACGTGATCAAGCACTACCAGATCAATGCTTGAGGGCGAGCGGATTCAGTGCGTTGTCACGATTCAGGACGAGACGGTTCACATCGTTTCAGCGCGAGTCTCCGCGCGACTGGCCAGCGCGTAACCCTCCGAGCGTGCGATGAACGTCGCTGCCGTGATGTCGCCGACGACGTTGAGCGTGGTGCGGCACATGTCCAGCAGGCGGTCAACGCCGAGGATGAGGGCCAGGCCGCTGGCCGGGACGCCGGCGTAGGCCAGCACCATGACCAGCAACGGGATCGAGCCGCCCGGAACGCCGGCGGCGCCGACGGCCGTCAGCACCGACAGCACCACGATGATGATCTGGCTGCCGAGGTCGAGCGAGACGCCGAACACCTGGGCCAGAAACATGACGGTGACGCCCTCGAACAGGGCCGTGCCGTTCATGTTCATGGTCGCGCCCAGGGGCAGGACGAAGCCGCAGATGTGCCGCGGCACGCCCAGCTCCGTCTCGGTGACGCGCAGCGACGTCGGCAGCGTGGCGTTGCTCGAACTCGTCGAGAAGGCCGTCACCAGCACGTCGCGGATGCGCTTGAAGAACTCCAGCGGCCGGATGCGCGACAGCGTCCAGACCAGGATCGACAGCACGATGAACATCTGCACGGCCAGGCCGAGCAGCACGATGACCACGTACAAGCCCAGCGGCCGCAGCAGGTCGAAGCCGAAGCGGGCCGTGACCGAGAAGATCAGGGCGAACACGCCGTAAGGCGCCAGCCGCATGGCGAAGTTGAGGATCACGACCATGACGTCGCCGACGGCTTCCAGGACCTGCAAGGCCAGCCGGGCCCGTTCCGGGTCGATGTGCGTCAGGCCAATGCCGAACATGAGGGCGAAGAAGATGACGCCGAGCATGTGCATGTCGGCGGCGGCTTGCACCGGATTGCGCGGAATGATGCTGACGAACGTATCGATGCCGAAGCTCACCGGTGCGGCGGTCTTCTTGCCGGCCTCCTCGGCATACTGGGCCAGCAAGGTGTCACGCGTGCTCCGGGGGATGGCCTCACCGGGACGGAAGGTGTTGACCAGCAAGAGCCCGATGGCGACCGCGCAGGTCATGGTCAGGATGAAGTAGGCGAAGGTGCGGACGCCGATGCGGCCGAGGCTGCCCATGTTGCCAAGCTTGGCCACACCGACCGCCAGCGACGCGAACACCAGCGGAATCACCGTCATGAACAGCAGCCGCAAGAAGATCTGCCCGACAGGCTCCATGATGTACCGCAGCACCCAGGCCAGCACGGTCCCGGGCGGCGGCAGGGACGCTTCGCGCACCGCTTGCCAGGGAATGCCAGCAGGGAACGCCCCGCCGGCCGACACGCCGCCGACCAGTGCGACGGCCTCGACAGGCGGGCTGGGCGGCGGCGCCGCCAGGTTGGCCGTCACCCCGCACGCCGCCCCGAGCAGCAGGCCCAGTAGAATCTTCGTGTGCAGGGACATCAATCGGGCAACTCACTTGCGGTCATCACGGCTCCATGGATGGGTCCAGCCTGAGCGGTACACCCTTCGGAGTACAATACCGTTGTGCCGTTGCTTGCCCAGTCTGTAACGCTGAACCAGGACAGGGCGGCATCTTGCGTCGAAGGCGTTCAATGGTTGCAAGCTGTTCTTCGACACGGAACCAACCCAGCGATGGGATGAACTCCACACTGAACCGGGATCCAAGCGCGATGCCGTACTGCTGGGAGAAAAAACCGATAATGAGGCCGCTGGATCGGCATCACGCCAGGTCACTGTCAGAGCTGGCCCGTCTCCTGCATTCGTTGGACTTTTTTCAGGGCCTGCTCGATCGATGACAGTGTAGGAATCGTTCCCGGAGCGCCGGACCAGGCAGGTCCGACTCCCAGGTCTTTTTCGGGTGGGTCGAAACCCTGGAAATCCAACCGGCGGTTTGGACGTGGCTGGCAGCGCGTAGGATTTGGTCGCGCTCCTGGCGAGCGGACTTGATGAGCACGATTGACCTGGGCAGCTCTTCCATGGAATACCTTCGTTTCTGTCTCCCAACGCGCCAGCTCAGCGGCGGCGGGGGCCGCGGGGTCGGGCCGGGCGCCGAGAACCGCCATGGTCCCCGCCGTCCGCTGCAGTGCCTAGTTCTGCCTGCTTCGCGCTCGTATCGGCTTTCGCCTCCCGTTCGAGTAGCCGGGCCAGAGACTCCAGTTCCTTGACTATAGGCGCCGCCGATGCCTTCGCCTTTTTTCTTGCCCTGGCTTCCGCAAGTGCTTCCCGGACTTCTCGCAGAGTCATGCGGCCCATCATAACAGCTTCCCAGTTGTTCCCAAAGGTTCGCGACTACGCGCTCAACCGTTTCGACGCTCGCTCCTCGACTCAGCAACTCAAAAGCCGCCTTTTCCAAGAGCGTATCGCGATCCGGCCCTGGCTCGAGGACGAGCGCCCCGAGCAATGACGCTAGCACCTCTTCGGCCGCCGCACTGGCCGAAGCCAACAATACGGACAGCCGCGGGTGCCTCGCCAATACTTGGTGTCCGCGCTCGTGAGCGATGATCCCCGCGAGGGAAAAATCGTCCGGATCGGCGTCCCGCGCAAACGCCTCCGCGTATACCGTCAACAGATCGCTGCCAGCCGCAGCCCCGCGGCCATACTGCGCCCCACCCGACTGACTATGCACGTGTCTGTACTCGACACGGCCAACGAACCCGAGCCCGCGTGCCAATTGCAGGACGACCGCATGTCGCCGGCGAGCTTCGGCGGAGCTGATTGGTTGCGGCGACAAACTGGCCATCCCACTATTGTACGCCAGAGGTGATTGACCTGTCCCTGCCTTTGCGACCGTCACGCGACCCACACCTACAACACATGCAGATCATGCAGGATTACGGCCAAACCACCAGGACGCCGCAGAAACTCAAACTGAGTGATGAACGACGTTTCTTTGGGTCGTAGATCGTAGCCAAGATCGTAGCCACAAGCTGCCAGCTTGTGGGCTTTTCGGTTGATTGGGCGGACAAGCAAGCTGCTTGTCGCCACGTACCCGTCTGTGGGAGTCGCCATGCGTCGCTGTGCCCGACCCTGACGTTTTGGTTGGCCCCCGGGCCGTGGCCTTTACATCTCCCTCTCCCTCTGGGAGAGGGTCGGGGTGAGGGTTAAAGACAAGACATGACAAGACAAGACAAGACAAGACATGACGAGCCGTATGAGTTTGCGCGACCGCTGCCCGCGCGTCGAGCCGCGACAATACTAGGACGCTTGCCAGCGCCTCGCCCGCTCCGCCCAGGAGAGCCCAGTTGGCGCCGGCAAGATGAGCCCGTGCATTTGAATGATCGTACTGGCCGACGTTGCGGAACGGCTGAATTTCTAGGGCGCGACGAGGATCACGCCGTGGCCTCCTCCCAACCCCTCCGGGGCGCAGGGGAGAGTCACGGGACAGGTACGACACCGTGACGTGTGCCTCGCGCAGTCGGGACGCCGCAAGTGAACTGCTTGCCAGGCAACCTGGCCGACCCCGTAGATGTGTTTGGTGCAGCACGCGCGCGAACGGTTGCACCCGCAACCGCATTCGCTGACAACGACGTGACACCCGGGCGCCGCAACCACGAACCATGAAACACGCCGACGCAGCCTGGAGCGCACGCTCACGGATTCGTCCTGAAGACCGCACGGATGCCGGATGAAAAAACCAGAAATCATCCCTCTTTCGTGTCCGTACGGCGAACCGCGTAGCGCGCTGGCGGTGCCGCGCCGGTGCCGCGCCGGTGCCGCGCGGGTCGGTTTCGGGCGCTCAGGGCTGGGAAGCGGCTGGGGTTGGCGAGGCGGTAGCCGGAGTCGTTCCGGCCGGGGCGGCCTTGGGCTCGGCGGCTTGCCAGCGGTCGGGGAGTAGCTCCTCTAGGC
>VGYC01000342.1 GCA_016873095.1 Planctomycetota bacterium | reverse complement strand
TTATTCTTACGAAGTCGAGAGTTCTGCGGGGGAAGAGATTTTTGCCCCTTGGTGAGAACCGAAAAAAGACTGGCTCGTCGTACATCGCAACGGGCTCTGCCTGAGCGCAGTCCCCTTTACCATCGCCCGCTCATTCGGTACGATTCTGGCAGGTACGCCGCCTTAGCTCAGCGGTAGAGCACAGCTTTCGTAAAGCTGGGGTCCAGGGTTCAAATCCCTGAGGCGGCTTTCAGTTTCATGTCGGGTGTGATGCCGCTCCGCGCGATCACGCGGCCGACCGCTTGGCTGTCAGCGGCGTCAGAAATTCAGAACACTGGCCTCGATGTCGCGCGGCACGCTGGTCAGCACTTCATGTCCGTCGGCAGTGATGAGCACATCGTCCTCGATGCGAATGCCGGCCCAGCCTTCGATGTAGATGCCGGGCTCGACGGTGACGACCATGCCGGCTTTGAGCACGATGTCGTGGCCCGGCTTCAGGAATGGAGCCTCGTGAATCTGCAAGCCGAAGCCGTGGCCCAGCCCATGATTGAAGTGGTCGCCGAATCCGGCGGCGGCGATGAACTCGCGTGCCTGCGCATCAACCTCTAGCGCCTTGACCCCCGGACGCAGCAATGCGATGGCCTGCTGCTGCGCATCGAGTACGACACGGTGGACGTCGGCAAGCGTCGTAGTACTGCCGGGACGGCGGCTTGCCATCGCCTGGGGATGCGTCAACAGGACTCGCGTCAAATCGCTCTTGTAGAGCCGGCCGGTGGCCCCCCAATCGACCAGCACAAGATCCTCGTCCTCGAGACTGCGCTCGGTCGGCGGCGCGTGTGGCAAGGCGGCCCGTTCTCCGACGGCCACGATGGGCGGAAAGGCGCAGCCGCTGCCGCCCGCCTTGCGCACAAACATCTCCATGGCGTCTGCCATGTCCTTCTCGCGATCGTCGGGGCGGAGCATGGCGCGAAACATCGTGAATGCCTTTTCGGCGATCCTGATGGCATGGCGGATTTCTGCAACCTCGGCATCGTCCTTGATCATGCGCATCTGCTCCACGCGGCCGGCGACGGGCTTCCAGTCCAGTGTCGTCTTGCTGCGCAGCAGCTCGTAGTCGGCAACCGTCATGTGGCCGCTTTCCAGGAGGACAGTACGCAATCCTATTCTGCCCAGCACCGCGCTGGCCGCCTCGGTGATCGACTGCGACGGCGGACGGATGTGCGTCTCCAGGCCGGGACATTCCTCCGCGAGTTGCACGACGAACCGGCCGTCGCTCACGAGAATAACTCGTGCCGGTAGCACGACCAGGTAGCTGCTATCGCCGGTAAAGCCGGTGAGGTAGGTGACGTTGACGGGATTGGTGATGAGCGCTGCATCGACCGCCCCCGCGCCCAACATGGCCTGCACTTGTTGCCTGCGTGCGCCGTGATCCATGGTTACAACCAAAGGCTGCCGCATGAGGCTGGGCGTCGTGCCCAGCCGCAATGTGGCTGATGTGTCAGCGATCCGCCAGGACTTCGGCGCGCGTTTCCAGCCCGGCAAAGCTGGCCCGCGAGCGGTGTCCGGGACGCAGTACGACGCTTTGCGTCTCGTTGAGGGTTTGTCCGCCACGAACAAGCTCGACGCGAACCTGGTAGGCGTAGGTCTTGCTGGGGTCGAGCGCGGGCGTGATGATGGCCGCTCGCCCTTGACCGGACTTCATCTGCTTGCCATCCACGAAGAGCTGGGCGTCCGCCGGCAATTCCACCAGCAGCAGTGCCTGGTTGCCAAGCTTCAGGTCTTTCTTTTCGGGATCCTTCTTCTCGCCATCTTTCTTTTCGACATCCTTCTTGCCCTCGCTCTTGTCGTCTTGCTTTTTCTCGTTTTGCTTCTTGTCGTCCTTGGCCTTGTCCTTCTTGCTATCAGCCTGCTGGACGACAATGATTGGCCCGCCTGGCCAGGCGGGATACCAGCAGTAGCTGTAGCAAGGGTACGCATAGCAGGAATACGGGTAGTAATAGTAGACCTGCTCCGGAGCGTTGGTGCCGGCGGATAGCGCCGCCATCAACAACAAGCTGCTCATGGCTCAAAACCTCGAATGGTGACAAGCTGGGTATTTCAGTGTAAATAGTAAGGCTTATGAGGCCATCTCGCAAGTCTGATGCGCAGCGGTGTTTCATTTGTTTGTGTCTCAGGCTCTGGGCTCTGCCTGGGACCGCATTGCCCTCGGGGATCTGCCCCGTAAACTCTCTTTCGAGACAAAACGGGGTCCGTCCAGCGGAGGAATCCATGAAACACTTGCTCACAATACTCGTTTTTCACGCCGCCGCCGGTCTGCTCCGCGCCGACGATTGGCCCGCCTGGCGCGGCGCTAGCGGCCAGGGGTACTGCACCGAGAAAAACCTGCCGCTCAGGTGGAGCGACAAGGACAACGTGAAGTGGAAGATCGCGCTGCCGCATCCGGGCAACTCTACGCCGATCATCTGGAAGGACCGCATTTTCCTGACCGTTGCCAACAAGGGAGGAAGCGTCCGCAGCCTGATGTGCTTCGACCGCAAGGACGGCAAGCAGCTCTGGAAAAACGACGTCGCTTACGATTTCAAGGAGCGGAACTGGACTCCGGACTGGTACGCCAACGCCTCGCCGGCGACCGACGGCGAGCGCGTCGTCGTCAGCTTCGGCTCGGCCGGCATGTACTGCTATGATCTGGACGGCAAAGAGCTGTGGAAACGCACCGACCTGGGCAAGTGGGCACATGCCTTCGGCAACGCCTCTTCCCCCGTGCTGTATCAGGAACTCTGCATCCTGTGGTGCGGACCCAACGAAGGCGGGCCCAGGGGCAATTCGCTGCTTGCCGTCGGCAAGATGACCGGCAAGACTGTGTGGGAGACGACGGAGAAGTTCAGCTCGTGGGGCACGCCGGTGATCGTCAAGATCGACGGCAAGGATCAACTTCTGTATTGCCCAGCCTACAAGCTCAAGAGCGTCGATCCGCGGTCCGGCAAGGAACTATGGCACTGCGACGGGCTCATGGAGTACGTCTACACGTCGCCGCTCTACAGTCCCAAGCACAAGATCGCCGTCGCCATGTCCGGCTACAACAAGTCGGCGCTGGCGGTCAAGGTCGGCGGCAAGGGCGACATCACCAGGGATCGCCTCTGGCATCACCCAAAGAATATCCAGCGTGTCGGCAGCGGCATCATCATTGGCGACCACGTCTACATTCTGGAGGAAAACGGCACGCCGCGCTGCTACGAACTCGAGACGGGCAAGGAACTCTGGAAGGTCGAGAAACGGCCAGCCGGTACCAACTGGGGCTCGATGGTTCATGTCGACGGCAAGCTTTACGTCTTCACGCGCGACGGCAGCACCGTTGTCTTCAACGCCAGCCCGAAGTACGAGTTGCTGGCCACCAACCGGCTTGGCGACGGCGAATCCACGAATTCCTCGCCCGCCATCAGCAATGGCGAGATCTTCCTGCGAACGAATCGGCATTTATGGTGCATCGCGGAACGCTAATCGGCAAACGCTTCAAGGCGATCCTCGAAGTCAAGGTCATCAACCGCATCTGCTGGCAGCGTCACCATCAGGCGCTGGCCCGCGCGGTCGATGATGAGCCGCGACGATCCCGCACGGCGTGTGGCTAGCAGCGTCGCCTGCAGTGCGGCGGCGCTCGTGGCTGTCCGGCCGTCGCAGGAAACAATTACGTCATCCTCCCGTAAGCCCACGGCGGCGGCCTTGCTGTCCGGTTCCACGCCACGGATCAGCACCCGTGCCGTCAGTTGCTTGCCTTGCTCGTCGAAGTAACGCGTGTCCGTGGCCCGATTGAAATCATCATAGCGCCAGGTCGCGCGCGCGTAGCCGCGGTTCTTCTGGCGGACGGGCCGGTTGTCCAGGTCCCAGAAGGACTCCTCAATCTTGTTGCCGCGGGCGTCGTAGCGATAGGCATACCGGGCCACGCCGGCGCGGCTCAGAACCGGCTTGCCATCTGGACCGTGGAAGCGTTCCGCGATCTTGTCGCCGCGGGCATCGTACTTCCAGGTAAGCCTGGCGGAGCCATCGCCCAGGATCATGGGCTTGCCATCCAGGCCGAAGGTCGCCTGCTCGATGCGGCGACCCTGAGCATCATACTTGGCCGTGAAGCGCGCGAAACCGTAATCCCGATTCAGCACTGGCTCGCCACGAAGTCCAAGAAAGGTCTGCTCGATTTCTTGCCCGCGATTGTCGCGAACCCAGGCGAGCTTGTGGTAACCCTGGGCACCCAGGATCGGTTTGCCATCCAGGCCGAAGTAGGCGGTGGCTATGAGGTGCCCACGATCGTTGTACTGGTGCTGCAGCGAGGCCGCGCCGTCTCGCAGTTTCAGCGGCTTGCCGTGACCGTCAAGAAACTGCTCGACAAGCACCTTGCCGCGCGAGTCGAAGGTGCGGCGACGTTGCGGCCAGCCAGCGCTGCTCGACAGCGGTCGGCCGGCGGCGTCGAAGTACGCCTCCTCGATGCGATTGCCGCGAGCGTCGTACTTCGCCGTCCAGCGCGCGGCTCCCAGGCGTCGCGGCCGCCGCTTGCCGTCCACGTCCAGATTGATCCGTTCCAGCAAGTTGCCGCGCGGATCGAAGGTCCGGCTGATGGCAGCAAGGCCATCCGCAGTACGGATGGGCTTGCCGTCGCCGCCGAAAAAGCTTTCATGCACGCGGTTGCCACGCGCATCATAGCGTGCACGCCAGCGCGCGTAGCCGCCCTGGGCCTCAACCGGCTTTCCCTGAATGTCGAAGTAAGCCTCCTCAATGGTGTTGCCACGTTCGTCGTGCTTGGCAATCCAGCGGGCGTAGCCATCCTTGTGCATTGTGAACTCGCCCTGGGCGTCGAAAAAGCTCGCCTCGGCGCGATTGCCAAACTCATCGCGGCGAATCGTGTAGCGGACATGGCCATCGGGGTGCAACGCCGGTTTGCCGTCCACACCCCAGTACGCTTCCTCGATCAACCAGCCCAGTGGATCATGGGTCATCGTGCGGCGCGCATAGCCCTCGCGATTGACCGTGAGCTTGCGATCGACGCCGTGGAACGATTCCGAGGTCTGATTGCCATGGACGTCATAACTAAAGTTTTGCAATCTTAAGCCAACCCCAGCTGAGCGACCACATGGTCCGGACTCTGCGAAAACTCGGTGACCTGCTTGATGGCCCAGCCCAGGGTTGTCCGCAGGGTTTCACGCAGCATCGCGCGACAGGCTTCGCCGATGGTCGTCAGCCGTTGGAGTGCCCATTCCTGCGCACGGTTCTGCCGCAGTTGCCGCACGAGAAGGCTGTACGCCAGCAT
>VGYC01000341.1 GCA_016873095.1 Planctomycetota bacterium | reverse complement strand
GTCCCGATTTGGGCTTGGCTGCTGGCTTCTTGTAATGCGGATGCGTGGTCGATGGCGGCTTCGACGAGTTGCTGGGATTCTTGCCGAGCTTGGCTTCGAGTTCCGCCACGCGCGCGGTCAGCACGCGAATCTGCTCCGCCTGCCACTTGATCAAAGCAAGGACTTCAGGCGGCAGCGATGCCAACACTTCTGCCGATACTGTCGGTGGAGCATCCATGCCAACCGCAACAGTACCCGAAACCACGATTCCGAGCTATATCGACCCGTGACCGGTTACACTCCTCGCTATTTCAAGGGTTTTTCGACTTCGCTGGTACCGCTGCGAAGAATGTTACGCTGCGCCTTGACGATTTGATTAGGTGAGGCTAAATAGAAATCTATTGGCGACATTCATCCGTGATTAGGCTTGGCTGAGGATTCGTCATGAAACATGCAAGATCCCGTTCGCGACCGGCGTTCACCTTGATCGAACTTCTGGTGGTGATCGCCATCATCGGCGCGCTGGTAGGCCTGCTTGTGCCCGCGGTACAAAAAGTTCGCGAGGCGGCGGCGCGCTTGCAGAGCCAGAACAACCTGCGTCAAATGGGCATCGCCTTTCATCACTACCATGACACGACGAAGTTCTTCCCGCCCGGATATGTTTCCGACAGCACCAGCGCCGGAGTCGATCCGAGCACGCTGGACGGGCCCCCTGGGTGGGCTTGGGGAACCTTCTTGCTGCCCTACATCGAGCAAAACAACCTCTATCGTCAGCTGCGTCTGGACCTGCCTTGCTGGGATCCGGTCAACGCCGTCGCCGTGAAGACGGAGGTGAGCGTATTCATCAATCCGGCGGCGCCGAATCTGGTGGGGCCGACCGTTGTCAAGGACGCCAGCGGCAACGTGCTCGCGGAGTTTGCTCGCTCGCATTACGTCGCCAACGTGGGACAGGACGAGCCCTGGGGACACACCCCGGCTCTCGACGACTGGACACCAGTCGCCAGCGGACCGTTCTTTCGCAATTCACGCACGAAGACCGCGACCATCACGGACGGGCTGAGCAACACCGTGTTCGTGGGCGAGCACACCTCCGTCAGCGACAAGACCTGGGTGGGCGTCGTCCCGGGCGCCGATTGTTGCCCGAACAATCCAGCGATGTATCCATTCACGACCTGCGACAAGGCGGCCACTCTTGTCCTGTGCCATAGCGGGCCGGCGGCAAGCGAGCCGGGTATCGTACACGCGCCGAGCTTTCCGACCTGCCACGTATGCCAGATGTACGCACCCTGGTCCCCGTCCGGCGGCAATGTCCTGTTCGGCGACGGCAGCGTCCGTTTCATCTCCACGACCATCAACCTGAATACCTGGGCCGCCCTGTCCAGCATGAACCTAGGAGATATCCCAGGTGGCGACTACTAGGAGCAAGAACGCGGACGAACCGGAGAGTCGATCTCGCTTCAAGTGGCTGCTTGTGACCCTCGCGACCCTGGCCGTCGCCGTGACAGTCGTCTGGTGGCCCGGCTGCAAGCAGTATCCCGAGGTCACCAGCGCGGAGAGCCTGTCGCTCATGAAGCTGCTCTACAACGCTTGCAACACGCGCGACCTTGACAAGCTCAGCAGAGTCGAGCAAGGCATCGATCGGCTGGCCAGTGAAGGAAAAATGTCCGCCGGCGAACAGGACGCCTTTCGTGCGATCATCGCCATAGCAAAACAGGGCGACTGGCAACGCGCCCAGGAACGCAGCCTCCGCTTCGCCCGCGATCAGGTTCGTTGATCGCAATTGCCGCACATGCCGCACTTCGCGGTTCCCTAACAACCACATCTGGCCGTAGCATCCGAGCCTTCATAGAATTCTTGCGATCGGTCCCACCCGGATGTCCTGCCCTGGGAGTTCTCCCGACTCCTCTTCACAAAAGCTTGGTTCTGCAAGAACTGCCCTGAATGCCCCGTACGGCCCCGCGGATGAGCCAGGAGGCCCTGTTTCGTCTCAGGAGAAATGATGGACCATATCAGCCAGCTTCACAAAGCCCGCCGGATGCTAAACGCCATCTACCGTCTGGCCCACCAGCCGGACGCAATCAGTCTGAGCGACATCCGCTACTTCGCCCGCGCCGGCGTGATCCAGCTGAACAGCACGCTCGATCATGCCAGCCGGGAGGACAGGGCCTTGCAAGCTTCGCGGTCGCACTCCGGCATGTCCGCGCAAAACGAGCAAGTTCCGGTCGGCGCAACTTTTCCAGGGCGCTGAAAGCGCAACCAGCCTCGGTGCGCTCGTCCGCCGGACAACATTGAAGTCTCAGAAACCAAAGGCAACGACCCGCCATCCCGTCGGCACGCCTGCGCGGTATCGGTCCTCGGCTGCGCCACAGGTCCGTGCACAAGGACCGTGGGAGATCGTCACAGAACGACATCTGTAGTCATCATGGTTCGTAATCGGACCTCGTGAAAAAATGTTTGCAACTCCCTGGGAGGGCGAGTAGATTGTCAGGCCGATGCGATCATCATCAGGGTACACCGGGGAGACTCTCTCATGGCGAATCGACGTGATTTCCTGAAAGTCGGCAGCGTTGCGGGGGCCGGGATGCTGGTTTCCGGGACCGGCTTCTGGCCGGCAAGCGCCGCGGACGAACCGCCACGGCGTCAAGGCGCCAATGACCGCCTGAACGTGGCCATCATCGGCGCGGGCGGGCAAGGCGGCGGCAATCTCGCCAACATCGCCGGCCTCAAGGAAAACATTGTCGCGCTGTGTGACACCGACACGCGCCGGTGCTGGGGCAACTTGCAGCGCTTCGCCAAGGTCCCCTTCTATCTCGATTTCCGGGCCATGCTCGAGAAGCAGCGAAACATCGACGCCGTGGTGGTCAGCACGCCGGATCATCAGCACGCCGTCGCCGCCGCCATGGCAATCCGCATGGGCAAGCACGCCTATGTCGAGAAGCCGCTGACGCACGACGTGTGGGAGGCCCGGCAGCTGCGCGTGCTCGCCGCCAAGCACAAGGTCGCCACGCAGATGGGCAACCAGGGCACGAGCAACGGCAACTTGCGCACGGCCGTCGAGATCATCCGCGCCGGTGCCATCGGCGATGTCCGCGAGGTGCACGTGTGGACGAATCGACCCATCTGGCCGCAGGGCATCGCCAATCGGCCCAAGCCGCAGGACGCGCCGCAAGGCCTGCACTGGGACCTGTGGCTGGGGACGGCACCGAGCCGGCCCTACAACCAGGCTTACGCGCCGTTCGCCTGGCGCGGCTGGTGGGACTACGGCACTGGCGCCATCGGCGACATGGCTTGCCATACGATGAACCTGGCGTTCATGGCGCTGAACCTGCGCGATCCGCGGACGATTGCCGCCGACGTTGCCGGCAAGGTCAACAACGAGACCGCGCCGGAGGGTTGCACGATCACCTATGAGTTTCCGGAGCGCGGCAACCTGGTCCCGTGCCGCATGATGTGGTACGAGCGCCGCTTGCCGCCCGCCGAGAAGTTCATGGGGCAGACGCCGTCCGGCAGCGGTTGCCTGCTCGTCGGCTCGAAGGGGACGCTGTACTCGCCGTCCGATTACGGCGGAGAGTATCGCCTGCTGCCGATGAACGCATTCGAGGGCTACCGTCCGCCGAAGCCGACGCTGCCGCGCTCGCCGGGCCATCACGCCGAGTGGATCCGCGCCTGCAAGGGCGGCCCGGCGGCCATGAGCAACTTCGACTATGCCGGCCCGCTCACCGAGATGGCCCTGCTCGGCAACGTCGCCATCCGCGTCGGCCAGCGCATCACCTGGGATGCCGAGAAGATGCAATGCCCCGGTTGCCCCGCTGCCGACCGCTACATCCGCCGTGAGTATCGCAAGGGCTGGACGCTGTAAAACTAGAAACTAGAAACCAGAAACGACGAAGAATCTGATCGTTTCTGGTTTCTAGTTTCTGGTTTCTAGTTTGTATTCCGTCCGATCCACCATTCTCGCATCAGCGAAAGCGTGCTTGCGTTCCGCGCACTTGTTGCACTGGCCGCAATGCAAGCCGTCGCGCGGCTGGATGCACGAGAAGCTCAACTCCAGTGGCAAGTCTCGGCCGCGCTGCATGACGGCAGTCTTCTTCATGCCGGCAAACGGCAAGCTGATCTTCACCGCGCTGCCGACGGCCTTGTTGACGAGCGCTTCGAACCCGGCGAAGAACTCCGGCGTCGCATCCGGAAATGGATTGGTCTGCAGCGAGCCCAGCGCCACCGCGGGCACCTGATTCAGGTGACACCAGAGCATCGCCTTGGCGAGGAGCAGGACATTGCGGCCGGGGAGGAAAACGGCCTCGTCCGGCATGTCGTCGCCGGGCACGCCGCGGCCGGTGATGCTCCAGTGCTCGCCGTACAGGTCGGTGACCGGCATCGACAGCTCCACCAGCGGCCGCAAAGCCGGCGACTTCAGCGCCGCCAGATAGCGCCGCAGATACTGCAGTTCGACGTCTTCGTAATGAAGCCCGCTGCGGATGTAGAGCGGCTGCGTGGGCTGGCCGGTTCGGAGGATATCCCCGAGCAGGATGGCACTATCGAGTCCGCCGCTGATGAGGACGGCGATGGGGGATGTGGACATGTCATTCGCCGTTTACGTTTCGCGCACACAGGATACTTCCGAAGTTCCGAAGATCGGCTGCTGCAAACGCGAAACGTAAACTAATCGGCGCCCATCGCTTCGAGGGCTTCCTTGCGAGTGTCGTAGATGGCCCAGGTGCTTTCCAGGCCGAGGACCTGGAACAGCTCTCGGGCCGGCTCGGAAGGCCCGGCCAGGACGAACTCGCTGCCCTGCATCTTGGCCCGGGCGTAGCAACGCAACAGGAACGACACGAATACCGAGCCGACGTAGTTGACCTGCGACAGGTCGATGATGATGCCCTCGGGCGGGTTCTCCTTCAGCGAACTGACCACCATCTTGGCCGCCTGCTCGATCAGCGCCTCGTGCATCTCCTCCACCTTGGGAGAAGGCACGACGATGGCAATCTCGCCGTGGCGCTCGATGCTGAATGATTGGTCTTGAGTGGTCAAGGGCATATGCTAATTCCTTACAGGATAGAGTTCGCGGTACCAAATCGCCCCTCCAACCTACCACGGATTTCCTAAAAGGAAATAGGAAATCCGGAAAAGTTGGTAACCGTTCACGCCTTGGCCAGCAATGGTGCTGGTTTTCCAGCCATTTGGGCTTCGACGGCGGTTGTCAGCCATGCAAAAGCATTGTGTGACTGGCGACGACAGGTTTCGATCACCGTCAGCAGACGCTCGACGAAACGGCTGCCACCGTTCGATTGCGTGCCGAAGGAGAGCTTACGCCAGA
>VGYC01000340.1 GCA_016873095.1 Planctomycetota bacterium | reverse complement strand
TTCGGCTTCAGCCGCTGAATACAGCGCTCAAGCGAAACCGCGAGAAGCCCCGTAGAACGGGGCTAGGGAAATGGACTTGCGAACCGTTGTACCCGCCGTCAACGGCGGGCCTAAAACCGCTTCGCGGCAAGCCCCGTGGAACGGGGCTGTGAGACACTGCCAAGCGCAACAAATCCGGGATGACGGAACGCCTGGTTTTTCATCAGCCCAGCCTCGCCCTCCCTTGCTGAACACTGCTCAACGACTTACGAAATGATCATGCCGCCAGCGATCGCGTAGCTCCCAGGACCGCCAACGATTCTTCCGGAAGATTCGTCCAGGATTCGTCCAGAAAGTGACATACACCCCCTCGGCGCATCCTCCCAGATGGCAGCCCATCACGTAACCGACTACTCGGCCATGGGTTACATTATTCCAGCCTTGGTCCTCCATTTCCCCGGGTGCGGCATCTTGGATTGCATGGCGCTTACAAGTTTTACACACCCACGCGTGTCCCTCGGCCGCTGACCGCCGACCGCTGCGCTGAAAGCTGACCGCTGAAAGCTGAGCATCACGTTGCCACATCCAGTGGGCTGCGCACCCGCGACGCCGCCTTTTGTTGGGATGCTTGATGCCATGAAAGTGGATGTAGCGGACAATCCAGTGACAGTAGCCACGCTCCTTGGCCTCACCGAGGGCTCGACCTCGATGTTGCGAGCGACACGTAGCGAAAAAATGCTTGCCAGCCACCGCGCCGCAGCGTTACACTCCATCCATGCCGGCACGCAGGCAAGCTGCCGGTTGATTGAATCCCCATAGATATGTGGCTGCGCGGCCCGCGGTTCAGTCCAACACGAATCTATCCTGAGCCGCCGCCAGAGTCGTTCCGGTCCGTGAGCCGCGTCATCGCAAGCGGCGGCTCAGGATAGATTCCTGAACGTTCTGATGGCTCGAAGCGGTGAAGACCGGCTACCCGATTTCGAACAGGCTATGGGCGAGACCTTCGCCGAGGCCATCGTCGACCGCTCTACGTGGAAGATCACCGCCGGACGGAGGGCGAGCCGTGAGCCGCAGCATCAGCTTCTATGTCGGGCCCTACGCTATGTGGGCCGATGTCGGACGATTGGAGACTGAATTCGAGGACCTGTGGAGCTACGGGGGCCTCGACGACGAGGCCGAGGTCGAGCCGGGCGAGCCGCCGCAGCGAGCGATCTTTTACGCGCCATCGACGGACTGCGACCGCGAGGGCATCGTCCACCGGCGGCCGCAGAGCGTGTTCGGGTGCATCGCCTTGGATTTCCGCGGCGTGAATCAGGAAGCGGAGGTCGAGGCGTTCCGCCGGGCGTTCAAGCCCGAATTGGAGACGCTGGCCGACGAGATCGGCAAGCCACCGACCTTTCGTTGGGGCGTGGTCTACGCCTACGGGTGACGTGCGTCGAGCCGATCCCCAACGGCAACTGCCGGCCGCCGTGGCAGCACCGAACAGTATGTCGGGGCGTTGGATGTGAGTTGGCCCGTTATCCAGAGGGCCCCATCAGAACCACCGGTTTCAGCAGACCGGGGCCGCTGACAGTTCTTCCGTGTCCAATGTCACTCGGCGGCCCCGGCTGCTGAGCTTTGTCGTTCGGCGGATTGACAAGCGGAGTGCCGCGCTTATGGGAATGCGGGCGTCACTCACCCTGATTTCACCCAAGGCGTACTCCGCAATGGTCAAATATCCGCAAAATGCTGATGTTTCCCTGGAAGGCAGACGCTATGACATCGATAAAGCATTTTCAGAGTTCCACGAGGTATTCATCCTTTGGGAAGCATGAGGCGGTCGCTAAGATTGTTGATGGCAACATGGTCTGGCCGTGGGAGCAGGCCGAACCAGGTGCAACAGCAGGCGGCGAGGCTCCTGCCGAGCCGTGAACCCGCTTGGTTATTGTTACGCCACGGCTCGGCAGGAGCCTCGCCCTCCCTTGCTGAACACTGCTCAACGACTTACGAAATGATCATCTAGAATGATGGCGTGTACCTCGATGCATTCAGCGACTGGCTCAAGTGGCGGGGCGGCCCGCCGGCGTTTCGCATCCACGGCAAGGGCCGGCGCGAGCGAAGCTGGCGGATCATTGACGTGATCGCCACCGCGCGCCGTGACTGGGATAGCCGTTGGCCTTTATGGCAGGGCACGTGCATCACCTGGACAGCCGAGGTGATCGCTGTCGGCTGGGATTTTGCGCGAGGGGTCTTGCGCGAGCAGATGCAGGCGCCGGCATCGCGCCGGTTTCCCGTGAGCGTCGCCGGCGGCCGGCTCGGCGACATCGAACGCCGTCAGCGCGCCGGCGGCGCCGACTACCCGAGTTTCAGCGAGATCCTGGCCCACGAATGCGGCCACACCTGGCAAGCATCGCGACTCGGCGACATCTACTTACCCGTAGTCGGCTTCACGACTCTTTTCCTGGAAGGCCCACGCCCATGGAATCACTTCGAGAATGAAGCTAGCTCGCAGGGACTCTTCGGCGGCATCGTCACCGGCAGCGTGTGCCGGCAACTGCTGACAATTGCTGGTGAACGTAGGCAAGAGACTGGTTAACTTGTGACATGTCGCCGACCTGCTAACCCTGCAACGCCTTGGTGACGGCGTCTTTCAGTTCGCGAGTGCGCGGGCTGGCCGGCTCCAGACGCTCGAGGCGGTCGAAGATGCGCTTGGCTTCGGTGACCTGTTCTTGCCCGAGCAGGATGCGGATGTAGCGGGCCAGGTAGCGGGGCTGGTCCGGGTCGGCAGCCATCAGCCCCAGGATCCAGTCGCGTGCCTTGTCCAGCTCACCGGCCCGTTCATAGAGTTGCACCAGCCAGTACTGCTCGGCAACCCCAAGCGGCTGACCGGTCAGCGTCCGCTCAAACGACTGCACGGCCTGACGGCGTTGCGACTTGTCGCCGGCGAGGACCAGGGCGCGGGCGCGCTCGTCGCTGGTCTGCTCTCCGAGAAGCTTGCGATTTTCCTGAAGCAGGTCCAGGCCTAGCTGCCGGTCCTTGCTCGTCTCGCGCGCCCCGAGTAACACGGCCAGGTGGCGGCGAATCCAGACGGCGTGGTTCGCCGGCGTGCCGACGGCCGGCTCCAGCAAGCGCTGCAACAACGGTTCGGCCTTGTCGGGACGATCCTGTCGGAGATAGAACTCGGCGGCATTTTCGAGCGTGATGAAATCGGCCGGATTGCCCGCGGCCAGCTTCTGATACAAGGTTTCAGCAGGCTCGAGACGGCCAAGGACTTCGAGCGCTCGAGCCACCGCCAGATCGCGGCGGTCGGCTGGAAGCTGGGCGCGCATCTGCTCGAGGGCCACATCGGCCGCGGCGCTCTTGCCGTTGCGCGCCAGATGCTGGATCAATGCCAGCCAGCAATCTGGGTTGTGCGGGGCCAGCGCGACGGCTTGCCGCCAGGCCGTTTCGGCGCGGGCGTGCTCGCCGGCCGAATCCAGCACACGTCCCAGCCACTGTTGCTCGCGCATGTCCCGCGACTTCGGGGAGACGGCCACCTCTGCCAGCCGCAGGGCACGCTGTGTATCAAACAGGGCCAGGGCGATATCGGCGCCAAGGATCGTCAGATCCTTGCCTAGCGGCCCGTCCTCCTCCAGCCGCCGCAGAACCTGATCGGCCTCGCGATTGCGTTTCCGGGCGTGCAGCATGCTCACCAGCCGCTGCGCCAGCCGGCCCTGACGTTCGCCAAGCTCGAAAGCGCGCAGGTAAAAATCCAGGGCGCGATTCGGGTTGTGTTCCAGCTCGGCGATGCGTGCTTCAAGCAGGGGAATGCGCGGCCAGCCTTCCTGCTTGCGCGCCAGCCCCGCGAGGATCTGCTTCGCTTGCGCCAGCGTGCCGTCGCGGCCCTTGCCGGACTCGGCGGCGATCAGCGCCGCTTGTGTGTACAGCGATAGCAAACCGCCCGGCCCTTCCAGCTCTTGAATGTCCTT
This sequence comes from Planctomycetota bacterium, assembly GCA_016873095.1. Lineage (GTDB taxonomy): Bacteria > Planctomycetota > Planctomycetia > Gemmatales > Gemmataceae > VGYC01. The sequence continues at coordinate 1,372 of VGYC01000340.1, read as the reverse complement.
GCGCAACTCACGCGCCTCGTCAAGGTGCTTGTCCTTGAGTGCCAGCTCAAAGAGGGCGATGCGGCATTGCAGATCGTACGGCAATTGCCTGGCCAGTCCCAGCCAGAACTGTCGTGCCGCCGCTGCGTCCCCCAGCCGGGTCCATACTCCCGCCAGGGCGCGGTCCAGCAGCACCTTGTCATCGGCGGCAAGTGCTGCGGCGTTGCGGCCGAGACTTGTGAGCGTCTGTCTTGCTTCCGGTCCGCCACGCTGCGTCAACAGCCGCAGTCGCGCCAGCCGGAAGTCGAGGCGATCGCCGAGCCGCTTTTCGCCCTGCAAGAGCAAGTCCTCGGCTTCGGACCAGCGTTCCTGACGTGCGGCCAGCTCAGCCCGACTGCACCACAGGGCCGCCTCGTCCGGCTGCCGAGCGCAGGCCTTCGCCAGCAAGGCAGCGGCGTCAGCCAGCTTCCCCTGCGCCAGCAGCAGGTCGGCACGCAAGAGCGGAATCTCCACGGAAGTTTCTTGCGACTCCTCGATTTTCTCGATGGCCTTGCTGACGACATTCCAGTCGCGCCGGGCCGCCGGCAGGCGCAGATTGCGCAAGAGCAAGCTGCGCGCCAGCATCGGCCAGAGGTCTGCGGGGACGTCTGGCCCGGATTCGATGGTGCGAAATTGCGTCAACGCCTCATCGACCCGGCCGGCCGCCAGCAGCGCGGCGCCCAGGCCCATGCGCGCCGCGGTCCAGCTCGGATCGCGCGCCAGCGCTCGTTCGTAAGCGGCAAGCTGGTGATCCACGTCGCCGAGACGTCCATAGCAGGTGCCGAGCGCGAAATTGACTGCCGCCGACCAGTCCGAACCGGCCGGCAACTCGGCGCGACAGCGCTCCAGCAGATTCGCCGCCTGACCCCAGATCTTTTCCGTCATCATCAGCCTGGCCCGCAGGTAATCGGGCAGCGCGGGCGGCAAGTTGTCCTTGTGCAATTCGGCGACGATCTTCCGGGCCTCGTCCGGCTGATCGGCTTCGATGAGCTGCTCGGCGAGGAGGACGCGGAGCTCGGCAACGGCAGCGGCCTGACGAATGCCGCGCCGCAGAGTTTCAAGGGCTTGCTTGCGCTTGCCGGCGCGGAACTCCACGCCCGCGATGGCCTTGTACAGAGCCGCTTCCTTGCTGTGCCTGGCCAGGCCACGCTCCAGGATCGTGCGTGCCTTGTCGTACTGTCGTGCCGACTGAGCGGAGCCGGCGGCGGCGAGCAGCACCCCCAGATCGTCCGGCGCCGTATTGGTTCACGGCGCGGGCAATAGAGATATTGCCCTTTGTTGATTGTGGTGGGCTTGGACTGCCTCGACAAGCCAGTCGAAGACGTTGCAGGATTGGCGGCGGCAGGTTTCGATG
>VGYC01000339.1 GCA_016873095.1 Planctomycetota bacterium | reverse complement strand
TCGCAGTTGCGGCCGCGCGATCTGGCACAGGATCGGCATGTTGTTGCAGTCGTAGAACCCCCAGCCGAAACCGAAGAGCATGAGAAAGGCGATGGCCACTTCGAGCATTCCTGTTTGCGGCGAATAGCCGACGCCCATCATGGCCACGGCGACCATGCACATACCAAGGGCGCTGGTGTAGATGCGTCCGCGCGACGTCCGCTGCATCCAACGGTCTGCCAGCCAGCCGCCCACCAGCGCGGCCACCACGGAGGCGAGCATCCAATAGACCGTGGCGGAAACACCGGCGTGGCCTTGGCCGATGCCGAACTCTGTCTTCAGCACCGCCGGCATCCAGTCGCGGACGATCCATCCGGCCATGGCGGGCACCGCGAAGTAGCCGATCAGCAGCAGATAGGAGCGATTACCCAGCAACTCCCGCAGGGCCGCGACGGGCGTGCCAGCCGCGACGTGATCCGCCGTGGGAGTGTTGCGCAGAAGGAGAAACAGCGGAGCCGCGTAGAGGACCCCGATCCAGCCGCAGGTTTCAAACATCCAGCGCCAGCCCAATTGCGGATGATCGGCCGCGTATCCGCTGAAACCGCCGATGATGACGCCGGCGTAAATACCCATCTGATGAAAGCCGACGGCGCGGGAGCGGGTGCTGCCGCGATGGTAATCGGCGATCAGTGCGAGCGCCGCCGGGATATAGATTGCTTCGCTGACGCCCATGACGGCGCGAGTCCACAGGAGCTGGTCGTAGTTTTGTACCTGTCCGGTGGCCCAAGTCACGGCTGACCAGGCTGCCAGGCTAACGGCAATGACATGCCGCCGGCTGAGGCGATCGGCGAGGTAACCGCCGATCGGGCTGAGGAAGGCGTAGGTCCATTTGAAGTAGGCGAGCACCTTGCCCCAATTGGCTTCGCTGCCGATGTCCGGGAGATCGGTCATCAGCGAGAATTTCATCGCCGCCAGCATCTGCCGGTCCAGGTAGTTCAGCAGCGCCACGGGGACCAGCAGCGCGACGACCAGCCAGGGGTTAGCCTTCATCGCCCGGACCTGGTCCAGGAGTGCGTCGCCGGATCGAAACGATAGGCAGGCTTCTGCGGCACACCGGGATGGTCGGACTTGGGCAGCCAGCGCGCGAGACGCTGCTTCTCGGCACGATGCTCGGGCTGAGCGGCGAGATTGCGCCACTCCTTCGGATCGCTCCGGTGATCGTAGAGTTCCTCGGAACCGTCCGCGTAACGGATGTATCGCCAGCGATCGTCGCGTAGCGTGTGGTCGCCGGCGCTGGCGGTGGTAAGCGCCGGGCGCTCCCAAGCAAGGTGGGGCTTGTTGAGCAGCGGACTCAGGCTCTGGCCGTCGAGCCGCGGGTTCTTGGGGAGGCCACACAGGTCGAGCAGCGTGGGATAGAGGTCGATCAGGCCGGCGGGTCGGGAGGATCGCGTGCCGGGCTTGGTAAGGCCGGGCGCATGGACAATCAGTGGCACGCGCGTGGATTCTTCCCACAACGTGAACTTGTGCCAGGCTTCCTTTTCGCCCAAATGGTAGCCGTGATCGCTCCACAGCATGACGATCGTGTTGTTCTTGTTCGGACCGGCATCCAGAGCATCGAGCACGCGGCCCACCATCGCATCGCTGAAGGTGATGGCGGCAAGGTAAGCCTGGATGGCCAGCTTCCACTTGCCCTTCTTGACGATGGCCCGGTGCTCCTGAGGAATCACCACTTGCTTGAGTTTGAGCGCGGCCGCCGGGATGTCGTCGAGATCGTTCTCGATCGTCTTGGGGAGTTCGATCTTATCGAGAGGGTAGAGGTCGAAGTACTTCCGCGGCACATACCAGGAGATGTGGGGACGAAACATCCCGGCGCCGAGGAAGAACGGCTTCTCCTGGGCACGGCGCAGGAAGTCCGAGGCCCAGGTGGCGACTTTGTAATCGGGGAAATCCGCATCGGGCCGGTCGACGGGAGCAAAGTCGAAGTTCTTGCGATGATCGTTCGCGCCGGCCACGGGAATTACCGGCGGCTGAACGTCCATGGTCGGTGACTGGTAGCCGCCGCCCCACCCGTCCTTCTTGATCCGGTCGTTCCAATAGAAGTATTCGTGCCAGGCGCCGGGATCGTTGAAGCCTGGCTCGTGATGAAACATCTTGCCGCCGCCCGCAACATGATAGCCATTCTGCTTGAACCAGCCGGGCAGCGTAACGACGTCGGGCCAAGCCGGGCGCCACCATTGGCTGTTCGCGTAGACGCCCGTCGTGGCGGGATTCATCCCGGTCATCAACGCAGTGCGCGAGGCGTTGCAGACCGGCGCGGCGCAATGAGCGTTGGTGAAGAGAAGTCCTCTTGCGGCGAGCCTGTCGAGGTTGGGCGTCTTCACCAGCGGATGCGTGCCAAGGCAGCCGACCCAATCACGCCAGTCATCGACGCCGATGAAGAGGACATTGGGCTTTCGGTTCTGCGCGGCAAACCCTGCGCCGGCCGTGGCGGCGAGAAAACTTCTGCGAGTGTGATTCATTCTTACTTCCTTGATTGTGGCGGAAGCGCGGCCCGCCAGCCGGAGCGCAGCGTTTCCCGCATCCTTTCGACGATCGCCTGGCTTTCCGGGCGCGCGGCGATGTTCACCGTCTCGCGCGGGTCGCTCGCATGATCGTAAAGCTCGACGGCGTTCTCCGAGGCCTTATCCATGCGCCATTCGGTGTAGCGGTATCGCTCGGTACGCACTGAGTAGCCCATGCCCTGGATGGGATTCTTGCCGCGATACGGACGAGGGAACTGGCTGAACACGGCCGGTTTCCACTGCTGCCTGGGCTTTTCGAGGAGCGGTTTCATCGAGTGGCCCTCCAGGTGGGACGGAGCGGCCAGCCCGCAGACGTCGCAGAGCGTGGGATATAGATCGACGAATTCGACAAGCCCCGCGGCCTGCTGCCCACGGGCCTTCACGCCTGCGCCGGCCATGATCAATGGCGCGCGGGTGTCGAGTTCGAAGTTCGTCGTCTTCGCCCACAGGCTGTGTTCGCCGAGATGCCAGCCATGGTCGCCAAGCAGCACCACCGTCGTGTTCGCCGTCAGCCCCTGGCGATCGAGCTCATCCAGCATTTTACCGATCTGAGTGTCAGTGTAAGTGGTGCAGGCATAGTAGGCACGGATCAGTTCGCGAGTCTTCTCCGGCGTGATCGGCCTCTTGCCGATGTCGGTGTAGCCGCGCAGTTCGACCGAGTCATGCAGCGCGACCGGCGGAGCGTCCTTCGGCGGATCGGGATTCGCCGGCATCGGGATGCTCTCGAGTGGATACAGGTCGAAGTACTTCTTCGGCGCGGCGAAAGGCAGGTGCGGCTTCAGGAACCCGGCCGCCAAAAAGAATGGCTTGCCGCGCATCTCGCGCAGTGCCGCTACGGCGCGATCGGCTACGCGGCCATCCTGGTAGGCGTCGTCAGGCACCTCGAGCGCCTGGATCGACTCGGCCTTCTCCCACTCGAGCGTCGGAATCGGCCGGGCCTGTGGATTCGCCCGCCACTTCTTGAGGTCGACGTATTCCATGCCGGCGATGCCCGCCGGCCAAAGCGGCTGCGACCAAGCCTGGGCATCGTTGAAGCCTTCGCCGAAGATCTTTCCGTAGGCGCGCGTCTCGTAACCGTTCTTCCGGAAGTGATGCGGCAGCGTCAGGGCGTTGGGGAGTTTTTCGGCGAACGGGATATCTTTGATGTTCTCGTAGACCTTTGTCGAGTCCGGGCGCAGTCCGCTCAAGAACGACGTGCGAGACGGCGTGCAGACCGCCTGCTGACAATAGGCGCGGGTGAAGACGACGCCGCGGCGCGCCAATCTGTCGATGTTGGGCGTCTTCACGACGCGGTTGCCGTAGCAGCCGAGTTCCGGCCGCAAGTCGTCGACGGCGATGAAAAGGACGTTGCGCTTGTTGGCCTGTCCGAATCCCAGGGGCGCGGCGGCCGCCGCCAGCCAGGCGCGGCGAGTCATGTAGTTGGACATGCGGATGGGCGCTCCATTTCAGAAAGCGTACTTCAAAGCGAGTTGGATATTGCGGCCGCCGCTGGCGCCGAGGATCTGGCCGAAGTTCGGATTGCTCGCGTTGGCATTGGGATCATTCAACACCTTGTGATTCAGGGTGTTGAACGTTTCGAAACGAAAAGTCAGGTGATGCCCTTCGCGAATCCGGAAGCGCTTGTGCAGCGCGGCATCGAAGGTGAAGGCGGACAGGCCACGCAAGGCGTTGTAGCCGAGATTGCCGTAGCGGCGCTGTGCGCGGGGGATGGCGGTGCTGAAGGCGCGAGGATTCAGCCAATGTAGCGTGTTGTTGTCGCGAAGGTAGGGGTCGACGCCGCCGATCAGGTCGGGCCGCTGTCCGTCCACGTAGGCATTGCCGATCTGGTCGGTGCCGGCCGTAACGTTGATGGGACGGCCCGACCGCCAGCCCGTGATTCCCTGGAGCGTCCAACCATTGAGCGCGGCCTTCGCGAAACGGCTCGATCCGGCGGAGGGCAGATGATAGGAGTAGACGGTGGTCCAGATGTGCCGGATGTCGCTGTCTTTGGGACCATAGGATTCGGCAATGTTGTTCGGATCCTGCACGGCGGAGTTGGTGCGGGTGAGCGTCGAATCGACGCCGTAGTAGCTGAGCGTCTTGCCGAACGTGTAATAGACATCGAGTGTCGCGCCGCGGGTCAGACGCTGATTGGCGGAAAGCTGCAGCGAGTGATATGAGGAGTTACCCGCGTTCTCCCGGAAATAGATGTCGCCAAGCTGCGGACTGGGGCGTCGCCCGGTGGCCGGATCCGGCAGATTCAGCCAGCGCACGCCGGAGGTCTTCAATCCGCGGCTGCCCACGTAAGAGGCTTGCAGTGCCAGGCTCTTGGTGGCGGCATGCTGGACACTCAGGTTCCATTGACCGGCATACTCGTCGCGCAAGTTGAAATCGGCGACGGAGCGGCTCAAGACCAGGTTGGAAGGCAGCAGGCGCGGGTTGTTGATTACGGCCGGAATAAACGAAACATCAAAGGGATACCGCGTGCCGAAACCAGCGGGCAGGTCGGCGATAGCGATGATGGGATTGAACGGAATGCGCGGATCCAGAAACGCGAAATCGAAGTAGCGCGCGAACGTCGGCGGTGTGTTGCTGATGCCGGCGCCGGCACGAATCACCAGGCGCTGGTTGCCAAGCGCGTCGTAGACGAGGCCAAGGCGCGGGCCCAAGTTGTTACGGTCAGCCCGCCACATGGGTTCGCCAGCGCCGCCGAAGGCGCCGAACGGATCGGAGGAGGCGAGATTGAATCCGCCGGTCAGTGGCGGATAGTACTCGTAGCGCACGCCGGCGTTCAGTTGCAGCCGTGAGTTGA
>VGYC01000338.1 GCA_016873095.1 Planctomycetota bacterium | reverse complement strand
ACCCACCGCTACCGCGTCACAGACCAGGGCTGGCGCACCGCCATGTTCTGTACGCGCACCTATAACCGCATCCTGCGCCCCGGCCTGGCCCACGTCTGCGCCGACGAACCTGACAGTGACAATCCGTTACGCCACAGCTTCGAACGCCTTGACGCAGACATCGACCATTGGATCGAGGCCCAGAAAGTGCCTGCATGAAACTTGACTCAAACGAGATAACTTCTGGGGATCAAGGACGCTAGAGCGGCCGACATGGTTAGCAAGGGTTACGATGCCATGGCGCAAGTCGCAAGAATTGAGACCGGCTACACGACCTGAATTCGCGCTTCCGGTATGGTGCCGCCGCGATTGCGGCAGGCGATCAGCTCGGCGACAATGCTGACGGCAATCTCCGGCACCGTCTGCGAGCCGATGTCGAAGCCGAGCGGGGCGTGCACGCGGGTCAGCGCCTCGCCGGCGATGCCGCGGGCCCGCAGGTCGTCATAGATCAGCTTGATCTTGCGCTTGCTGCCGATCATGCCGACGTAGCCGGCAGGGGTTTTGGCGAGATGGTAGAGCGCTTCCTCATCGTGGGCATGGCCGCGGGTGACGATGATGGCGTACACCGACGGCGTGATCTCCTGACGGGCCAGTTCCTTCAGGGTGGCGCCGATGTCGCCGACGATGAGCCGGCTCGCGGCCGGGAACCGCTCCCGGCTGGCATAGCGGTCGCGGTCGTCCAGCACCCAGATGTCGAAGTCCACATCAGCTCCAAGTCTCGCCACAGCCTGGCCAACATGCCCGCCGCCGACAATGAGCAGAGTGATGCGCGGCAAGCACGGCAGATAAGAGACGCCCTGACGAACATATGGCCGTGGTCGCGTTGCTACCGGAATGAGGCCGCGCATGATCGCTTCCGAAGGCGCAGCTTCGGACCGCCGCGCGACCAGCTTTCCTTGTGTGTCAAAGAGGTAACGGCTGCCGTCCGCCAGGTGCGCGGTCTTGGCATCAATGACAATTGACTCGGTGCAGCCCTGGCCGTCTTCGACCATGCGGCAAAATGGGCCGAAATATTCGTCCGCCGACCCGGAATCGCCGGACCGCAGCGGGTCGGCCAGGATCGTCATGCGGCCGCCGCAGATCAGGCCGTCGTCCCAGCCATAGTTGTCGTCCAGGCAAAAAGTCATCAGCGCACGGTTGCTGCCGCCGGGGTCGCCAAGCGTGCGCAGCGCCCGCTGCTTGACCTCGGCCTCGACGCAGCCGCCGCCCAGAGTGCCAAGTTGATTGCCGTCGGCGAAGACGAGCATGGCCGCCCCTGCCTTCTGCGGCGTCGAGCCGCGCGTCTCCACTACCGAGCAAAAGACACAGTCTTTGCCCTGCTGGAGGATTCCGGCAAGATCGGCAAGCAGGTCGCGCATGCGATGTTGGTCCGCGCTGATTGCTGGGTGAACTTTCTTGTATGATATCGGGCCATGGCGCTCACGCAAGTAATGTCGCCAGCGGCGTTTCTTATAATAAAGCAACGAGTGTGTCCGTCGCCACGTGGTCGATCGTGGGCGACGCTGGCAGCGTCGCCCACGAATAATGTTGTGAGGGCAGATTCCGCGGAGGTCCGCCAATGCTTCGCAATGCGACATGTTTTGCCATCCTGGCCCTAGTTGTCGTGCCGCTCCCGGCATCCGCCCAGATTTCCCTTGCCTGGAAATTTCGGGAAGGCGAGAGTCTGCTCATCGAGAACGTCGAGAAAACCAGGCAGGTCTTGACGCTCAAGAAGAACGGAAAACGCAAGGAAGAAATCCACAAGAGCGGCTCGACCGTCACCACGCGTTCACGCTTCACCGTCAAGCAGAAGACCGCCAAGGAAACCGTGCTGACGATCAAGATCGAGGACATCGCCACGCGCTCGACGGCGGCCGAGGGGGGCAAGGATCTGGACAAGGATGTTGCAGGCAAGATGAAGGGGGCCGTCTTCATCGTCACTCTTGACCCAAGCTACAAGATCACCAAGCTGGAAGGCTTCGAAGAATTGATCAAGAAGATTGCCGGCGGCAACGAGGAGATCGAGAAGCTGGTGCGGGCACGGATGACGGAGGAGACGCTCAAGAAATCGCTCGAGGAGCCGTATCAGTTTCTGCCCGGCAAGCCCGTGGCCAAGGGAGATAGCTGGAAACAGAATGCCGTCGTGCCGCTCGGCCTGTTCGGCTCCTTCAAGGTCATAAAGACCTTCACCTACAAGGGTAAAGAGGCGGCGGGCGAATTGATCGCCTTCACGTCGGCCATGACCTATAGCCCGCCCACCGGCGAGGGCGGCCTGCTCAAGATCGTCAAGGCAGACCTGAAGGGTGAGGACGGCGCCGGCACGTTTCTCTTCGACAATGACAAGGGCCGTCTCGTCCGCGGCGACAACCACGTCGCCATCCGCGGCAGCCTTGTCGTCGAGATCATGGAAGAGCTGCAACCGATAGACCTGGAGGTGGAGGTGACCAACTCCATTCGAGTGCTGACCAAGGACTGAGCACGTCGCCAATCCTTCCGCGGACGTAAACACCCGCTGACCGATTGCCCTTCGCTGCAAAACAGATATCTTCTCTGAGGCGATTGTTACCTCGGAGGAAGGTGTGAAGATCTCCGCGAAGGCCGAGTATGCCTGCGTGGCCATGGTTGAACTTGCGACGCGGTTTGGCACAGGGCAGCCGGTGCAGATCAAGGCCATCGCCGAGGCGCACAATATCTCACAGCGCTTCCTCGTGCAGATACTGCTGCAACTCAAAGGCGCCGGCATGGTGGCCAGCAGCCGCGGCATGTCCGGCGGCTATCAGCTGGCGCGGACCCCGGACGCCATCTCACTGGCTGACGTCGTCTACTGCATCGACCGCGCCCCCGAAGCTGCCGCCTTTACCGGACTCCATCCTTCGCCCATCACCCAGTCGCTGCGCGAACTCTGGAAGGAAGTGACCAGCGTCGAGCAGCAACTCCTGGAAAAGACCTCCCTCTCCGATCTCGCCGAACGCTCGCGCAACAACGAAGCATACTACTACCAGATTTGAAGCTATTCATGCGACACTTTCACACCAGCAGCATCCTGGGCGTCTTCATGGGCATTGTCAGCGCGGCCGGCGCCGACGACTGGGCCGAGTTTCGCGGTCCGACCGGCCAGGGGCACTACACCGGCAAGCCCCTGCCCACGCGCTGGAGCACGACCGAAAACGTCGTCTGGAAGCAACCGATCCCCGGCAAGGGCTGGTCATCGCCTGTCTTGTACAAGGGGCGCATCTATCTCACGACCGCTGTGCCGTCCAAGGATGGCAAGACGCTCTCGCTTGCTGCGCTTTGCCTGGACGCCGCGAGCGGGAAGCAACTCTGGCAAACCGAGGTCTTTCGACGCGACGCCGCCAAGTCGCCGGCCATTCACGGCAAGAACAGCCACGCCAGCCCAACGCCGCTCACCGATGGTCAGCAGCTTTTTGTCCACTTCGGCCACCAGGGAACAGCGAGTCTCGACCTGGATGGCAAGATCCTCTGGACAAACGATGAGCTTGCGTACTCACCCGTGCACGGTAACGGCGGCAGCCCCATCCTTGTCGATGACAAGCTGGTCTTCTCGGTCGATGGCTCGGACAAGCAGTACGTGGTCGCGCTGAAATGTGCCAGCGGCAAGATCGCCTGGAAGACGGATCGCAAGAGCACGGCGCCCCGCAAGTTTTCCTTCAGCACACCTCTGGCGATCAGCTTGAACGGCTCGAAGCAAGTCATCAGCCCTGCCAGCGACGCGGTCATCGCTTACGATGCCGTCGACGGCAAGGAACTGTGGCGCGTCAAGTACGACGGCTACTCGGTCATTCCCAGGCCGGTCCACGGCCATGGCTTGATCTTCATGGGCACCGGCTACGATCGGCCGACGGTGCTGGCAATCCGCACGCAAGGCATGGGCGACATCACCGACAGCCATGTCGCCTGGAAACTGATCAAGGCCGCGCCGCATACGCCTTCGCCATTGCTGGCGGGGACGGAACTCTACCTGATCTCCGACGGCGGGATTGCGAGCTGTCTGGACGCGCGCACCGGCAAGGTTCACTGGCAAGAACGCGTGGGCGGCAACTTCTCCGCCTCCCCCATGCTGGCCGGCGACAAGATCTATCTACAAAGCGAGGAGGGCGTGGCCACCGTGCTGCGCGCCGGCAAGAAGTTCGAACGCCTCGCGCAGAACGCCATGAACGAGCGCACTCTCGCCTCCCTCGCCGCCGCCGACGGCAGCATCTACCTGCGCACCGAGGGGCACCTGTACCGCATCCAGGAAAAATGAATCACGCCCTGGTAACAGCCTCGCTAGAAATCATTCCCGGCAAGATCGCCGGCGCCGCGGGTGATGGCGGCGCGCAATGATTGCTCCGTAACCTTGCCGGACAGCGTCCGCACCGAGCCGTCGAACAAGGCGACGAGGAACATGCCGCTGCCGTAAAAGTTGCCGAAGCGTGGCAACGGCTTCTTGGCGTCATAGACAAGTTCCTCCGGCTTGGTCCAGGGCACGCTGTCGGCAGCTTCGACGATCATGATCGTGTTGGAAGTGCCGTCAGTGATGTCGGTGATGCGCGTGCCCTTGGCCAGATCGAAGCCGGCGCCGCCGCCGACAAAGACGCGATAGTGAGTCTCTCCTGGCTTTGCCGGAGCGGCCGGCACGGCATAGATGGGTGGCATCTGCGCGATCAGCTTGCGATTGTGTTCGCTGTCCCATGATTCGTCGAGCTTGAACTGCTGGTAGAGCTGATTGTGTTCGATGTACGGCAGAATGGCGACACGCCAGCTCAGGAGCGGCTTGCCGTTGGCGTCGCAGATGGCGGCCGGCGAGAACACGCGCTTTGCATCGTGGTAGACATGCATGGCCAGTGCCATTTGCTTGAGGTTGTTGACGCTCTGGGTGCGACCGGCAGCCTCGCGAACCTTCTGCACCGCCGGGACCAGCAACGCCACGCCGATCGCCCCCATGCTGACGATCGCACCAGCGCCCGTCGGCAGCTTCACAGCCAGGCGAAGGGAGTTGCCGTCCTTTGCGATCGGCGAAGACGCCAGGTATTCATCCACGCGGTTGAGCAGACCCAGGCCAAAGAGCGAGGCGGCGGCCTCCGGCAGCTGGTCGAGATCGGCCAGCTGGCCGTCGCCCACGATCCGCTTTTCCAGGTCGTGCCGGGTCTTGACGATGAAGCTCTTCGCCAGCTTCAGGCCTTGCTTAGGCGTCGCGCCAAAATAACCTGTCACATTCGGATTGCTTGCGTCAGCTGACATAGTGTATATGTTGGGCATGCAGGATGCATGGTCAATCGTGAAATGGATTCGACATAAGTTCCAAGCGGTCTCG
>VGYC01000337.1 GCA_016873095.1 Planctomycetota bacterium | reverse complement strand
ACTCGGATTGGCTTGGTCATTGTGGCACGCGCGGCACATGAACAATGGAATTGGCGGCCATTCGCGCCAGCTCCAGTAGTACATCTTTGAGAGATTGCTTGTTTCGCTGGTACTTGGTCAATCCGAGCTCCGGTATGAAGGCATGGCCGGCAGGAGCCTTCGCGTCGACATCGGGAACGACACTGAGTCCCAATTGAGCCAGTGCAGCGACGGACAGACGAACAACGAAGTACTCCTCTGGCTTTCTGCCGAGGGAAGCCACTTCCGCCGCGGAGATGATTCTCTCGCGAAAGACCGAGATGCCATCTTCGTCGTCGCGCGTTGGGCGAAATGCGGCGAAGTGGAAGTTTGACGGCACATCGCTGCTACAGTGATTCTTGTGAATTCGTCGCAATACGAATTCGTCGTTGCTGACAAGAGCTTCGTCGGACTGCAGGTTGTCAGAGTCGTCCGGCATCCGCGAGCCTCAATTGGCGCACAGAAAATATGGCAATCCCCCTTCAGTGACCCAATGGCGGTTGGCTTTCCCGGACTCAGAAAGAGTCCATTCGACGCGTGCCGGCGCCGCTATTTCAGCATCCACGCGTAGATCATCGCAGCGCCATTCGAGATAGAGTTCCCCGCCCACTCCAGGCACGGCGCGCATCGGCACAATGGCGCCTGGGTACTGCCGCATCTGCTCGACCCACGCGATCGCCCAGTTCACGTTGGCAACCGTTGGCGCTTCAGCGCCCTGGCCATCCCAGTCGTCAGTCAAGGCGCGGATTTCCTGCAATTGCTGAAGCACGTTCTCCCAGCCTGGCTCCTCGGTATGAGAGGTCCGCGTGCGGGCGCCGTGCAACGGTCCGACGAGTTGAATCTGACTGGCAGGAAGAATCGCGGCCATGACAGCTACCTCGGCACCTGGATTTTTGCATTATAACTTGCTTGCCCATCTGCCGCCAGCCATGCCGCTTGCAGTCTTCCTCGTCGCCGCGGACTCTGATGGCATGATCAGAAATCGATATCTTGCGCGACGATGACTTCCTCGGCCCGGGACGACGCCGCCAGCGAGCGATTGAGCATGTCCTGTGAGATCGTGCCCTTGGCCAGCAACTCTTGCTCCATGTGCCGGAACTGGTTGGCCATCGGCCGGTCGCCGAACTCGTCGAACTTCTTGACGAGAGCGTGCAGGACGTTCGCGACCAGCACACGGTCGCGCTCGCTGCCCTGGCCCTGCTGGAGCAGGTCGGCCTTGGCCTGGATGAAGAGGATCTGCCGCTGCACCTCGGCGCGGGCGAGTGCCCGGCGGACGTCGCCGCTGCGTTCGCGGGCGCGCTCGGCGTCGGCGGTGTACTCGACGACAATGTTCGCCTCCACGGTCTCGGCCTTGCGGCCATGCGCCGGCAGGTCATAGGTCAGTGTTGCCTTCGCCAGCCGGAAACGCTGATTCGCTTGCTTTCTCGGCACCGTGCAGCGAAAGAGGAATTCGTAGCCCTTGCCACGCTCCATCTGCTCGAGGCGCAATTCGACGACGTTGCTCGAGTCGGGCCGCACATCGCCGACAAAGAGGATCTCCGGCCGCGTCCGATACAGCTCGCGCACCTGAATCTCCGGCGAAAGCCAGAGCTTCAAAAGCACGTTGACCGCCTGGACGTTCTTCTGTCCGGCCAGCACCTGATGAAACAGCTGCTCGGCATCCGCCTCGGCCCGGACATGGTTGAAGGTACCGGCCAGCGTGGTCTGAGCGACCTCCTTGAGAAAGGCGACCTTGCATTCGCCGGTGCCGAGGGCGACGATGGGCACGGAAAACTCGCGGCCCAGCGCCTGGGCCGCCGCGAGGGCCTCGCCGGGGTCGTCGGCCTGGCCGTCGGTGAGCAATACGAGCTTGCGAGTCCGATTGGGGTCCGGCGTGGCCGCCAGGATCTTGCGGACGGCGTCCAGTCCGCGTCCCATGGCTGTGCCGCCGCCGCCGGTCTTCTCCAGTTTCTTGATCGCCGAGTGCAGCGCGTCCAGGTCGTCGGGCGACAGGCAGGTTGCGAGGTTATAGGCCTTGTCGTCGAAGGCCACCAGGGTGAACAGGTCCTGGCCGGTCAATCGTTCGGCCAGCCTCTGCACGACGGCGCAGGCCATCTCGCGGCGGCTCGGCACGCTGGACACTACTTTTTGAGAGGCTTGCCCCTCGGTGACGCCCTCGCCCATGTTCTTGGCATCGGGATCGAAGCGTACCAGAAAATCCATCGAGCCGCTGACATCCACCAGCAAGATGACATGAGCGGGCAACGCCAGCTGGCTGGCCAGCAACGGCCCGCCCGTCGTCGGCTCGATTGTCACCAGCGCATACACGTCCTCCGCCTTGTCCTGCTCGACAAGAGGCCGATCGAGCTTCCAGCGAATGGAAAAGGCTTCCGGCATGTAAGCTGTGCTGGTCGTCGCGTGACGGACTCACAGTCATTGTAGGCGCGCGCCGGAAAGTTGACGAAGTGACTGGCACCGGCGACACGAATCCGGCAACGCCGACCGGATACTGCCGGGATTCTAGGCGTTAATAGACCTCGATGTCATTTGCCAGAATCGGCATGTTGGCCAGTTCCATGGCGGCATGCTGGGCGAGTTGCTTGGCGTGGTAGGTGCTGGTGCGCCCCTGAATGACCACGCCGCGCGGCTGAAGCTGGATGCGCAAGCCGCGAATGCGATTGCCGAGCCGGCGCTGCATCAGCGATTCGAGTTGCTCTTCCTGGGAAAACTTGACGTCGTCGATTAGATCCAAACTCATGGTTCACCTGACCCCTGGACGTGAAAAGGCAAAGCCCCACGGGACAGTGTCCCGCACTGGTTACATGGCGCACGACAGGATGCTTGTGGCTACCAGATCGGCGAAGTGGCGGGAAGCGTGCAGTCCCTCCCCGCGTCAGCATGGTCCATCTTCGAGTCGGAGAAGGACCACCTCGCCATCCGTGGTTTGGGCCCCGAATCGCTTCGGGCAACAAGCGCGTCCCGCGCCGTGGGCAACATTACCCTAGCAGGGGGATGTGGCCAAGTCAACGAGCCGCCGCTAACAAACTTGCCTGGTGCCTGGCACCACGGAGATGCTGGAACTTGGGCGGGGAAATCGCTGCACGAACCCCGGACGCAGGATTCCGCCGTGTAAGGCGTGCTTCCCTCACCTCGCTCCCTTGCTGCGCAGGTCAGGTGCCTATAATATGTGCGTATTGAAAGCACATGGGGGCGTAGCTCAATTGGTTAGAGTACCGGACTGTCGATCCGGTGGTTGCGGGTTCGAGTCCCGTCGCCCTCGCTTGCTACGAAAGAACTTACGGCGAATCGAAGGGGTTGAGGGAAGGCAGTCCCTCATATATCCCTCAACGGCTTTCAGGCGGAAACGGGCCGGTCGTGAGTTGAATTGAAGTATTGCATTGCTTCCTGAACGAACTCTGCTATCGATTCTCTGGATTGAAAGGCTCGCTTTCGAACGGTAACAGATCCACCGTTGCGCATGAAGAAATCGATCGTGTCCAAGGATTCTTCAATCACGTCAACCTGAGGCCAGGCAAATGCAATCGTACACTCATTTTGGGTTACGATAACGCCGGCTGGCGATAATTCCACTTCAACGCTGAACGTGCGTTTGCCGCGAAGCTGTTCGGCGTAGTACTTGCGGAGCCGCCGCTTAATTGTCCATGCGTGCAAGAATGGAAACAGGCAAGCCGCGATGACGCCAACAATCCCACAAGTGATCAAGCGCTCTTGGACAGCAAGGTGATCGGAAAGCAGGAATATGCCGAATCCAGTGACGATCCCGGTGAGAATGGCCCCACCGACGTAATCGGCCCAGCGAAACGAGCGCATCGACCGCGAACGAGAAAGCGCTCGAAGGGATGCATCAACCGCCTCATCAAGCGTTGCGTCAAAATACACGCGCACAATCAATCCCCCGGTTTGAGCAGAGAGAAGACGGGCGAGGATATGCTACCGCACGACAATAATGAAGGCACGACAATTCGTATTGAGCTAATTTGCTAGCCCTTTGACTTTCAGTACTTCCGGCACATGCAACCCCGCCACTGCGGCGTCCATTTGCCGCGCGATCGCGATGTAGCGCTGCGTCGTGCTGTAGCTCTTGTGCCGCATGAGCGCTTGCAGCGCGTCCGGCGTCAGCTTGTCGGCGTTCATCGTCGCTAAGGCCCGGCGAAAATCATGGAAGCCGTAGACGTGGCAGAAGCGCGTATGCTCGTGCCGGGCCTGGCACGGCAGCTTGATCTTCGCCGCTTCCTGGATCTCCGCAAACTGGCCGTACAGCGTCGTCTTGTTGTGGTTCCAAGGGAAAACGTGCGGATCGAAGCTCGCGAGCTTCCGCAGGTGATCCACAACCACGACATGGAGCTTGACCAGCTCGTCGCGCTTGCCCTTGTTGTCGTCGGCCCGCGTGATCGCGTTCCCGGCTTCCAGGTCCAGGTCGGCGCGCTTGAGCGCCAGCAACTCTGAAATCCGCCAGCCCGTCATGTAGGCGGTCACGATCAATGCGCGCCGCCAGTCGGCCGCAGAGAATGTAAGTCTGTTGGCATGGTCGCGGATTGGCAGGCGCGGTAGATCGCGGCGAAGTGCTCGCCCGTCACATAGGTCGGCAGCTTCTTCGGTTCCTTCTCGAAAGCGAAGTCGGGGACGTTCGGGAGGTAGCCCCAATTGTGCGCCTTGCGGAGCGCGGCCCGGAGATGCCGCAAGTCCTTGATGAGCGTCGCCGGCGATGCCGGCTCGCCCTTCCACTTCCCGGGCAGTGCGCGGCGCTTGCAGCGGAAGTCGTCGATCATCGCCGTCTTGATCGACGCGAGCCGAACCGGGTTGACCAACTTCTCGAAATGCTTGAACGCGACCAGAATCTCTTCCTGGCTGCGCAGCGAGAGGGCGCCGATTGACTTCGTACTCGCGCCGGAAGTCGTCCCACGTCTTCTTGGCGTTGCTCTGGAAAGTCCCGGTCAGCAGCTCGGCTTCGATCTTCTTCTTGATGAAGGGCAGCAATGCGGTCGCGGCGATAGTGGTATCGACTGCAAGAATCGACCGACCGCAATTAACAGGCGAAGCCGAAGGTAACCGTCTCTGCTATCATTTTCTAGGGTAAGATCATGCGGTCTGTCCTTGTGCTATGCGTTGTGTTGCTGGTCGCGCCGCAGGCGTGCGGTCAAGATCCGCGCCAATCCGCGGACATCTTATTCTTTGAGCAGAGAATCCGCCCTGTCCTGGTCAAGCATTGCTACGAGTGCCATTCCGCCAAGTCAAAGAAACAACGCGGCGGTTTACAACTCGATACGAAGAAGGGCATTGTCGAGGGGGGCGACTCAGGGCCGGCACTGGTTCCCGGC
>VGYC01000336.1 GCA_016873095.1 Planctomycetota bacterium | reverse complement strand
AAAGCGCTGCGTTTCGTCACGCAGCTGTTTGCGTCCTTGTTTTTCTCCGGCATAATTCCCTGTCGTTCCATTGCGCGCTCAATGATTGCACGCCAAACGTCAGGAGGATGTTGCCGTGAATGCTTCCGGTTGCAACTATCCCCGTCCCATCCGATTCACGAGCCCGAAGGAGGCGAACGCTTGCTGACCGCAAGAAACAGCCCGCCCGATCATGTTTCGAGGCAATTGTTGCCCGACTTCCTTGTGATCGCGCCGGCCAAGACTGGATCAACCTGGCTGGCTGCCAACTTGAACTGTCATCCGGAAATCCACATGTCGCCGATGAAGGAGATGCACTTCTTCAACCTGTTCATGGACCACAAGTCGTGGGACTGGTATGCCGAGTTCTTCCGCCCAGGAATGGGACTTTGCAAGGGCGAGGCGACGCCCGGCTACTGCGACCTGCCGTCGGAAACGCTGCGGCTGATCCGCTCGATCATGCCGCGCGTCAAGCTCATCTATTTGCTGCGCGACCCCGTGGCGCGGGCATGGTCCCACGCCAAGCACTGCTTCCGGCATCGCACCCACGACTTCGTGAATACGGACATGGCCATCAGCGACATCAGCGACGCGCAGTGGTTGAACAATGTCGCCGACTACAGTTCGATGCGCTCTGGCCAGTACCTGCAGCACCTCTCGAAGTGGCTCTCCGTCTTTCCCAGGGAGCAATTGCATGTCGAGTTCTTTGACGCCATCAAGACGCATGCCACAGCACTGCTTGACCGTGTTTTTCAATTCCTGGGCGTGCAGCGTCTCGATGACTATTCGTCATTTCTGGTCTCGAATCGCTTGAACGAAGGACTTCATCATCGCATGTCTCCCTGGCTGCGCCAGCGCGTGCGCGCCATGTATGCCCACTCAGTCAGGGAACTGAAGCAGTTCCTGCAAGCGGAGCTTGGCCTCGCTCTCCCGCCGAGCTGGGTGCATGACGGCGATGCGGCGGAGGCTTCTCCGGGCGTCGCCAGCCAGCGCACCGAGGCTGTCATGCCCGTGCGTCTCCCAGCGGATGGGCAACCGACTCTCGGCGTACCTGCGCTCGGCGCTTTCCGCAAACGGTACATTCGCTCCAAGTTGGCGCCGCGCATTCAAACTACCGACTACTACGGCTTCAATATTGTCCTGTTCAAGGAATGCTACCTGGCAGTTTCCCGCCGACTCGGCTCGGTGGATCTGACAACGTGGTCGGCGAGCGACATAGAGCGATTCGAGAGGAAGGGCCTGGTTTTTCGGGCGAGTGGACTCGAAGCAGTCAAGGCGAAGGTCGTCGCCAGCCATCTGCAACAGCTGTCTCGCCGGGCAGCTGCAAAACGTTCACAACGCCGGGCCGCATGAGCCGCCCTGGCCTGCATCGCAGCGCTCACTCCGGCCGCCGAAACAGAGCGTCGTCGAACCGGTTGTAGAACTCGTAGCGGGTCGTGCGATACTCCATGTCCTTGCGGCCGTCACGGAAGAAGACAACGTGGTGGGGCAGTCGCAAGCCATCGTAATTCAGCCGTCGGCCGGGCGTCTTGAGATAGTCGCCGCCGTCGCGGCCCAGAGCGGCGAGGGCGGCCTTCTGCTTCGTGGAGTTCGCGTCCTTGACCGCCCTGAGCAGCGCCGGGTTTGGTTCCTTGGCCGCCTGCGCGATCAGTACCAGTGCGTCTTGCGCCGCGCGGCCCGCATCCTCGTCGGGGGCCCACGGCAAGAAGTCGAGCAAGACTTCGACGGCTTGCGGCGGCTGACGCTTGACCAGCAGACGCGCGGCCGGGGCCAGCGCATGCACGGCGGGACTTTCCCTCAGACGCCGCAGGCAGTTCTCCGCGCGCCGGGCCGTTTCCGGATCGGCGGCTCGACTGGCCTCGCGCAGGGCGGCCGCTGCCTTCAGACCCAGCTTGCCCAGTTCCGCCGACGCCTGCTCTCGCTTGCCGAACGATCTGTCGGCGAGTTGCACGATCAGCTGCTTGACCTGCTTGCGTGTCGCGTCATCCGGCGTGTTGGCCCGCAGATGCGCCAGCAGCGCCGGCCCGTCGCTGCCCAGTCCTGCTTGCTTGACGATCTTCTCGTCCGCGGCGCTCAAGTCAATAGCGCGGTAATCGCGATAATAGGTCTCGCGCAGTTCCATCTGTTCGTTGAACGGTTGCTTGGCTCGGTAGGCCACTTTCACCAGCAGACCGCTCTCCTTGTCCACGTACAGCGACACGTCCGGCATGTCCGCGTAAGAGACCTTCACCCCCAGCGCCGGCTTGCCGTCCACGTTGCTCTCGCCGAGCGGAGCCAGCATATAGCCCTTGTTCTTCAGCAACGCCGTCAGGCCGCACACACGATCCACATGGGTGGAGACCCTGAGTCGCTCCTGCATGCCACGATCGATCTCCTGGACGAATCCTTGAAACTTGAGCCAACCCTTGCTGCCGTCCATCACCAGGGTGCGCGGCCCTTCGTTCTTGAAATCGAGGTTCAGCCGCAGCTTGCCGCCTGGTTGGCTGAAGACCTCTCCCTGAAAGCGGCTATTCTTGTCGAAGTTTCCTTCAATGTGCGAAAAGGTTGCCCCGGTCAACTTGTCCAGCCCCCCCTGGGCACGCACTGCTTTCTCAACGAGGCCGCGCGCCGCATCTGTGCCGACATCGGCGCTCGTCAGTGTCAATGACAGGACAAGAAACGTCATGCTCAGGCTCCACTGCAGATGCGCTGGTCCGCAGCACCACTTACGATCCTATCAGGATTCGCTGGCAGATGCATCACGAGTGCCGAATCGGCGCATCTTGGCTGTAGTCGCATTCGCCAGAATCCGAGTACACACCAGTCGGCGGCCCGCAGGTCCGCAGGCCGCCGTCTACGGCTACTGGGCAAGAGGGAGTTGCTGCTTTCTTGCCAAGCCCTGCTCGCCTTCGGCGTTCGGCCTTCGCCGGAATCACGGTGTCGTTGTCTTTTCTTATGCAGGGAAGCAGTCCTGCCGCGGTATCTATTTCGTCAGTAAGTCCCGGTGGCCAAGCGGCAAGAAAGAGCGGTACCAGCTGGCGCCCATCAGGATCGAGGGGCGGAAGATCGCGACTTCGTTCTGGGGCAACGCCTGGTACGAAAACCGGGAGCGCTACAGCGATTTCTCGAATCGCCTGCCGCGCGGACGCACCTATGTTCGCGACGGCTCCGTCGTGGACTTGCAGATCGGCCGCGGCAAGGTCCGGGCCCTCGTCAGCGGTTCCGAGTCTGCCAGATCTCGCGGCCTCGCGACAGCAACAAGCCAAGGCGGCAGTCACGGCCAAGCGCGGCGGCACCGCGACCCAACGCTCCGCCATGAAGTCCAATTCGCCAAACGGCATGACGAAAGGGCATGACGAGATGAACTCGCACGCTGGCCTGTTTCTGGCACGGGAACCGCTAGAATACCCCAATGACGTCCACGCACAAAACTGTGCCTCGTTCCCAGGGTTCGCCTGGAAACGCCCTGCCTTGCAGGCAAAGCTGCGTGGGCGGTGCGTGTCCAGGCAGAGCCGGCAGAGCCTGGGAACGAGAACGACTTTCATCATTGGAGTACGGCGATGAACCTTGTTGCTTTCGTACTATTGCTCTCGGTTCCAATGCAGGGTGACACCGTGGATGCGCTCTTGAAGGAAGCGGCGGCGGCCGCCAAGCAGGGGCAGGTTAAGAAAGCCCTGGCCGCCCTTGGCAAGGCCATGGAAGTGGACGCCAAGGACCCTCGACCGTACCTCGAGCGGGGCAAGGTGCTGGTCATGCTCGGCAAGCACAAGGAGGCGGCCCAGGACTTTGCCAAGGTCCTCCAGCGCGACGCCAAATCGGCCGAGGCCTACCAGCAACGCGGCTCTGCCTACTTCAGACTCGGCAAGATCAAGGAATCCATCGCCGACTTCGACAAGTTCATCGAACTGCGTCCGGACCGCAAGCCCTGGCACTGGCAACGCGGCATCTCCTACTATTACGTCAAGCGTTTCAAGGAAGGCAAGGAGCAATTCGAGGCCTATCAGACGGTCGATGGCGCGGACGTGGAGAACGTCGTGTGGCGCTACTTGTGCCAGGCCAAGATCGACGGAGTCAAGAAGGCGCAGGCCGACATGTTGCCGGTCGGCGAGGACCGGCGCGTGCCGATGAAGGAAATCTACCAGATGTTTCTGGGCAAGCTGAAGCCGGAGGATGTGATGAAAGCAGCCAAGGCCGGCAAGCCGTCAGCCGACGAGAAGGCACACCGACTCTTCTACGCGCACCTCTATCTGGGGCTCTACTACGAGAGCCTGGGAGAAGCCAAGAAGGCGCTCGAACACCTGTCGGCGGCGGCCGACGACGAGTTCGCCGTCGGCGGCTACATGTGGGACGTGGCTCGCGTGCACCGCGACATCCGCGCGCTGGAAGCCAAGAAAAAGGAGTAGGTCTTAGTTGCAGCGGAATGTATGGCGTCTATTTCATGCTGCATTCCAGGCCGGAGGTGATGCGTTCCAGTGTGCCGGGTGCGTCGAAGGCCGTTTCCGGCACCAGCACGCCGTCGCCGCCCAGGCAGCGAATCTCCAGCTTGGAGTTGGCGCCCTTCCCGCTCTGACTGATGAAGCAAATGTAGGCGAATCTCTGCGTCTTCAGACCTTCGATCAGTTCCGTCTTGAAGCGCGGATTTCTGTCCAGCACGGGTTCCGCGCTCGGAGCAATCTTGATTTCCATGTTCGTTCCTCTCATATCTTCTATTGCCGAATTGTACGTCGTCGAAATGAAGAAAGCGCGAAGACGGCGCTGAAATTCGGCGGAGAATCAGCCGACCGGCGCCGGGCGGCGCGACCAGGCAAGGTAGGACGGCAACTTGCAGGGCCATTCCTGGGCTCAAGCACCGTCAGCGGTGCTCGGTGAAGTGCCGGCGGCAAGACGTCGGTCTAGCCTGGAGCCGCAGAAACTGCACGGTACGGCAGGCATCCGCCCCTGTCCGGTCACGTGTCCCGGCAAGTGAGGCGCAGCGTCCAGGCGTCAGGCTTCCGCGCCGACAGGTGCGGGATTGAAGTGAATGCGCAAGCGGCCCGAAGTGAGCAAGCCGACCTGATGGAGGCGAATCCGCGCTGCCGATTCGCTCGAGACACCTGGGTGGTCGGCCAGCAGCAGACGATCATCCACCTGCTCTACGGCCCAGCCGTCTCGTTGCAGGCGCTTGCCAATGTCGGCTCCTGGCTGCAAACACTCGATGGCAATTCTCATGGTGTCATTCCTTGATGGCACAGCGCTCTGGCTTGTCATGATTGTGCGGTAAGGCTTATTACTAAAGTTTTGCAATCTTAAGCCAACCCCAGCTGAGCGACCACATGGTCCGGACTCTGCGAAAACTCGGTGACCTGCTTGATGGCCCAGCCCAGGGTTGTCCGCAGGGTTTCACGCAGCATCGCGCGACAGGCTTCGCCGATGGTCGTCAGCCGTTGGAGTGCCCATTCCTGCGCACGGTTCTGCCGCAGTTGCCGCACGAGAAGGCTGTACGCCAGCAT
>VGYC01000335.1 GCA_016873095.1 Planctomycetota bacterium | reverse complement strand
CTTCCGACGCCGGTCCTGGTTCATGCTTCTCTCCTTCTGAGGGTTTTGGTTTTTCCTACCCGTGGAGAGAACCATCGCCTACCTTAGCCGATGTGCCAGGTGGGATGAAACACTACAGCCATCCTATTGGCTCTTTCGAGATTGAGCAGCTGACCTGCAAAGATTCATCGACATTTCTCTTCCATCTCGAGAAACGAGAAGATCGCTCCAGGCTAGCGGCTGGCTAAATGACACCTTTACAGAAAGCTTGCTCAACCCTTGATATTCGAGGTGCATTTCCTGTGCCACATGCAATAGTTCAGCCCGCCCGTAAGCTATTTTGGGGCGGGTTCGATGGAAGCCTGTCTCCGTCACGAGACGCACGACAACAGGAGAAGCAGCCGTGCACGATCACTGGATCGGGGACCGGGCCAGAAACGTGGAGCTGGCGGCCATCCGTCGGGTCTTTGAGCTGGCTCGCAGCCGCAAGAACATTGTCAACCTGAGCATCGGGCAACCGAATTTCGACGTCCCCGAGCCGATCAAGGCGGCAGCGCACGCTGCCATCGATCAGGGCCACAATGGCTACTCGGTCGCTCAGGGTATCCAGGAGCTGCGCGACAAGATCGCCGCCGACCTGCGCTCGCGCTACAGCCACCCGGACCGAGAGGTGCTGATCACCAGCGGTGCCAGCGGCGGCCTGGTTCTCGCTCTCATGGTCGCGCTCAATCCGGGCGACGAGGTCATCGTCTTCGATCCTTACTTTGCCGGCTATCCGCATTTCGTAACACTGGCCGGCGGCGAGCCGGTTTGGATTGACACCTATCCCGATTTCGACATTGACCTGAACAAGGGCCGCGACGCGCTGACGCCAAGGACCAAGATGATCATCGTCAACAGCCCGGGCAACCCCACCGGAAAGGTCCTTGACCGGGAAACCCTGCGTGGCCTGGCCCTCCTGGCCCGGGAGCGGAAGATCATGCTGGTGAGCGATGAACTGTATCGCTCGTTTTGCTACGACCAACCCTTTGCCAGTCCGGCGGAGTTCAGCGACGAAGTGGTGGTGGTCGATGGATTCGGCAAGACCTACGGCATGACCGGCTGGCGGCTCGGCTTTTGCCACGGTCCGCGCCGGTTCATCGATGAGATGAGCAAGCTGCAGCAGTGCATCTATGTTTGCGCTCCGAGCATGGCGCAGCACGCCGGCATTGCTGCCTGGGACCTTGACATGTCCCGCTTCGTCCGCGACTACCAGCGCAAACGCGACTGGCTGTGCGACGCTCTCAAGGACCAGTACGAATTCGTCAAGCCGGGCGGAGCGTTCTATCTGTTCGCGCGCGTGCCGTGGGGAGACGGAGCGTCCTTCGTCGCAGAGGCGATTGCTCATGACCTGCTGCTGCTTCCTGGCCAGGCCTTCAGCCGGCGCGACACGCATTTCCGCATCAGCTACGCGGTCAGCGATGTCACGCTGGAACGCGGCGCGACGATTCTGCAGCGCCTGGCAGCACGCTCCGGCCCCGCACGAGCCGCGGACCAGTAGGCGTGCCCGAGAAACTGTGCCAGCGATGCGCGTCGTAGTCGTAGAGCTGGCAGGTTGTCAGGAGACGCCGGAACGCCGTGAACGAGAACTCCTGCACGATGACTTCCGGATAGGCTTCTTCCAGAAGCTTCTGCGTTCTGGGCAGGTTGTAAAGGGGGACCTTCGGATCCACGTGGTGCGCGTTGTGTTCCGTGAGGTTCGGCAGCAGAATGCCCCACGGCCAGGGCCCGATAACATGGGTCGTCCCCTGCAGGGCGCCACCGAAAAACGACCATTCGCGGCGATCAGCGTACCATTTGATCTGCGGATGCGTGTGGTGCAGGAATGTCAGCAGGCCGGTTAGCCAGCAGTGCACCAGGAACGGCACAAGGACGGCCAGCACCAGCACACTCGACACCGCAAGCTGTGGTACGCCCCAGGCCAGTGCCATGGCGGGCTGAGCAGTGCACAGCGTCCAGCCCAGCAGCAACGGGAAGCCGATGACCAGGAGACGATCCAGTCGAGCGATCACATCGTTCAGACCTCTGCCCGTCATCTGCTTGTTCTTGCCGAAGGCGTTCTTCAGCCACAGCTCGATGAGATAGTAAAGGGCGACTCCGGGGACCGTCCGGTACAGTCTCTGCAAAAGACGGCCGAAAGCGGACAGGCGGCTGTACTCCTCCATCGACAGCGGCACCCAGATGAAGTCCTTGCCCTTCAGGTTGGTGAAGTCATGGTGGGCCCGGTCGTGCGTGACTCGCCAGACAGAGAACGGGTACAGCGATGGCAGCATGGCTAGCCTGCCGAGAAGGCCGTTGAGCCAGGCGTAGCGGGTCAGGGTGTTGTGACCGGCATCGTGCCCGATGGACAGAAGATGCGCGATGAACAGGCCGTTCACGGCCGCGCAACACAGCTTCACAATCCACCACGGACTGGCGAGAATCCCCGCCAGGGTCAGGCCATACATCAGGAAGTTCACCAGGAAGATGGCCAGGCCCATGATCGTGGAGCGCTTGCGAGCGTCATCCGGGATGTGAGCTCGGATTTCGCGTCCCGTGGGCTGTGCCTTCGACTTTGCGGGCACCGACTGCTGGCGAGGTAGAGGCTGCTTCGACGGTTTGTCGGCCGGCGAAGCGATGGTAAACTTGTCCGCCAATAGGGAGGGCAAGGCTCCTGCCGAGCCGTGAACCTCGTGCAAGCTGGATGCTGAAGCGGCTCGGACGAAGCTTCGCCTTTCCGAAATCGCGGTTTCCGGAGCCGCGCCGGCTGGCGCCGTTGTTCCGAACGAGCGGAAAAGCTCACCCATGGTCACGGTGCGGTCGCCCTGGACACGCAGTTCGCTGCGTCTCCAGAACGGCACCGCAGGATGTTCATGGTGCTCGTAGTGAGACCAGGATCCGTGCGGGGTGATGAACAGGCGCTGCCACCAGTTGGCCTGCACACGATGAGTCGTCGGCGTGCCGACATGCTCCGTCCAGGTCCGCAGCCGGAAAAAGCCCCAGAAAGACGTGACCAGTGCCAGCACCCAGATTATCGCGGCGAACCAGAGTCCCGTGGCATGGAGCACGGCGCCGACCGAAGCCCAAAGCAATGCCGGACCGATCCAATCCCAGATGCCCACCCTTCCCAGGAGCCGAAACGCCTTGAGCACTTCCGGTAGACCGAAGCCGACGAGGTCCAGGAGAAAGTAACGAACAATCTGTGCCCGCGTCGTCGGCAAGGTCCACTGCTCCTTGCTCCAGTCGTTCTTGAAAAGTAGTTCCGGGTCCTTGTCGGTGCCGAAATGGCGGTGGTGCGCGAAATGAAAGCGTCGAAAGCCGCCGAGTCCGCAACCCAGGGGCCAGAAGCACAACAACTGCGTGGCCAGGTCATTGACGGTCCGACTGCGCGCCGCCGTGAAGTGCGCTCCGTCGTGCCCGAGCACGCCAAGAGCGTGCTGTCGGCTGCCCACGAGGACAACGACCACCGCCCAGATCAGCCAGTGATTCAGGGTGAATCCCGCTGTAAGTAGCAAGAGAATGACCGCCCACTCCGTCAGGGCAGGTATCAACCACTTGTGAAGTAATTTCTCGTCTCGACTGCTTCTCATGGCGTTTTCCTTGCTGCTTTGCAGCGCTGGTATTGCCGGGTCGTGCGTCTCACCCTGTTCATCGCAGACCACGAAGGAAGCGCACAAAAAGCGGAAGTGAATTTGCCCTGTCGTTCCGTTGAATTTGCGCTGGCGAGCAGCGTGCCGATCGGCTAGATTCTCCGATAGATCACGGCCGGAATCGGCCGACGCTGGAAAGGCGGCTCATGATCATCAATCCGTATCTCCTGAACCGACGGACTTTTCTGGTGGCCGGCGGACTGGGCTGGTGCCGGACTGGACTGTCTCAAGGGGCCGGCCAGGACGCACCATCCCGGCGCAGTCCGGCGAAATCGACCATCCTCATCTGGCTCAATGGTGGAGCGTCCCACATCGACACGTGGGACATGAAACCCGACGCGCCGGCTGAAGTGCGCGGGCCGTTTCAGCCCATGGCGACCTCGGCCCCCGGCATTCGACTCTGCGAGCACCTGCCTCTTCTGGCCAGACAGGCGCACCAACTTGCCATCGTCCGATCCGTGGGCGCCAGTGTCGCCACCAACGACCACCATGCCGGCTACTACTACAACCTTACAGGACATGTTCCCGAGGCGAATTTTCCGAACTCCCGCCAGTCGCAACCGAGTGACTGGCCATTCTTCGGGGCCGTGGTGGCGGCCAAGAGACCACCGCACCCGTCGCTGCCGTCACAGATCTCGATCAATCGACAGTACGTCAGCCGTGCCATCAACCTCGGCCTCACGGCAGGGCAGGTACTCAACGTGGAAACGCCCATTCTGTTCCAGGACGAACGTCGCAAGTACGTGGTGATGGGCCTCGGCAAGGATGCGGCACTCGCACCCAGCGACAAGGACTTGCGACTACGTTCCGATTCCGCCGAAGCAGACAATCACTCACAACCTCATGAAAGGAGAAATTCACCTGTGAAACCGATTCAACGATTCTCGGCTCCTGAACGCGATGCCGAAACCACCAACGGCAATGGGACAAGCAACGGTCAGCATCAGCCGAAGGTCGGCTTCAACGCTCTGCTGGAAGAAGCCCAGTCGATCCAGAATGGCCTGCGCGATCTGCTGCTTCGCACCAACCAACTGCTCGTCGGCCTCAAGGCGTACCGCCGGCATGCGAAAACCATGCAATCCACGCTCGCCAGCCTGCGGCAGCTTCAGCAAGTTGAGGCGTGACCGCCGTCAATCCAGCCCCTGGACACCGAACCCAGGGGCATCATCCCAAACATAAGGAGAGATTCCATGCCCTTGAAGCTCAACATCGGTCTGAGCAAGAAGGTCGGTGAAAGCAACTATGGGTCCAGAGGGGCCAGTCTCAACGTCGAGATCGAACTGGAAAGCGCTCTCATCGCGGAGCCGGCCAAGTTCCAGGAGCGCGTGCGGCAGGTGTTTGCCCTTGTGCGAACGTCCTTGGACGAGGAGCTGAACGGAAACGGCCACGCTCCCTCGACTGACAACGGCAACGGGAAAACCCAGCAACCTGTCAACGGCAATGGCAACGGTCCAGCTCGCAACGGCGGCCAGCGTCAGGCCACGCAAAGCCAGATCAAGGCAATTCACGCCATTGCCCGGAGTCGGCGCATCGACATCGGCCAGTTTCTCAGTGATCGCTTTCACGTCAATCGCGCGGACGATCTCAACATCAAGGCGGCCAGCACCGCGATTGACGAACTGAAAGGCGATGCCAAAGCTGGGAGGGCCGCATGACGACGCTGCAAATGGCCCAGCCCAGGCCGCAGCCAAAGACGTTCGACCATATCAGCTACTCTGCGATCAGCACGTTTCAGACCTGTCCGCTCCGGTTCTACTTTTTATGTGGCTAGCCACATAAGAAATATTATGTGGTCTTCGACGTTATGTGGCGTTCGGCAGGTTTCCCACGGCAAGGGCGGCGTGGAACGTGCTGCGAGC
>VGYC01000334.1 GCA_016873095.1 Planctomycetota bacterium | reverse complement strand
ATCAATTGGATGAAGCCATCGAACAATGGCTCCATGAGGAGAAACTCGTTGCTTAAAACTTGACTCATTCACTATGAGTCTTGCGAGTCAAGAACCCTAGTGGACATCTCGGTCTCCGAGAAGAGAACCTCGACTGCTGACGAGTCGCGATTCGAATACGAAATCAAGTTGACACTGGGTCCGAAAAATGGTCTGGGTGAATTCAAGGGAGTGATTCAGTTCCGCACGGACGATCCAGACAACCCAGAGACCACTCTGCCGGTAACGGGTGAAATCATTTTGAATCCAGCCGGAGCCGGCAATGAAGCGGCGAAGGACTTCGCCATCGGCGAGTCTGATGAGCGCAGCGGCCATCCGGGCTCGGCCCTCTACTATTTCGAGCTGGTGCAGCGACACTACCCCGGCTCGGAGCATGCCAAGCTGGCGGCGAAGCGTATCGCGGCGCTGCGGGTGCAAGCGCAAAAGGCCGCCATGGAGGCGGACAGCAAACCGGCAAAGAAGGCTGCTCCTCGCAAGCTTTTCCTTCCTCTTCGTGCGGTTGATTTCGGAACCGTGACGCGCGGGCAAACGCCAACCAAATACGTATTCGCCGAATCCACCAACGTGCGTATCCTCAATGTCGTGAAGCAGGCTTCGGCTCCATTTGCACTGTACATCGACGAGACGCAACATCCCGCACCGCCAAACGACCCATCTGATTCGTGCCTTCTCTACAAGATCAAGCTGTTTGTGAAAGAGGATGCTGCTCCTGGGCCATTCAAGGAAACTGTGCTCCTCAAGACCGATGACCCAGCAGAGCCCACGGTGCAAGTGATCGTGACGGGCCGGATTCAAGTCTTGTACATCCGCGAGAAAGACATCCTGATGCTTTCGAGTACCGGGACTTCGCCGGAAGCCAAGAGGATGGTTGAAGGCGAGCGCCGCGTGCGCCTGGACGGGACCGTGAGCCTGGGAACCTTCGGTGGGGTTCATGTCGCGAACCAGTCGCTGGATGAGGCCAAGGCTGCTATCGAGAGTCATCTCGCGGATCGTCTACCAAAGGTAAAGATCAAACTCCGGCTGGTCCGCGATGGGTCGCCTCTGCCGAGGCTGCCTGACATCGACAAGAAAGATGACAATCGCACACCGCTCCTGCCGCCCGTCGGCGAAGGGCAGCCGGGCGAGTGCTTCAGTCCGCCATCACGTGAACAGGTGCTGGCGGCGTTGCCGAAGCCTGAACCAGGGACCAGGCGCACCAACATTCGCATCAGCTATGAAAGGCTCGTGGATCGTATTGATCCGCCGCGATTCTTTCCCTTGGTTGGACCAGCACGGCTGCATCACGTCCACTGGAAATGCAATGTGCATTGCGACGAAATCAAGGAGGCGAGTCCGCCGGCCGAGCGACCGACGACGAAGGCTGTCACGCATGTCGTGTACATCGACAAGGATCATTTGCATCTAGAACGGCGACAGCGTTGAATGGAAGCAGTGCGCATGCGCAGAAGGCTGTCCAGATCCTTTCAATTGCCGGCACCGGCACAAAGAAGACCGTCTCGCCTGTCCGAACTCGTCGAGCTACCTCGCGTCCGTTGTCGCACGCTGCCGGACAGGCGAGCCGCCTGTCCTGCGTGGCGAATCTACTGTCGAGAACGCAATTCCTTACAATGATCTCTTACGCTTCCCGTGGACAGGCAACAGGTCAATCGCAATGCCGGCATTGGATCACTGGCACCCCGTGCTGCTCAGCCGCGACCTCAAGCAGGCGCCGGTGGGGGTACGGCTGGCGGGACATGATATTGTGCTGTTCCGCGGCGAGCGCAGCTGCATCGGCGCACTAGCGGACAACTGCCCGCACCGGCACATGCGGCTGAGCATGGGCAAGGTCGTCCAGCATCGCCTGCAATGCATGTATCACGGCTGGAGCTTCGATTGCCATGGGGGCGGCGAAAGCCCAGCCACACCGAAACTGTATGCCCAGGCCGTCAAGTTCGACGCCATGGAAAAGCATGGCGCGGTCTGGGTGAAATCCGCCGACAGCAACCCGGCCTTTCCCGCTTTCGACATAGACGGCTATTACAACGTCTGCAACCTGCACCACCGGGCCCGCGCCCCGCTGGAGCTGACGCTCGACAATTTCTGCGAGATCGAGCACACGCCCACCACGCATGACTTCTTTGGCTATCCCCTGGACAAGATGCACGAGGTCGCCGTCGAGTTTCAGACCACGGACACGTCGGTGCGCGTCATCAACCAGGGTCCTTCCAAGAAGATCAACTGGTTTCTGCGGCTGTTGCTCGGCATTCGCCGCCGTTATCAGTTCATGGACGACTGGACGACGTACTTTTCGCCGGTCTACTCGGTTTACGATCACTGGTGGGCGGACCCGACCGGGCAGAAGGCGAGCATGGTCCGCTGGCGGCTGTACATCTTCTTCACGCCGGTGGACGAGCAGGAGACGGCCATCACGACGTTCGCGTTCACCAAGTCGCGCTATCCCGGCCCGGCCGGCTGCATGCGCCTCTTCAAGTGGCTCATGCGCCGCAAGCTCAATCACGAGATCAACCTCGATGTCCGCATCCTGGAAAACCTCACCGACATGAACACCAGCATCGAGGGCATGAAGCTGAGCCGTTTCGACAAGGTCCTGGGCCTGAACCGCGAACGCATCGACAGAATCTACCGCGGCGAGGCAAAGGCGGCAAGTAAGGGCCCAGTATCAGCTGGCGTGTCGTCGTAGCGGAATTCGCAAGAATTCCGCTGAACCTGCGAAGATCGGAACTCTTGCGAGTTCCGCCACACATTCCGGAGCAGCATCATGCCCCAAACAGCATCGCGTTTCTTGCGGCGCGACCCTGCCGACGTCGTCCCCTGGGCCGAGACGTGCGGGCAGATTCGCTGCCTGGTCGAGGAGAAGGACCAGGCGGCCGCCGAGGTGCAGATGGTCGAGATTCACGACGCCAAGCTGCACTACCACGAGAAGACCGATGAGTTCTACTACGTGATCGACGGCCAGGGAAAAATGGTGCTCGACGGCGAGGAGATCGAACTGCACAAGGGCGTCGTGGTCTACGTGCCGCGCGGCGTCAAGCACAAGGCCTGGGGTAAGCTGACGGTGCTGACCGTGTGCATCCCCCGCGGCGTCTTCGGCGACGTGCATGAGCTGGAGTGATGACTGACAGCAATCGCAGTATTCGCGCGCGTGCGAATTGGAGTGTGCCGTGGCAACGCGCTATTGGGAACGTACCTGGCAAGAGCGCGGGCAGGCGCTGGAACTCGCTTATGGGGAGACCCATCCGCCAGGCATGGTAACATCCTTCTCGTGGAATGAGCGCCCCTTTCGCTGTCCTGGGGCTTGCGCGCTGTGCTTTCCGCTCGCATTCGAGGTTCGCGATCCGATTCGACATCGTCGCGACTATTGGCTGTACGTTACCATGGGGCTTTCGCAGCCGACGAGCAAGTGGGAGGTTCAAGAAGCACGTGCCGCCGGCGAATCACATTCGGGTTTTGGCCTGGAATGTGCAATGATTAGCCCTACGCAGACGGATTGGGCCACGGATGCACTCTCTACTGTTTCATGACCTATCAAACGGAAGGCGAAGAAATCGAATGGGGGCATCGCTTCCCTTTCGGGTTCTGCCGAAGTCCTGATGGCAGGCTGGGCGTTCAAGCGGGCAATCCAAAACAGTGGAGTGCGGCAGCTTTCGGCGAGATCCGAGCCGTGTTGTTTTGGCCGTTTCTGTTCCCGAATTCGACCTTTCACACTTCGACCGGGAAATTTATCCTGATGGTCGCCACCGGAATCACGCAGGCCGAATGGCAACTTGCCAAGGCCACGACAACGGCGCACGTCTTGCTGTTGTTGTGTAGAGCGGGGATCGGCCAGCGCACGCTTCCAGATCGTCCCTGCCTCTTGAACGATTCCAGGTGGCAAGACGAGTGGCGCGGCATAGAAATGATGCCCCCAGATGAGTGCGAGGCGGAAATAGAATCCGGCAGCCATTTCTCACCTCCATGATCCATCCGAGCTGACACACTCTGCAACAGACAGTATAATTCCAGCATGCGTGAAACTTCGATCACCGAGGCAGGCATACTCGAAAGAGTGGTTCAACCTCAGTCGGCCAGCTTCACACCCGAGGCGGCGAAGTGCTTGCTAGAATTCCGCTTCGATGCCCCGACCAAACGCCGCATCCGGTTTCTCTTGCAACGCAATAATCGCGGCACCATCAGCGCGAGCCAGCGGCTTGCCCTCGAAAAGTACCTTCGCGTCGGGCAATTCCTGGATTTGCTGCACGCCAAGGCACACCTGTCCTTGAAGAAGAATGGCCGGCATTCGTGACACATGGCGCGATCTCGCCGAAGACTGGTGCGGGAGCGCGCGAGGAACTGCTGCGAGTATTGCCAGCTGCCTCAGCAATGCACCGTTTTGCCTCATGAAGTAGATCACATTCGCGCAAAGAAACACAGGGGCCGCACTTCATTGCGAAACATGTGTTGGGCCTGTGCCCAGTGTAATGGCGCCAAGGGAAGCAACGCTGCCGGATTTGACCCATTGACGAACATGCTGGTTCGGTTGTTTCATCCACGGAACGACAAATGGAATCAGCATTTTCGATGGCGGGGCTGTAGACTTGTTGGCAAAACTCCGGTTGGCCGAGCCACGATTGAAGTACTTGGCATTAACCAGCCCGACCGTGTGCATCAACGTCAGCTATTGCGGGCTGCCGGGATGTGGGAGGCTGAGCCCAAATGACTGTAAAACGAGGGTTCCTTAGCCAAGACCTGGAGTGATGTACCCCCACCGCATCCGCCTGCGAGGTCCCTGGGAATATGAGCCGTGGCCGATGCGCGGCGACGGCCATTCGCCGCGGCGGATGACGATGCCGCGGCGCTGGAAAGACGGCGGCCTCGCCGGCTACTCGGGGACGGTCTGGTTTCGCCGCCGTTTCGGCTATCCCGGCCGGCTCGATTCCTACGAGCGCGTCTGGCTGACCTTCGCCGGCATCGAGGGGACCGCCGAGATCTCGCTCAACGGCCAGGCCCTGGGACGCTTCACCGAGACTCCCATCGAACTGGATGTGACGGCGCTGCTCGGCAAGCGCAACGAGCTTGTCGTTCTGGTAAGCAGCGAAAGTGATGCAGGCGGGCTCTGGGGAGATGTGGCGCTCGATATCCGCTGCTCGGCCTACCTGCGGGGCACGCGGGCCTGGCGGGAGCGCGACAGGCTGCACGTTGAGGGGGAAGTTGTCGGTACCAGCGACAGGCCGCTGGAGGTTTACGTCCTGGCGGATCGCCACTCCATCGGTTACGCAGCCATCGAACCCGACCCGGCCGGTAAACCTTATCACATCGCCGCGGAAATGCCCGATCCGCCGCCGAACAATGTCCGCGTGGACCTGGTAAATCTCGCCGAGATCTGGTACGCTGTCGAAGTTCCCGTAACCTAACAGCGCGGCGCTCGCCGTGGCGACACGCTGCTATGGCCCGTCGCAATAAATCTGCAACATCTCTATTGACACATAGAGCCTGTCTATTGTCTAGTTTGCGGTTATGGAAAGCAGTAACCAAGGAAGGTACTC
>VGYC01000333.1 GCA_016873095.1 Planctomycetota bacterium | reverse complement strand
AAGCGTCTGATCGCCCTTGATGGCAGCCAAAGCCACCTTCGCCTTGAAGGCCGCACTGTGATTGCGGCGCGAACGTCTCGTCATGGTCCCCCTCCTGATACGCGGCGATCCTCGCCGCTCTCAGGCAGAAAATCCGCTTATCCCGATGTCCAGATTCCCCGGGCCACCTCTCCATATAGGCACGAAGGCCCTTGAGGCTGGCGGTCGGGGTCTCTGCGCCGGAATAGTCGATGCCGATGGTGCGGGCGAAGACGGGCATCGCTATGCCTTTTTCTCGCCCGCCGCCCGGAACTCGCTGTAAGCCTTGTCCCAGTCAATCTGCGAAAAGGCTTCCTTGATGGCTTCGAGAAAGTCCTCGCGGTTCAGCGTTTCGAAGGTCACGTCCTTGTAGCGAACGTCGAGCTGCATCTTTTGGATCAGCGCTTCGGCCTTGGGGAAGACACGATCGAGTTCCCCATCGAGCCAGACCCTTGCCTCGGCTTCCTCAAACTTGAGGAACTGTCCGCGCATCGCGTCGGGCGGGTTCGCCACCACGCGCGGCACAAAATAATCCACGATCTGCTTTCGCGATTCGTCGAGCTGACCTTGCAGCTCCTTCTCGACCTTCTCTTGGTGCGCTTTCAGTTCATCGCGGAACGTCGAAAGCCGTTTTTCGAGGTGCGGCTTGGCCGCCTTCAGCACAACCCGACCGTGATCCTTGCCGAGCGATGGGGTAAAGTTCCTTCGAATTTCGTTGAGCGCATCTTCGAGTGACTTGGAGGAAAGCTTACCGCCCTTCTCAATCAAGTCGAACGTCGTTCTCAAGCGGCCCTTAAGGTCCTTGCTGCTTCCGAGCATTTGGATGCTAGCCGGGATTGCAAGGCGATGCCGCTGGATCGCCGCACCGGTCAGAGTGAGTTCGACATATTGCAGGTAGGCGTTAAAGACGCGCACCTGCCGCGCGATATCAAAGCGCACGGGCGGTGCCTCCTCAAGTCGCCGCCCGACCTCCTTGAACGCCTCTTCGGCAACGCGGGCCGACGGGACTTCAACGGCCTGTTTCCTGATGCGGTCCCTTTCCTCGTCGGTCTTGGCGAGCGCTATGGCTATTGCCTTCGCGGCTGGCGACAGGCGGGCAAGCGCCTCCGTGACCTGATCGCGCGACAGGCGCAGCGCGTTCGGCGCTTCCGTTGGGCGCTGGTCGGCTTCGAGGTAGAGGGCCGTGGGCGTAAAGATGTATCCCTCATGATCCGCGATCACGAGTCCGGTGCGCAGGCCGGGTGTCGAGTTCACCATGATGCCAGCATCGCGCACCGTCTTGACGGCGGCGAGGTCACCGAACCCCATGCGCATCACTCGCTCATCGAAATCGAGGCAGACCGTGATGAGCTCCGGCCCAATCCGCTTCGCCAGTTCCGCCATTGCCCTCGCGGGTTCTTGCTGGATGCCCGGTGCAGCGTAGCACACGGAATGCTGCGCTTTGCGGATGGCGCTGGCGATGGCCGCAGAGTCGAGCGAACGGAAAAGCGCTTCCGTCATTCGGCGGCCTCCTCTGTCGAGATGTTCAGCAAGACGCCGCCCGGCACCGGCTCGTCGGCCGGCGGCGAAACGCCGTTCCGTTCCATCTCCGTCAGGATCATCAGGATCGCGTTCTCGATATGGGTAAGCGCTTCCTCGCGAGTCTCGCCGCCCACCGAAGCGCCATGATGGCGCAGCGCGGGACAAACGGCCCGCCACTCGTCGCCCTGCCGGGAAACCGTCACATGATATCCAACGGTCACGCGGCCTCCTCCTCCATGGTTTCAGGCGCCAGCGCCTCGGCGAGCAGCGCGTCGAGAAGGCGCCAGCGGGTACGGAACCGGTAGCGAGGTCCGCCCGGGAGAAAGTCAGCTCCGTTGGAGTGGTGCGAGCTAATCATTCCCTCCACGCCAATGCCG
The DNA here is from genome assembly GCA_016873095.1 of Planctomycetota bacterium. Classification (GTDB taxonomy): domain Bacteria; phylum Planctomycetota; class Planctomycetia; order Gemmatales; family Gemmataceae; genus VGYC01. Next base: position 3,682 of record VGYC01000333.1, on the reverse strand, counting down.
CCAGGGGCAGCTCATTGAGCTCTGCGCGCGCCTCCTGCCATGCCGGATAATACTTCGTCATCAGTGCGAGAAAGCGCTCACTGTGTTTCGGTTCGATAAGATGGACCATTTCGTGCAGGACGACATATTCCAGCAGGTCTTTCGGCTTCGTAACCAACTCGGTGTTGAGGCGAATATTGCGCTGACGGGAGTTGCAGCCTCCCCATTTTGTCTTCATGCGCTGGAGGAAGTAGCCAGCAACCTTCACGCCGAGCTTTGCCTCCCACTTCCGGATCAGCGGAGGGACAGATTCATGTAGCAGGGCGCGATGCCACTCCTGCATGACCTCTTCCCGCTTTGCGGGCGTGCTTCCGGGACGGACGGTGAGTGTGACCCTGCGATGGTCCAGCCGAACGAAAGGCTTCGCGTCCCTCTCGACGACAGATAGCAGATAGCGCCTCCCCCAAAGGTAGTGACTTTCTCGCTCGACAAACTGGCGCGGCGTCTCCCTGGCCTGCCCGAGCAATTTCGCCTGCTGGTTACGAATCCAGCCAAGCTTTGAGATGGCATAGGCGCGTGCCACCTCCAGGCGTGTCCCGGCAGGAGCGACCAGCGTGACGCGACCGTTCGGCGGATGCACCGACAGGTGGACGTGCTTGATGTCCTTGCGGGTCATCGCGATGGTAATATCGCCGAGTTGGATCGTCTCCGTCATCAGTACCCCGGCTGGTTCTTGATGATCTCGAAGAGCGCCAGCGTTGCCTCGCGGTCCTGGTCGAGGATCGGAAAGAGAGCCGTAAGCACCTGCGCCTCTTTAGGCTGATCGCCCTTCCATCCAGCCGGGGCGTGCTCGCGAACCGCGAGATCGATCCGGAGGGCAAGCGCGGCCTTGTCATCGTCGTTGGCAGGGCACTGGAATGTCGTCGCGGCGATCGAGCCCAGGTTGTTGAAGAGGACCGAGGCCTCGTGCTTGCCGTGCAGGATCGCAGGAACGCCCGCCTCTGGCTGCCGGCTGGCCAGCCGCCTCACCAGCGCCTCGGCGTTGCGCAGAAACTCCTCATAGGCTGCCGCGTCGGCGCGGCTCTGCTTGATGAGGTCATCGAGCAGCTGCGACATCTGCTCGTAGAACCGGGGATCCGTGAGTTGTTCGCGGATAATGGTTTTCCGGACGTTGTTGATGATCCCCTCGGCGATGGCATTCCTTGACAGCCTGCCCTTTTCGTTGAGCTTCCTGGCGATGGCGTCGTGGATGCCGGTCTTGATGATGAGCTCCGTCAGCGGCATCTCGCCGAGCTCACCGAGATCGGAAGCAGGGTCGGCCTGGACGTAGGTGTTGAGGAGGTGCCGCATATCCGCTTCAAAGGGCTTGATGTCGAGCTCCTCGCCGGAGTGCTTCTTGATGGCGGATCGGATCTCGCCGTAGAACTCGACGTCATTCTGCAGCGCGGCCGCTTCGGCGTCGGAGTAACCAGCCTTCGTGAGGTGCTGCGCGATCGCGGCGAACGCCCGCACGAAGACGGCAACGGCCTTGTAGAACGACACCCGCAGGGCCTCGGTCTCGTTCAGCGCATTCGGGCTGGCGGCGTCGCCACAGAAATAGTGAAGGAACTGCTCCACCTCGCGCGGCAGGGCGACCGGCTCGCATAGATAGCGCAGCGCCTCGCGCGCCTCGTCGAGCTTCTTCCTGCCCTCGGCCAGCCAGTCCTTGAGGGGGACGTTGTTTTCGGCGTCACTGCCGTCTTCGATGTCCAGCTCGTCCGAACTGTAGACCGCGATCGCTTCCTGTACCTCGCCGAACAGCTCCTTGAAGTCGACGATGTGGCCGTAGTCCTTGTCGTCGCCGTCTAGCCGGTTGGTGCGGCAGATGGCCTGGAACAGGTTGTGGTCGCGCAGTTCGTTGTCGAGGTAGATGTAGGTACAGCTCGGGGCATCGAAGCCGGTCAGCAGCATGCTGACGACGATCAGCAGCTTCATGTTCGCCGGCTCCTCGATGAAGTGGCGCTTGGCTTCGTCTTCGTACTGCTTGGTGGTCTGACCCTTCTTCAGAACGTGCTGCGTATAGGTGTCGAACTTGTAGCGCTCGTCGCTGTTCGGCGGCTCGCGCGAGATCGCCGTGCCCACCGGCTCGTATGACGTGACGATCCCGCAGTACGGGCCGAAGGGCGTGTTCTGCAGTAGCCGATAGTAATGGCAGGCGTCGTAGATCGAGGCAGCCACCAGGATCGCCGTGCCTCGGTCGTTATTAAGCCGCGGCTTGAGGCTGAAGTCCTCGATGATGTCGGCGATGATGCGCTGCTTGCGCTCGCCGGCGCTCATCAGCTCCTCCATCGTTGCCCAGCGCTTGCGCAGCACCGCCTTCTGGAAGTTGTTCAGGCCCTTCGTTTTCTGCTCGAACCACTGGTCGATGGCGGCGCGGGTTGTGAGACGCTGCGGCACGTCGCGGGCCTCGTACTTGAGATCGAGGATGACGCCATCGGCCACGCCCTCGTGGAACTTATAGGTGTGGATGTAGGTGCCGAACACTTCCCGCGTCATCAGCTTGTCTTTGCGCAGGAGCGGCGTGCCGGTGAAGCCGATGAAGATCGCGCCCTCCAGCCAGCGCTTCATCTGCCTGTTCATGTCGCCGCCCTGGGTGCGGTGGCACTCGTCCACGAACACGTAGAAGCGGCCTTGCACGGGCGGGGGCGGACCCTTCAGGTCGGCCGGGTCGAATTTGTGAACGAGGGCGCAGAGCAGGCGAGGCGTGGCCGCGCCGAGCTTCTGCACGAACTCCGCGCGCGACGAGATGCGTGGGGAAGGCGCTCCGGCGCCGATAACCCTCGCGTTCCTCATCACCCCTTCGATCTGCTTGTCCAGCTCGTCACGGTCGGTGACGACCAGGATGCGGGCGTCGGGGTCGTGCTCCAGCAGCCACTTGGCGATCAGCACCATGAGGATGCTCTTGCCGCTGCCCTGGGTGTGCCAGATGACGCCGCCCTCGCGTTTGGCGATGCGCTCCTGTGCGGCCTTCACGCCGAAGAACTGGTGGGGCCGCGGCACCTTTTTCCGGCCGGCGTCGAAGATGATGAAGTTGCGGATCAGATCGAGCAGCCGCGCCTTGTTGCACATCTGCGCGAGCGGCCGGTCGAGCAGCGCTCCGGGAGCGGGTGTGGCGCCGGCGGGTGCCTCGTCCTTCCAGGCCACGAAGAACTGCTCCGGCGTGCCGGTGGTGCCGTAGCGCAGCCCCTGCGAGTCGCTGCCCGCCAGCAGGAGCTGCACGGTGCCGAAGAAGCCCTCGTTGAAGATCTCCTCCTGGTTGGTGCGGAGCTGGCGCACGCCGTCGGCCAGCTCCACCGAGCTGCGTTTGAGCTCGATCACCGCGATGGCGAGGCCGTTGAGATAGAGCACGATGTCCGGCCGGCGCTCGTAGCCACCGGTCAGGGTGACCTCCTCGGCGAGCGCGAAGTCGTTGTTCTCCGGATGCCCCCAGTCGATCAGGTGCACTGTCTCGTGGGCCTTTCCCGCGGCGATCTGCACCGGCACGCCGTAGCGCAGGAGCTGGTAGGTGCGCAGGTTCGCCTGGTAGAGCTTGATGCCTGTCGAGTCGGCGGCAGTTGCGAGTTTGTGGAGCGCAGCGGAGATGTGGGCGGCGGAGTAGCCGCGGGTCGTCAGGTTGTCGCGCAGGAACGCCGTCTCGATGGCGCGGTTGTTCTCGCGTTTGTTC
>VGYC01000332.1 GCA_016873095.1 Planctomycetota bacterium | reverse complement strand
ATGCTGGCGTACAGCCTTCTCGTGCGGCAACTGCGGCAGAACCGTGCGCAGGAATGGGCACTCCAACGGCTGACGACCATCGGCGAAGCCTGTCGCGCGATGCTGCGTGAAACCCTGCGGACAACCCTGGGCTGGGCCATCAAGCAGGTCACCGAGTTTTCGCAGAGTCCGGACCATGTGGTCGCTCAGCTGGGGTTGGCTTAAGATTGCAAAACTTTAGTTACAACACAATGGTGCATTATAATTTGCGGTGTTGTACTTGCAAGCCCGCGGCATCTCGGACGGCCACCCACTTGTCGGTGCTGCAACGTCGCGCCGGACGCCGTCGTCTCGTTTTGTGCTAGAATACTTGCGCCATCGACCAGGCGGCCTCGCCTGGGCGGGCGAGTGGGATGAGCTTGTATGGACGTGTTGAGGCAAGCGAGGCCGTTTGCCCTACAGGGAGAGTAGGCCATGTTCGAACGTCTTTCCAACAGCTTCGCGCTGGCGCAGAGCAGCTGGGGCGTGCTGCGCCGCGACAAGCAACTCGTGGTCTTCCCCATCCTGAGCGGCATCGCCTGCTTGCTGGTGCTGCTCAGCTTCTGGGCGCCGGTCATCTTCGGCGTCGGCGTCGAGCGCATGTTTGCGGACGGCAAGCCGGAACCGTGGGTCTACGCGGTCATCTTCGCCTACTATTTCGTCAGCTACTTCGTCGTCGTCTTCTTCAACGCGGCCCTGGTGGCGTGCGCCCTGATGCGCTTCCACGGGCAGACGCCGACGGTTGCCGACGGGCTCCGCGCCGCCAGTTTGCGGCTGCCGCAGATCCTCGCCTGGGCCCTCGTCTCCGCCACGGTCGGCATCTTGCTGAAGCTGATCGAAAACGCTCACGAGAAAGCCGGCATGATCGTCAGCGCCATCCTCGGCACGCTCTGGTCGGTCATCACCTACTTTGTCGTGCCGGTTCTAGTTGTCGAGCAACTCGGGCCCATCGACGCCATCAAGCGCTCGGCCAGCATCCTGAAAAAGACCTGGGGCGAGGCGCTCATCGGCAATCTCGGCATCGGCCTGTTCATGATGCTCGTCTACAGCCCCGGCGTGTTGCTGCTGATTGCCGGCGGATTCCTGGCAGCCAACGGCGGCAACATGGTGGCGCTCGGCCTCGCGGTCATCGCCCTCGCCGTCATCTACTTCGTCATCGCCGCCGCCGTCGGCAGCGCCCTGCAAGGCATCTACATCACCGCACTGTACGAGTACGCCGCCTTCGAGACCGTCCCCCAGGGCTTCGAGGGTGACACGCTCCGCGGCGCGTTTCGCAGTCGAGATGGATGAGGAGCGATCAGCTATCAGCGGTCAGCTTTCAGCGGCGACGGGCATGCTGGCGACAACGGATTCGATGATCGCTGACCGAGGGCTATGGCCGCTGACCGCTGAAAGCTGACCGCTGATCGCCAATGAACCAACTCACCCGCGACGAACGGCTGGCTCAGGTGCTGATGGACGTGTCCGATCAGCAGCGCCGGGGTCAGCCGTTTCACTTTGATGCGGTCGCGAAACAACACCCCGATCTCGCCGATGAGCTGCGGCAGTTGCTTGCGGTCGCCGAGGTGGCGCAGGAATTTGCCCGCGATCCGACGCCGACGCTTGTCGAACAGCAGCCAGCGCCGTCACTACCGGCGGCGGGAATCCGTACATTCGGCGACTTTGAGCTGGTCGAGGAACTCGGCCGCGGCGGCATGGGCGTCGTCTACAAGGCCTGGGAGCGCAGCCTCAAGCGCTTCGTTGCCCTGAAGATGATCCTGTCCGGCGAGCACGCGTCCGGAGCTGACCTGGCGCGCTTCCGCACCGAGGCCCAGGCGGCGGCCGGGCTGGACCATCCAAACATCGTCCCCGTCTACCAGGTCGATAACCTCGATGGCCAGGCGTACTTCTCGATGAAGCTGGTGGACGGGCCGACGTTGGCGGAGGGGATCAAGGCCGGCCCGCTGCCGCCTCGCGAGGCGGCCCGCTATCTCGCCCTTATCAGCCGTGCCGTCCATCACGCCCACCAGAAGGGGACACTGCATCGCGACCTGAAGCCGGCCAATGTGCTGATCGACGGCGACGACCAGCCGCTGGTGACCGACTTTGGCCTCGCCAAGCGCGTCGAGGGGAGTGTCGAACTGACCGGCACCGGCGCCATCGTCGGCACGCCCAGTTACATGGCCCCGGAGCAGACCAGCGGCCTGCGCGGCGTATCCGGCCCGGCCGCGGATATCTATAGCCTCGGCGCCATCCTCTACGAGATGCTGACGGGCCGGCCGCCGTTCCTGGCCGCCTCGCCGCTGGAGACGCTGTTGCTGGTCCGCTCCGAGGAGCCGGTGCGACCGCGACTGCTCAATCCAGCCATCGATGTCGATCTCGAGTTCATCTGCCGCAAGTGCCTGGAAAAGAACCCGGCCCACCGCTACGCCACGGCCGGCCAGCTTGCCGACGACCTGGATGCGTACCTGCACGGCGAGGCGGTGTCGGCCCGCTCCAGCAGCCTGGTCTACTTCATCAACCGCATCTTCCGCGAGTCGCACCAGGCGCCCATCATGGAGAACTGGGGCGGCCTGTGGATGTGGCACAGTGTCAAGATCTTCCTCCTCTGTGCCGTCACCAGCATGCTGTTCGCGCTCGGCGTCGATACGCATCTGCCGTATCTCGCGTTATGGAGCGTCGGCCTGGTGGCCTGGGGCATCTTCTTCTGGTACTGGCGTCGCCGCGCCGGCCCGGTGACGTTCTTCGAGCGGCAGCTGGCGCACGCCTGGGCCAGCGGCGTGGTCGCCTCCATCGGCACCTTCATCGTCGAGGTGATGCTGGGCATCGATGTGCTGCGGCTGACGCCGGTCTTGTCGGTGATGGCCGGCATGGTCTTCGTGGTCATGGCGGGCATGCTTTCCGGCTGGTTCTACGTCGCCGCGGCAGCGTCATTCCTGGCGGCCCTGCCGATGGCCTGGCTCGGCCCGCCGTGGAGTCCGCTGCTCTTCGGCGTCATCTCGGCGCTGGCCTTCTTCGTGCCGGGGCTGAAGTACTTTCGACTACGGCGTCAAGGACAGCCGCAGTGATGCGAATGGCCTTTCCGGGCCCGGGCGCCTAGGGCACGTACAGAAACTCGCTGGTGTTGAGCAGCATGTGACACAGGTGCGTCAGTGCTAGCTGGTCGTTCGCCAGGGTCGCCCGCTGTCGGGCAAGGTATTCGCGGCACAGTTCCATCTCGCCGGGACGCGGCGCGCGGCCCAGAACCAGGCCGTACGCGGCGCTGATGCGCTGGCCGTCGTCGTTCGCGATGACTCGCCTGGCGACCAGATGTGCTTGGGCCACCACGAAATCGTCGTTGAGCATCGTCAGCGACTGGAGCACCACCGCCGACGGCGACCGGCCCAGACAGTTGGTATTCATCAACGGCTGGTCGAAGACGTTCAGCAGCGTCGGATGATAGTTGCGGCGGGCCAGGAGGTAGATGCTCCGCCGCCAGGGGCTGATGTTTGCCGGCAAGCCGGCGGTCTTGACGATGAAACGGCCGTCGGCGCCGCCCTCAGTGGGAATCGGCTCGCCGAAGAATGAACGGTCGAGCTTGCCGCTGACGACAAGCAGGGCGTCGCGCACCGCCTCTGCTTCCAGTCGTCGCAAGGGCATTCGCCACAGCAGCCGATTGTCGGGATCCCGCCGCTGCGCGACTTCATTCTCAGCGCCGGCCGCTGCCTGGCGATAAGCCGCCGACGCCACGAGCAAGCGCAGCAATGGTTTCAATCTGCCGCCATTGGCCCGATAGGCGGATGCGAGCCAGTCGAGCAGTTCGGGATGGCTGGGACGCGACCCGGACACGCCGAGGTTGTCGGTGCTGACGACGATGCCCCGGCCGAAGAGATGCTGCCAGACACGATTGACCTGGGCGCGCAAGACCAGTGCGCTGGCCGGCGAATCCGGGTTCGTCAGCCAGTGCGCCAGTGCCAGCCGACGGCCGCTGGTCGCCCCTTGCGGTTTCGCGGCAGGTGGTTTCGCGGCAGGTCGCCGTGATTCGGAATCAAGCACCTGCACAAAGCCGGCCGGCACCTCCGCGCCGGGCTTGAGATGATTGCCGCGTTTCAGCAGGCGAAACGGCGTCGCCGGGCCCACGTCGTAAGCGACTTGCAGCAGGCCCCACTTCTTGCGCTGGCGTTCCAGGTCGGCGATTCCTTTCGTCTCCTTGCGCTTCTTCAGCTCGGCGATCTTGCCATCGAGCGCGGCATTGTACTTGTCGAACTCCGCCTTCTGCCGCGGCGCGAGGTCCGGCAGGGCGCGCTTGCCTGGTTGCAACCATGCATCCGGATTGAACGCCGGCGACAGGTTGGCCAGCATCCGGTAGTAGTCCTTCTGCGTGATCGGCTCGAAGGGGTGGTCGTGGCACTTGGCGCAATTGATGGTGAGCGCCACCAGATTGCTGGTCAGCACCTCGCCGGTGCGTTGCAACACGCCGTGGCGGATGTCGGGCGTGTTCAGTTCGGGTGCCTCGGTGTCATCGGCCGCATGCCGCAGAAAGCCAGTTGCGATCAGCTTGTCACGCATTTCCGGCGTGAAGGCCGGCGCGCTTCGCCAGTCGACCAGCTCATCGCCGGCGAGTTGCTCGGTGAGGAACTCCGCCAGCGGCCTGTCCTCGTTGAAGGAACGGATCACGTAGTCGCGATAGCGCCACTTGCCCGGGCTGAGGCTGACGATGCCGGCATCGTTGTCGGTGCCGCTCACATCGACGTACCCGGCCGCGTCCAGCCAGTGCCGGCCCCAGCGCTCGCCGAAGTGCGGCGACGCCAGCAGACGGTCGACGAGACGCTCGTAGGCGCCGGGTTCGACATCGTCGAGGAATGCCGCCGTCTGCTCCGGCGTCGGCGGCAGGCCGATGAGGTCGAAAGACAGCCGGCGGACAAGAGTGAAGCGATCCGCTTGCGGCGCGAGGTTCAAGCCGGTGGCGTGCAACCGTTGCAGGACAAATGCGTCAACCGGCGTTGGTGCCGCGGACACTTCTGGAAGTGGCGGCACGCGCAGTTTCTGGAAGGCCCAATGATTGTCAGCTTGCGGAGCAGGCTGGGCGCTCGCCGGCAGCGCGATGGGCCAGGCAAGCGCGACTGCGACGGCAAGTTGTGAAAATCGAAGCATGGCAGGCCAGGTTGATTCCTAAGGTTGTTTCCAAGTTGCGGCGATGCTAATTGCTGGCAAGCTGCTGCCGCACGAAGTCGATCTCCAGTCCCAGGAAGTCGGCAATGTCCTCGGCGGGGATGCGCTTGGCCGCCATCTTGGCGATGGCGCGGAGCTTTTCCTGGAGTTGCCTCTCTTGCTCCTTGCGCTCGCCCTGCTCGATGCCCTTCTCGATGCCTTGTTCGATGCCCTTCTCGATGCCTTCCTCGATGGCTTCCTGATAAACACGCGTCTTGCGGATGTCGTCAACCTGCAACATGGCTTGAATCTCCTCCCGGCTCAAGCGCGGCAACTTGTAAATGATAACTAAGGTTTTGCAAAGCTGCAGCTGGCCTTGTCAAAATGGGCAATTTCGTTCAAATTCCTGGTAATTTCACATGGCGCACGACGACCACGGAGGGTCCGGTCATGCCAGGGATTGTCGAGTTC
>VGYC01000331.1 GCA_016873095.1 Planctomycetota bacterium | reverse complement strand
CCAACAATGCCGCCGAGCAAGCGCTGCGGCACGCGGTCATCTGGCGGAAGCTCTCGTTCGGCACGCAATCAGCGTCCGGCAGTCAGTTCGTCGAGCGACTGCTGACTGTCATCGAAACCTGCCGCCGCCAATCCTGCAACGTCTTCGACTGGCTTGTCGAGGCAGTCCAAGCCCACCACAATCAACAAAGGGCAATATCTCTATTGCCCGCGCCGTGAACCAATACAGATTGGTGCAAGTTCTTTCTTGCCACGAATTCCACCCGTGGGGGCAGCCATGCGACTCGGTCTTGGTACTCCTATCCTGTTCCTGGCAGTCTGGCATGTTTCAGGTGACGCCATGGCAGGCGGCGCCAAGGACGGGCTTGCCAGGATCGATCCCAAGCTGATTCCAGCCATCGAGCGTTTCGACTGGCAGCCGAAGGAACTGGTGGCAGTGCTGGGCGAGCATCGCGGCCGGCAAGGCAACCCGGCGTACTGTGTGGCCGTCAGTCCGGATGGCAAGCAAGTCGTCAGCGGCGGTTCGGCCGGCTACGTCCGTCTCTGGGATCGCGCCAGCATGCGCCTGCAGAAGGTCATTGGCCACGGGCACACAGCCGCCGCACTGGTCTACTCCATCGACGGCACGATGCTGCTTTCCGCGGGCTACGACGGCGCCGTCCGCATCTGGAAGATGGACAAGGGGGAACCGACTGCCGGCCCGCTGCTGACGGATTCCTCGACGGCGCTGTATGCCGTCGGCATTTCCCCCAACAAGAAGTACATTGCCGGCGCCGGCCAGGATGCCGCCATCCACATGTGGGAGATCAACGACAAGGGCCTGCCGAAGAAGATGGTCGCCTTGCAGGGGCACACCGGTCCGATCAGTTCGTTATCCTTCACCTCCGACGGCAAGACATTCGCCTCCGGCAGCCACGACGGCAGCGTCCGCCTCTGGGGCCTGGGGGGCGAGCGGATCAAGGAACTGGGCAAGTTTCAGGTGGCGAACAAGGAAGTGCGGGCGCTGACCTACTCGGCCGACGGCCTGACGCTGGCGACCGGCGACAGCGAGGGCAACTGGCGGCTGTGGGACATGACGATGTCGCCGCCGCGCCCGACGACCACGTTGCCGACGAAGTTCGGCGCCATCACCTCAATCGCCTTTGGCCCGCGTGGCAGCAAGACGCTGGCCACGGGGCACACCGACCACACGGCCCGGCTGTGGAGCCTCGGCACGCGGCCGCCGCGCGCGCGTGTTTGCTCCGGGCATGCCAACGTCGTCAGCGGCGTGGCCTTCGTCCCCAGCAAATCCAGTCAAGCAACCGCACTGGTGACCGCCAGCATGGACTGGACCGTTCGCCTCTGGGACATCACCGTCGCCAAGCCTTACGAGCGGACCGTCGGCATCGTTCCCAAGGGGCATCTGAGCCATGTCTACACCGTGGACTTCGACAAGGACGGCAAGACGCTGGCCTCGGGTGCGGCGGACAGCGGCATCCGTCTCTGGGACATTGCCGTGCCCCATCCCAAGGTCCGCTATCACTACACCAAGACGCCCATCATCGTCTACAAGCTTGCCTACTCGCCGGACGGCAAGACCATCGCCTATGGCGGGCAAGATACGAACGTCTACCTGTGGGATCCCGTCCGCAAGTGGCAGATTCATCGGTTCACCGGGCATCCGTCACACGTCGGCAATCTGGAGTTCTCACCGGACGGCAAGAAGCTGCTGACGTGCAGCCTCAAGACGATGCATCTGTTCGACGTGGAAAGCGCGAAGGAGGAACGCGTCTTCAAGGGGCACATCGTCAACATCACGTCCATTGCCTATTCACCCGACGGCAAGCGTGTGCTTTCCGGCGCGGGGGCGGTCAAGTATCAGAGCGGCACGCCGGTGATCGTCAAGGGAAGATACGTCTACGAGGATTGCACGGTCCGGCTGTGGGACGCCGAGAGCGGCAAGGAAGTGGCCGCCATCAAGGACCAGGAGATCCCGATTCTGTGCACAACGTTCGCCCGCGATGGCCGAGTCTATTACGGTTTGCAAGAGCCGCTCATCCGCCAGTACGCCGTCAAGGATGACAAGCCAGCCGCGCTGCCGCCGCTCAAGGGGACCGGCGGCTACGTCCACACCGTGACCATGTCGCCCGACGGCAAGCTGCTGGCCACTGTCGGCCTCGACGGACAGGTCATTCTCTGGGATGCGATCAAGAACACGCGCTTGCAGAGCTGGACGATGCACGAGGTCTGTCACCGAGCCGTCTTCTCCGACGACAACCGCCACCTGGCGCTGCCGCTGGGCACGGGAGTCATCTACATCCTGCGCATCGACAACATCAGCCTCAGCGACCCGATCCAGGGAAAGAGCAAGAAGTGATGGACAAGCGTGAATGAACCTCGCTTGGCGGTTTCGCGCGCGACAACGCGAGGTTCAAGCACGCTTGTCAGTTAGCGTAAGATCAGCGCATCCGCCACATCGATGTCGAAGGTGAACAGCGTCGCGCCGTCCTTGCGCGCGGTTTGCACCGGCCGGCCGCTGGCCAGCGATGCGTTGGCCGGCACCGGGATGTTCACCCGGACGGTCAGCCCCTTGATGGCCTCGCCGACGCCCTCGCGTGCTCTCCAGTTGATGAGCGGGATGACGGTTCCATGCTTGGACTGGATGACGGTGGTCTCGACGAGCCGATCGGAGCACGTCACCGGCAGATCGGCGACCACGTCGGCGATCAGTTCACCGAAGCTGCCGTCGAACTTGTCCGGAATGTAATGGGTCATGGAGTCGTCGCGCGAGCCGCGATCCATCGGCCGCATCGGGAAACCGGGCTTGAGATAGGTCAGCCCCGGCAGGAACGCCAGGTAGGTCGCCTGCCCCTTGCCGGCTTTTTTCCAGGTGATGGCCGGCGTGCCGTCCTTGAACTTGACGGTTTTGTCCACACCCTTGGCCTCGATGCGGCTGCGCAGACCAAAGACAGGCACGGTGTTCTCCTCCAGCGTGAACTCGGCAATCGGCTTGGCGAATGGCAAGTCCTGCTTCTCGAAAACGATCGGAGCGCCCGGCGCTTCTTCCAGCGATTTCTGCTCGACGCCGAGCAGCCCGCGCAGGACCTTGTTAGGCTCGTTGAACTCGTCGAACATGCCGGCGCCGGCGGTGGCGACCAGCTTGCCGCCCGCAGCGACCCACGCGGCAATCCGCTTCGCCCCGGCGCGACTCACATTGGCATCGGCCAGAAACAGCGCCTTGTAACCCTTCAGGTCATCACCATCCACGACGAAATCGAGCGGAATCTGCTGCTGGCGGATGGCGAGATAGAGCGAGCGCTTGGCGGCGTCGAACGGCGAGCGGTGGTTGTCCCACACGTCGGCGGTCTCGCTGCACCATAGTCCTGCGAGGCCGGCGCGGACCGTGCCGTCCTGGATGATGTCCTCGAACTTGCCAAGCTCGTGAATACCCTTGCGCACCTCCTGGTACATGGCCGGCGAATTGCAGTGGTTCTCCGTGTAGGCGGCCTGGACGGGGCGGAACTCGAAGAGGTTGAAGTCCTTCACGCCGTGGGCAATGTCGCCGTAGAACTGCCGCCGCCAGCTAGCTGGCGTGTTGTTCGGCGCGTGCGGCATGACGTAGTAGTGAATCTTTGCCTTCGGCTTGCCGCGGATGGCGGCCCGGTACATGTCCACCATGATCGAGTTCATCTGCTGGCTGCCGACGGGGACCTGGAAGATGTAGTCCTCGCCCCAGGGCATGGTCATGCCGCCCTCGCGGAAGAGGCTGATCCAGTGATGCGTGTCGCCCAGGTACATGTGCTGGTGGTGCGGCGAGAAGTTGGCGCCGATGCCGGCGTTGGGCAGGTAGCGGGTCAGGATGTCGGTGCGGTCCTTCAGGTTCTTGATGCCGTAGCGGAAGCCGTAGATGCGCGAGTAGTAGTACGCCCGCGGGCTGGCCTTCGCTGACTTCGGATCGGGGTTGTAGCTGACCTTGTTCCAGTCGCCGCCGGCGGCAGGATTGACCTCGGCCGGCATGATCCCTTTGCTCTTGAGCCAGGCGCGGAAGCCGGCGTCGTCCTTGGCCGGCGGCGTTGCCAGACCAATCTCGTCGCCCATGCTGACGGTGGCGATGCGCGTCGCCTTGCCGGCCGCTTGCAGCTTCTTGCAATACTCCTCGAGCTTGTCGGTGGGCACGCCGCGAACGTCGATGTAGCCCTTGACGAGGCCGGACGCGTCGATGTCCTTCTCGTCGGCCCGGTTGAGCGCGGTGGCGCCCATGAGGCGAATGAAGTCGTCGATGGCGGCGTTGTACTGTGCCGCCCCCGGCCGCGGCGTGAATGTCGCGCCGTAGAACAGCGTCCGCTTGAGCGGCACGCCGGCAATTGGCTGCTTCTTGAGATACGCGACGAGTTCGTAGAGCACATCGTCGGCGTTGCGGATGCGCCGCGAGTAGCGCGTGTCGCCGTCGTAGGCAAGGCTCACGCTGTCGGTGAGGTTGTCGATCTTCTTGATGGCTGCGAGCGTCCCGGCGGCGTCCTTGACGCCGAACTCGAGGGCATACTTGAGCGCCTTGCCCTTCGCGGTCAGATTCCACTGCCCGTCGCTGAGCGTGTCCAGCAGCTGACCGACTTCAACCCAGCCGGTGGTTTCGCCCGGCTTGGCAGCCAGCGTGATCGGCTTCCAGTTGCGGATGTGCACCCAGTAAGGCGAATGCTCCGTGCCGTTGGGGATGTCGAGCGTCATGGGCGCGGGCGACTGGTTGTGCAGCTTGACGTACAGGTCGCCCGTCTGCGTCAGCATGCCGTCGAGCGGCAGGTAGTTCTCCTTCTCGATGCGCATCTTGACCTGAGCCTCGTCGCTGGTGAGCATGACGAGATCGACGTTGCGCTTGGCGGCCGGCGTCGGCTGCTTGCCCGCAGACAGCGTCAGCTTCGCCTTGCCGGCGGCGAGGTCCACGTACGCGTCATGCCCCTCCCAGACGACGTTCTCGCCGGCGCCCCAAGGCCAGGCGACCTCCTTCTTGAGCTTGTTGCTGAAGGCCCAGATCTTGACGTTGTCGCGCGCCCCGTACAGACGATCCAGCTTCTTGCCGCCCTGCTCGATCCGCAGGCGAAACTGGGTTTCGAAGCGGTAGCACGATTCATAGCGAATCAAGGCGAGATAGCGGCCCGCCTTGGGGATCTCGACCTCGATGCTGGCCTCGGTCGCCTCGCACTGCTCCGGAGCGCCGAGGTACGCCTTGCGACTGAGGAAGGCGTTGGCGAAGGTGGCGGCGAAGTAATTGGTCCCGAACGGCCGGGCCTGCCAGCCCTTGTCGCCCGGCGACTTCACGCGAAACTCCTCCGCCTCGCAGATGATGGTGTCCGGCGACGCGGGCCGGACGGCCTCGTTGCCCTTGCGAAAGGCGGCCGCGGCCTTGGAGTGGTCAATCTCTTGCGCGCTCGCCGTGGCGCTCACAAGGTTGAGTGCCAGTGACGCCACGATAACGAGACGAAGCATGGTGATGCACCTCGGTGGGGGATGACAACTTTTCGTAACCGTTCACAGGTCAGTCGAGCGTTTTCTACTCGGAATGGGGTATCCTTGCAGCTGGCATGGATGCTTCTCCGGTTGTTTCTGAAGCTGATCTCGCCGCGACACCCGCAGCG
>VGYC01000330.1 GCA_016873095.1 Planctomycetota bacterium | reverse complement strand
TCTGGAGGGAACCAACAATAAGATCCAGACCATGAAACGCCAAGCCTATGGCTTCCGAGATCACGAGTTCTTCAAACTCAAGATCCTCGCCATTCATCAGACGAAATACGCTCTAGTCGGATGATCCTAAAGTGGTCAGTGGCCTAAGCGTTCGTTTCTGTTTCCGCGATTCTTCTGACTGACCACTTTAGTGTCATCCTCCCCTCCTTAACTTCAATCGGACAACTTTCTGATTCGGCTCATTGTTTGGAGGGAGGTCGAAATGCCCGAGACGCTGATGTGGGGAGAGCGTGGCCTCGGGACTGCCGTAGGGCCCGAGATAAAAGTCTTTTCCGTTGAGGCGAAGCACCGCGTTTCCACTGCGGTGACGCGATGGCTGAGGAATGTAGTCGGGCTTGCGCATGGCACGGCCTCCCCTGGGTTGATCCTCAGTATTATACTGAGCATGTCAACTCCAAGGGCTTGCCCAATCGCGGACATTATTCTTTAATGTCTTTTAGTCAAATGACTTACGAGAGCCAGCGGTGGGACTCGAACCCACTGCGTCCGCCTTACGAGAGCGGTGCCCGGCCCGTCGAGCATCACTGGCATTGTTGCGAGCGTCATTTCAAGCAGGCGAATCGGATCTCGCGCTTGTTCAGCGGCCGCTTGCTCACGGCAAGGTAACGGCCGCCGTAGACCAATTTCAGTTGTTCCAGGTTGCTGTAGCTGCGGTCGAGCACGTCGTCCTTGATCACGTTGTAGCCTGGGTACAATGGAGCCATGACTGGCTCGCCGCTGATCTTCCGCACCTCCACTTCGTGCCAGATGCCGTGGACCTTGTGATACTGCACGCCCGGATAAACCTTGATGCCTGCTGTCAACGGCTCGACGGGCCGATGGAAGCGATAATCGATGGGTCGCTTGCCCTTTTTCGCCTTGCAGAGCAGGCCTGTCTTCGGATTCACGTACAGCTGGGCATAACGGCCATGGCTACGGATCGGCTGACCCTCCCAGCGGCGGGTGCTGTAACAGGCCTCGCCATCGACGATCTTGACTTCCTTGAGCACGAACTGCCACAGGTGCGTGTACACATGGATGTTCTGCATGCTGGTCTTGGGGAGATTCTGGGCGATTTCGCCATAAACCGTGTCCCACTTCCGCCCCACTTGCTTGAGCAGGAATCGGTACAGCGGCCCCAGGACGTCGGTGAAGACTTTTTCGCTGCGTGAGCGGGTCCACTTTGCCTGGATCTTCTCGCTCTTCGGGTAGTCTTCGGCAGCACACCTTTGCCATTGCCGTTTCTCACCCTTTGGACTCTTGACGCCGCCGCCGGCACGCGGTCGTTCGGTGAGCACTTTTTTCATGTCGCTGCGCATCGGCGTCGTTCTCGCTGATCCACAATGCAGGGTGGCCGGTGAGAGTCGAACCCACACGATCCCGGTTCACGGCCGGATCCCGCAGCCACTTTGGGTTCGGCTACAGTATCCCCGGCAGGAGTCGAACCTGCAGCTTCCGCCTTCGCAGGGCGGCGTGCCTCCGCCACACTCCAGGGATATCGCGAATTGCAGATTGCAGATTGGACTGCAATCGCAACTCGTCGAGGAATAAGGAGCTGTGGGCGAGGCAGCTCCTGCAATTGAGCGGAAGGAGAGGGAGTTGAACCCTCAAGGCATTGCTGCTCGGCCGTTTTCGAGACGGCTGCCATCGCCAGTTGGCTCGCCCCTCCGTTTGCTGTTTCAGTCTGGATGGCTGGATTCGAACCAGCGCTCTCCGGCTCCCGAAGCCGGCGGATTCGACCGACTCTCCCACATCCAGATGGCATTCAAACAGACGCCCTATTCAAGAAATGGTTCACCAGCGGCAGCGATTCTCGCCGCGGCCCGTCGAGCCGCCGGCCGAAGATCTTCGACGTCCACCGGATCGGATGGCCCGCCTCCGCGGCCTAATTCTCTCGCGAACCAGCACGTTTCCCGCCAGAGCCTGGGAGCGAATTGTCCGCTTTTCAACCGTTCGTCGTTGCGATACAGTATGCGTATCGCTCGAAGGGGGGCCTTGCATGCTTGCGCAACTTCACAATCAACATCAAGCCCAGCATCGCAGCGGCGCAGCGCGGAATCCGCTGCAACCGCCGGCTGGAGATTTGCTGCGCGTGGGCTCGCGGCGCTGGTTCTTGCAGACGGGGCTGGCGGGCCTCGCCGGACTCGGCTTGACGGATGTCCTGCGCTTGCGCGGGCAATCGCCATCGAGCCGGCGCGAGGCCAGGTCTGTAATCCTTTTCTGGCTATCGGGCGGACCGAGCCACATCGACATGTGGGATCCGAAGCCGGAAGCGCCGCAGGAAATCCGCGGGCCCTATCGAACCATAGCCACCAGTGTGCCCGGGACGCGTGTGTGCGAGCATCTGCCCATGCAGGCGCGGCTGCTGCACAAGATGTCGATCATTCGTTCGGTGGATTGCTCGGCCAGCAACCACACGCCAATCACGATGCAGGCCGGCAACGCGCTGGCGCGGCGCACCGACAACGGCCAGGACGGCGGCGGTTATCCGTCCATGGGGTCGGTGGCCGCTCGCTTGCGCGGCGCCAACAGTTCGCCGATGCCGGCCTTCGTCGGCCTGGCGGATTCCTGGCGCGCCGACATCTGGGGCGCGGGCCACATGGGCAACGCCTTCGAGCCCGTCAAGGGCAACGAATTGCCGGGACGCCTGGCCCTGCCGGCCGGCATGTCGATTCCGCGGCTGGCGGATCGCGCCGAACTGCGCCGCGGCTTCGACGCCTTGCGGCGAGAAGTGGCTGCCGGCGCGGCCCAGGTCGATCATTACGCCGGCATGGCCTATGACATGGTGCTGTCGCGGCAGGTGGAGCAGGCATTTGCCCTCCACCAGGAGCCGGACCGAGTTCGCGACGCCTATGGTCGCATCAGCATCGGTGAGAAGGCCTTGCTTGCTCGACGACTGGTCGAAGCCGGAACCACGTTCGTCGTCGTCAGCGGTCGCTGGGGTTATTTCGATCATCACGGCGACAATGTTCCACCCTGGGGCGGTATCGAGCGCGGCTTGACGCCGATCCTGCCGACCGTGGATCGGGCCTTGACCGCCCTGATCCAGGACCTGGAAGTGCGCGGCCTGCTCGATTCGACACTGGTGCTGATGCTGGGAGAATTCGGCCGCTCGCCGGTGATGACTGCCGACGCCGGCCGCAATCACTGGACCAACGTGATGTCGATGCTCGTCGCCGGCGGCGGCTTCCGCCACGGCCAGGTCATCGGCAGCACCGACCACCGGGGCGGCGACATCAAGGAACGTCCGGTACGTCCCGCCGACCTGGCGGCGACCGTGTTCCGCCATCTCGACATCCCGCTTGATTCGCACTGGCTCAACCCGCAGGGCCGCCCCATCCCAATCGTCACCGAGGGAGGCCGGCCAATCATGGAGTTGACGTAGCCGCCTGGCCTGGTGCAACGAGGCACGTAAGCCTAGCGCGACCCGTGCGGCGCCAGCTGGACCGAGACATCGACACGAAAGCGATTCAGTTCGGGGATACGCAGGATCGACTGGGCGGCGCGCGTGGCGTCGGAGGCGCTGGCGGCACTCAGCTGGACTTCAATCACGCTCGCGGACTTGACGTCCACCTTGACAAGCTGAACCGTTGGGCCGCAGGCACGGCTGATCTGTTGCTTCAAGTCGAGCGACGGCCTGGTTTCTGGCTCCGGAAACACCAGCGCGCCCCGGGTTTCATACGCCTGTTGCGGTAACGGCGTCTCCGCAGCGCCGGAACTACTTCCCGAACCTGGCGGGTTTGCATGCAGCTTCGCCGGTGAATCAACAACCACAACCTGGGGGAATGCGGGCCGATCCGGCGGTGAAAACGTCGCGGTTCTTTTCAGGAGCAAGGCTCGGCTCGTTGTCTCGCACTGGCACCTGGACTCGAGTTTCGTCGCCGGTAGCAACGGCGGGTCGAACCGGCAGGGGTTGGCTGCCGGGATCGCCTGGTTTGCCCTTCCACAGGTGGCGAAAGCCGGACACCGCGGGCCTGGACGGGGGCGAACTTGTGCCAGCGGAATTGCCCGGGTCGCCCGCGACGGGCAGGTCGCAACTCTCGCAGGCGGTGCAGGTGCGCGTGACACATGGGCCGGGTGTCAGCCACCCTGGAAAGAGCGCGCAGTTCTTGGCGTCTGCCCTGGGCACAGGCGACAGGCCCAGGACCAGTCCGGACATCACCACAATCAGCTGCCGCGTCTCCATGTCTGCACCCAATTCCCGCGGTGGAGAGGCCTGGGCCTCCTGTTCGCACGTAGTTAAAGGCTCCGAAAAGGGGTCAGACCCCTTGCCAAACCAGGTGCAAAGCCCCCGGATTGACGGAGGATCACACGAAACGCAGGGGTTCGACCCCTTTTCGGACAGCC
Organism: Planctomycetota bacterium; assembly: GCA_016873095.1. GTDB lineage: Bacteria > Planctomycetota > Planctomycetia > Gemmatales > Gemmataceae > VGYC01. The sequence continues at coordinate 1,350 of VGYC01000330.1, read as the reverse complement.
TAGTAGCACACATGGGATTCATCGGCAGATGGACGAGACAGGCTTTGACGATTATTCCGAAGATTCCGCCATCAACCCAGAAGCACCGTCTTCTCATACCAGCGCCAGAAAGCCGTGATGCCCGATTCGATGGATGTCCTGGGCTGATAGCCCAGCAGGCGCACGGCCTTGGAGATGTCCGCGTGAGTAGAAGGGACGTCGGTTTCGGGCATCGGCGCGGGAATCAGCCTGGCTTTTCGCCCGGCCAATCGTTCGATCATCTGCACAAAATCGGCCAGGAGCACCGGTTGTCCGCGGCCAAGGTTGATGATCGCGTAGCCAAGCGGGCGTTCGGCCGCCGCCAGCACTCCCTCGACGATATCGTCCACGAAGGTCCAGTCGCGACGCATCTGGCCGTTGTTGTAGATCGGCACTTCCTTGCCAAAGGAGATATTGTCGGCAACCTTGTAGGCCATCATGTCCGGGCGGCCGCGCGGTCCATAGACCGTGAAAAACCGCAAGGCGGTGAAGTTCAGCCTGTGCAGGTGGTGAAAGGTGAACCCCAGCATCTCGGCAGCGCGCTTGCTGGCCGCGTAGGGCGCCAGCGGCCGGGCACACGGGTCTGTTTCAACAAAGGGCATCGTCTCGGTGTCGCCGTACACCGATGAAGTCGAGCCCAAGACAAAGTTTCCGACCTTGTGACGGCACGCCAGATCGAGAAGATTCAAGGTCCCGGTCAGGTTGACATCAAAATAAAGATGCGGGTCGTCGATGGACACACGCACCCCAGCCATGGCGGCCAGGTGCACGATGATCTGGATTTCATGGTCGGCAAACAGGCGTCGCAGCAGATCCTGATCGCGAATGTCCCCTTCCACCAGTGTGAGTTTTCCCGGGAGGCCGGCATCGTGCAGCGCTTCCTTCAGGTTCGAGCGCTTGCGTGACGGAGAGTAATAGGAGTTGAAATTGTCCAGGCCGATGACTTCCTGGCCGCGACGCAGCAGTGCTTCGACGACATGGCTGCCAATGAAACCCGCCGCGCCGGTTACCAGATAGGGCATGTTCGCACCTGCTTGCTGGCGAGAGACAATTCGCAAAGGGAGGGGCGAGGCTCCCGCCGAGCCGCGAACCCTCGACGAACCATACAAGATACCCGCCGGGGAGAGTATACCTGACCAGGAGGGGAAATCAATGTGGCTGCGCTGGCCGAGAGCCCGTTGCGATGTACGACGAGCCAGTCTTTTTTCGGTTCTCACCAAGGGGCAAAAATCTCTTCCCCCGCAGAACTCTCGACTTCGTAAGAATAAGCCCGCGGTTGCAGTTTTTTTCAGAATTTTTCGACCATCCTCCAAACCAAACGGGGATATATTG
>VGYC01000329.1 GCA_016873095.1 Planctomycetota bacterium | reverse complement strand
GCCTCGAGAAGGACACGCAGCGATTGCAGCGACGGCGAATCCTCCAGGGCGTCCCAGGCGAAAAGTGGTTTGGTGATCGCGATTTTCATGACGGCCTCCAATGCCGAACGGGGAAGGTGGCGGGCGCTACCATTACAACACAATATATCCCCGTTTGGTTTGGAGGATGGTCGAAAAATTCTGAAAAAAACTGCAACCGCGGGCTTATTCTTACGAAGTCGAGAGTTCTGCGGGGGAAGAGATTTTTGCCCCTTGGTGAGAACCGAAAAAAGACTGGCTCGTCGTACATCGCAACGGGCTCTTGCCGCGCACACTGGAGTTGCCTGGACTGCTTTGCCAGACTATAGTTGCGGAAAGGAGATGCATCGCCTCCCGGCAATCCATGATCGAGGTGGCCCCATGGCCCTGGCTCTGAACATCGGCAAGTGCACGTTGCTCGGCAACTACCGGGAAAACAATGAAGATTCCATCGAGGTCAAGCAGTACCCGGACCTGACGGTGTGCATCGTGGCCGACGGCATGGGAGGACAGGCGGCCGGCGAGATCGCCAGCAAGCGTGCCATCGAGGTCGTGCCCCGCGAGCTGCGCAAGCGTCTGACTGCCGCCGCCGACCAGGACGAATGCAAAACCATCCTGCGCAAGGCGGTCGTCCAGGCCAATGAAGAGATCATCGCCATGGGCTCGCTCGACCGCGACCTGAAAAACATGGGGACCACGATCGTGATGGCCCTGTGGCGACGCGGGCAGGAACTGTTCATCGCCAACCTCGGCGATAGCCGTGCCTACCTCATTCGCGGTGACAACATCGAGCGGCTGACGACCGACCATTCGCTGGCCCAGGCCCTCGTCGAAAACAAGACCATCACCGCCGACGAGGCCCGCGAGCATCGCTTTCGCAACGTGCTGTGGAAGTATCTCGGCACCAAGGAAGTCGGCGAAGGCCCGGATGTAAAAGTCTTGCCCCTGCAAGCGGGGGACCGCTTCCTGCTCTGCTCCGACGGCTTGACCGGCCCAGTGCCCGACGCCGACATCCTCGCTTTCATGCAGAGCCAGCCCAATGTGCAGGAATGCGCCGACGGACTCGGTCAGCTCGCTCTGGAGCGCGGCTCGCGCGACAATGTGTCGTGCATCGTGATCGAGGCGGTCGAGGCGCGATAATCACCGGTTGCTGGGAACAAGCCCGGCATTGGCATTTACGCCCGGAGCATACATCTCAGTTCCGGCCGGCACCTCCTGAATAGTCACCGACCCGTGCGTGCTGTAAAGCAAGTCATCCACAGAGATGTGCGACCATCGGATCTGGAATTCGCCGACGCCGCCGGCATGGCCATTGACGCCAGCGCCGAACACCAGGCTATCGGGGGGAAGGTCTGTCGTGTTCACGACCACGTCGTGATACGGATCCTCAGCGGACGATCCCACGGACACGACGGCGGATTCTGCGGGCACTTCGCGAGCAGGCCGGCTGAACAAGGAAGAGGCCGGGCTTGGCGAGGGGAGATTGACGATCCCGCTCACGGCAATCAACAACGTGGTACAAGACCGACTGCAGTTTTTCATGCCCTTCCTCCATGAGAACGACACAACCAAGGACCAGGATGATAGCCGTAAGGCGTCCGGCGATCAACAGCAGGAGCAACGCGAGGCCAGCACGCTCTGAATCGCGGCTTGCGCGACAAGGTCTCACGCATTCGTGCTAGCCCGGTTGGCATTGCAAGAGATCGAGCGCAAGATAGCGCGCGAAACCGCCAAGCGAGCTTCAACCACGCTTGACTGCGAGATACGTGTCAAATCATCGTCAAGTACCGCTCGACCTCCCATGCCGACACCTGGCGGTGATAGTCGTTCCACTCCATGCGCTTCATCTTCTGGAACTCGGGGTAAATGGGACCGAGGCCGGCCTGGATGACGGCGTCCTTTTCCAGTTCCTCGACGGCTTCGTTCAGGCTTTGCGGCAGGACACGGATGCCGCGCTTGGCCATCTCCTCGGCCGTCATCTCGTACATGTTGCCGGTGTTGGGATCGCCCGGATCGAGCTTGCGCTTGATGCCGTCGAGGCCGGAGTACAGATACGCGGCGAAGGTGAGATACGGGTTGAACGCCGAGGAGACGGTGCGGTCCTCGACGTGGCCGGGGCCGGGGGTGCGGATCATCTGCGTGCGGTTGTTGTCGCCGTAGGTGATGTACGCCGGCGTCCACGTGAAGCCCGAGCGCGAGCTGAACAGGCCCTGGCCCACCTGGAGTCGCTTGTAGCAATTGACTGTCGGCGATGACACCGCCGACAGTGCCCGAGCGTGGGCCAGCACGCCGCCGAGGAAGTGATACGCCAGCTCCGACAGGCCGAGGCCGCGCGGATCCTTCGTGGCCTCGAACAGGTTCTTGCCGGTCTCGGCGTCGGCGAGGTGGTAGTGCATGTGGGCGCCGCTGCCGGTGCGATCGGAGAACGGCTTGGGCATGAAGGTGGCGATAGCGCCGTGCTGCCGGGCCGTCTCGCTAGCCAGCATCTTGAAGAAGATGAAGCGGTCGGCCGTCGTGAGCGCATCGGCATACTTGAAGTTGATTTCGAACTGGGCGTTGGCGTCCTCGTGGTCCGTCTGGTAGACGCCCCATTCGAGCCGGCGCAGGGCGTCGTTCATGTCGCGCAGGTACTCGCCGGCGGCGGCGAGGCCCTTGAAGTCGTAGCACGGCTTGGCGAGGTTATCGACACCGGCCGGGTCCCAGGTCTTGATGCTGCCGTTGTCGCTGCGCGTGACCAGGAAATGCTCTGGCTCGACGCCGACGTTGAAGACATAGCCGGCCTCGCGCAACTCCGCCAGCACGCGCTTGAGGTTGACGCGCGGGCAGTTGGGATACGGCTTGTCATCCACGTAAAGATCGGCGGCGAAGCGGGCCATGCCCGGTTCCCAGGGCAAGGGCGTGAAGCTGGCCGGGTCGATACGGGCCATCATGTCGTGCGCCGAAGCGTTCTGCCCCATGCCCCACAGCGAGCCGCCGGCGAAGCCCGCGCCGCTCTCGAGCACGTCCTCCACACAGTCGGCTGGGACCATCTTGACCTTCGGCCCGCCGGTGAGGTCCACGAACTGGACAAGAAGGTACTCGATGCCCTCATTCTGCAGATGCGACTTCAGCTTGGTGCGATCCACGGGTTGTCTCCAGGAGGTTTGTCAGGGCTGGGATTGATAGCGTATTGGGTGAGCGTGCGACATGCCAATCGTCAAGTCAACCGAAAAGGGTAGGCGACCGGTCGCTGATTCCAGTCCGCGGGGACAAGCCACCCATTTCACCGCAAAGACGCCAGGAACGCAAAGACAGAAACAAGAATGGAGCGCGTGAGCCAATTTGCCGTTCTTTGCGCTCTTCGCGTCTTGGCGGTGCAAAAGCTGGGCGTCGCGACCTGGTGCGATCCGTTGGGTTTTTCCATGGGAAGCATGGCCGGGCCCTGGGCACATTGGTGCGGCTCAGAAAGTGTGTATAATCCTTCCGAGACGGGGTTGCAAGGGGCGCGACACGGTTGGGGCCGAGATGTGTTCGTAGAGGATCAGGCCATGAAGTTACCTCGCATTCTTGTTCTTGGTTTCGCGGCCGGGTGTCTTCTTTCCTGGCAGAATGTTGCACACGCTCAGTCGTCGGCCATTCAGGCGCTGTCAAAGCGAATAGACGTGCTGCAGGACCACAAGACCATCTCGTTCAAGAAAACCTTAAACGTGCTCTCCTCCGTGGCGGGCGTTGCCATCGTCATCGATCAGACGACGCTCAAGCCGGGGCGGCGGCTGGAGGACATCGAAAACCTTCCGGTGCGGCTGCCGAAACTGAGCGCGGTCCTGCTGCCGTCGATTCTCAGCCATGTGACGAAGCAGGTCGATGGCAGCTATCGGATCCGCGGCAACCAGATCGTGGTTGTCTTCGACAAGCCAGGGGCCAATACCTTGATAGGCGGAGCCACGAGTCCGCTGGGCCAAAAACTGGAAGCCCTTGTGAACAAGCAACTGTCGCGAAAGGTCAGCATCAAGAAGATGGACGAGGTCAGCTTTGACCGAGCCCTCTACGCCCTGGCCTATCAGAACAATCTGAACGTCCTCGTCGATGCTGAAGGCTTCGCTCGTCGAGGCAACAAGGAGGTGTTCAGCGCGACGGTCAGCATGCCCCAGCTGAAGAACGTTTCGCTGTCAACCGCGCTTCAGCGGCTGCTGAACCAGGTTGGCGGCCGCTACCAGGTCCGAGATTTCGTGCTCTGGATCGAGCCCGCCTCGAGAAAGTGACCCGGCCAAGAACGCCAAGGCACAACGGGAACGGAGCGGGGTCAGCCACTTCGCCGGTCCTTGCGCTCTTCGCGTGTTCGCGGTTCGGACGCCGGGCACATTGGTGCGGCTCTGAAAGTGTGTATAATCGTTCCGAGACAGGGTTGCAAGGAGCACGCCTGTTGGGGTTTCGCGCCCGCGCGATCATGTGAAATGATAACGACGCGCGAGCGCGAACCGTAAGCGGATCAGAGGTAACACCTGCATGTGCGGCATCATCGGCTATCTTGACAAGCGCGGCGGCCATGATCGGCACGTCGGCAAGACGCTTCTGTCCATGCTCGAGGCGCTCTCGTGCCGGGGCCCGGACTCGGCCGGCGTTGCCGTCATCGGTGCGCCGTCGCCCTTCTGGATCATGCAGGTCAAGCTGCCGGAGAAGGGGGATCTGGATCGGTCCGCGACGGCCATCCTCGATTACTTCCGCAGCCACGCCGGCATCGTCCGCCACGGCGTGACCGGCGCGTATCTGCGGCTTGAAGTGGAAGCGCCCGCCGAGCCAGCCGAGCTGGAGGCGACTCTGCTGTGCCATTTTCCGGACACCGAGGTCGTCAGCCTGGGGCATCGCCTGCAGATCGTCAAGCAGGTGGGCTCGCCGGCGGCGCTGGAGAAGGCGTACGCCATCAGCAAATGGCACGGCAGCCACGGCATCGGCCACACGCGCATGTCCACCGAGAGCCGCGTGGACCTGAGCCATTCGCAGCCGTTCTGGGCGCACGGCGTGCCGGACCTGGCCACTGTGCACAACGGGCACATCACCAACTACCACAAGCTGCGGCGCATCTACGAGCAGCGCGGCTACCGCTTCTTCACCGAGAACGACTCCGAGGTCATAGGCATCTACCTGCGCGAACGCCTCGCCGAGGGCCTGTCGCTGCCGGACGCGCTGCGGTCGTCGCTCGACGACTTCGACGGTTCGTTCAGTTACCTGGCCGTGTCGGCGGACTACATGGCCTACGTGAAGGACTCGTTCGGCTTCAAGCCGCTGGTGGTGGCCGAGACGGATGACTTCGTCGCCATCGCCACGGAGGAGATCGCCCTGCGGCGAGCACTCGGCCAGGACTTCACCGCATACGAGCCGGTGCCGGGGACGCTGAAGATCTGGACGAAAGCTGGGAGCCAGAAACTAGAAACCAGAGACCAGAAACCAGAGACCAGAAACTAGAAACCAGAAACTAGAAACCAGAAGAATGCCAGTGAAGGCCTGTTTCTCGTTTCTGGTTTCTAGTTTGGGTAACCGGTCACGGGTCGATATAGCTCGGAATCGTGGTTTCGGGTACTGTTGCGGTTGGCATGGATGCTCCACCGACAGTATCGGCAGAAGTGTTGGCATCGCTGCCGCCTGAAGTCCTTGCTTTGATCAAGTGGCAGGCGGAGCAGATTCGCGTGCTGACCGCGCGCGTGGCGGAACTCGAAGCCAAGCTCGGCAAGAATCCCAGCAACTCGTCGAAGCCGCCATCGACCACGCATCCGCATTACAAGAAGCCAGCAGCCAAGCCCAAATCGGGAC
>VGYC01000328.1 GCA_016873095.1 Planctomycetota bacterium | reverse complement strand
AAAACCGCTCCTTGCTACCCCGTCGCTGATTTGTTGTGGACATGGCCACCTCCTTTGCGGAGATTAGACCATGTCAGTCAAGAACGCGGTTGGCCGGACGGACACCAAACGTCGATCTTTGCGCCGCGCCACAGGCGCGGTAGGATGAGTTTTGGTTATGAAGTTGTCCGCCTCTGGGAACGACCGGCTCAAGAAATCCTGGCGGCCGACTTGGAAGCAAGGAGTTCGGCTCATGCACGAATCCGACACGTACTTGGCAATCCTGGATGAAGGTCAGGAGAAGGCGATCTTGGTCGTCGACGAGGAGCGGATCGGGCCGGCTTCGGAACGAGTCAAGGCGCAACTCAATGCCGTCGCTGATTTGGACCGTCTGAAACGGATGGTCCGCCGCGCCGCGAAGGCCGCCAGCTGGCAGGAAATCCTGGACACGCAATGATGCGGTCCGATGAACCCGGACAACGCAGTTGACATTTACATCCATGCCGCATCGTTCCAGGCCCCGGTGTCGTTCGTGCCCGCACTTCGCGAAAAGCCTTCGCCGAGAGATTTGCTATAATCTCGTTGGCCTTTCCTGGCAGCGGCGTTGGTCACCATTCCATTGACGCGGGAGCGCGAATGCCTGAAGGCGATCGATCCCTGGCGGTGTTCATTGACTTCGAGAACCTGGCCCTGGGTTTTCATGGCCGTCGCGACCGCTTCGACATCCAGCGCGTCCTCGAACGTCTTGTTGAGAAGGGCAAGATCGTTGCCAAGAAGGCGTATTGCGACTGGAGCCGGTTTCCCACCTACACCAGCCTGCTGCACGAGGCCGGCATCGAACTCATCGAGATTCCCAAGCGCTCGCAGACCGGCAAGAACTCCGCCGACATCCGCCTGTGCGTCGATGCCATGGACCTGGCCTACTCCAAGGAGCACATCGACACCTTCGTCATCCTGTCCGGCGACTCGGACTTCTCGCCCCTGGTGTCGAAGCTCAAGGAGAACGGCAAGCACGTCATCGGCCTGGGCATGCAGGAATCGACGTCGGAGTTGCTGCGCGACAACTGCGACGAGTTCCTCTACTACGAGGATCTGGGCCGGGCGCCGGCCATCGTCCCCAACCTCAACACCCAGCTGCCGGAGACCAAGCGCAAGGCCTTCGCCCTGCTGATCGATTCGATGCTGGCCCTGCGCCGCGAGAACAAGGAAGTGCTGTGGTCGTCGATGGTCAAGGACACGATGAAGCGGAAGAAGCCGTCGTTCAACGAGGTCTACCACGGCTACCGCACCTTCAGCGAGTTGCTGGAGGACGCCCAGCGCGAGGGTCTTCTGGAGCTGGACACCGACAAGCGCAGCCGCACCTACGTGGTGACGCGCTTCGGCTCGGAAATGACGTCGATGCCCTCGGCGACTTCTGCGAATTCGTCGGCGTCCTCGTCGTCGCGGCCCAAGACACGGCGGCGAAGGTCGTCACGCGGACGTTCATCAGCCGAGAAGCGCGTGCGCATGTCCATCCAGGTTGGCGAGCCGTCCGCGCCCGCTAACGATTCCGCTTCCCGCGATTCTGCTTCCGGCGAGCCGCCCGCCGAACAGGAGCCCACGCGTGAGCCGGCGCCGCTGCTGGACAGCAAGATCGAAAGTTCCGCGAGCGGCGACGAGTCATGACACTGGCAACTTCCGGAACGCAGCATCCCCTCACCCCCAATCCCTCTCAAGGAGGGAGAGGGGAGCCTTGCAAGATGGCTGACAACATCGAGACTTTTGTGCGCGCAGTGCTGAAGAGCGGCCTGCTGAACCGCGAGCAGTTCGAGGCCGCCCTGCGGGCCACGCCGCGCGAAGCCCGCGGCGACGCCAGGCAGCTTGCCGACCAGCTTGTCAAGCTTGGCACGCTCACGCGCTTTCAGGCACGCAAGCTCTTGAACGGCGCGATCGTCGGGCTGGTGCTGGGACCGTATCAGGTGCACGCGCCGATCGGCCGCGGCGGCATGGGTACGGTCTATCTCGCCGTCGATTCGAGAAATCAGCAACACGTCGCCCTCAAGGTGCTGCCGCCCAAGAAAGCTCGCGAGGAGGAGCGCTTGCTGGCCCGCTTTCGCCGCGAGATGGAACTGTCGCGCCGCGTCCGGCATCCCAACATTGCCCTGACACACGATGTCGGCATCAGCCAGGGCGTCAACTACATTGCCATGGAGTATATCCCTGGACGCAGTCTGCATCGCGTCGTGATGCAGGACGGTCCGCTGACAGTCGCCCGCGCCGCCCGGCTGTTTTCCGAAGTGTGCAGCGGCCTGGATCACGCCCACCACCAGGGCATGATCCATCGCGACCTCAAGCCTTCCAACATCATGGTCACGCCCAACAACCACGCCAAGGTGCTCGACCTGGGGCTGGCCCTGATGGAGGGCGAGGTGGCCGAGGATGTGGCAATCATCGGCGGGGCCGGCTACGTGGTCGGGTCCATGGACTACATCGCCCCGGAGCAGACAGAGGACTCGCGCGGCGTCGATGCCCGCGCTGACATCTATGCTCTGGGTTGTTCGCTCTTCTATGCGCTCACGGGCCGGGCGCCGTTCCCGGGCGGCAACTTCAAGGAAAAGATGCGTCGGCATCGCCGCGAGGAGCCCGAACCCCTCGCCCACCTGAATCCCGCCGTCCCGCAGCCCTTCGCCGACCTTGTCCACAAGATGATGGCTAAGAAACCCGAGCAGCGCTTCGCCTCCGCCTACGATGCACGCGAGGCGCTGCTGAGCTGGGCCATGGAGGACGTCGATCTGCCCATGGATCAGCAGGGGGACAAGAATTTTCGCGAGTCCATCACCGCGCTGGAAACGGGAGACGCGACCGCCGAGATCGGCGACGTCGCCGTCATCGAGTCAAGCGGCTCCGCGGTGTTGCCCCCGCTTCCCCCAGAATCACTGCAAACGCGGCGCGAGTACTTGTGGATCGCGCTTGGCCTTGCCGGCTTCTGGCTCATCGTCCTCCTCGCCCTGGCACTGGTCGCGTTGCTGGGATAACAACCGTAGCCGCAAGTTGCCAGCTTGCGAGCTTGACCCGCATGACATGCGAGGTCCTTGCCAGCCCCTGACAGGCTGGCAGCTCGCCACAATTTGGAGTTCACGCCATGCGTTCGCATCTCTGGTTTGCCCTTCTGTTTCTCACGATTCCAGCTTTCGGTCTCGCGCATGAGGAGGTCATGCGCGTTCGCGAGACCGAAGACGCTGTGCAGATCGATACCGATCTCTTGCAGGCGCGAGTCAACAAGAAGGGCTACGTCTCCGGGACGGCGCAGGCGAGCCTCCTGGACCGCCAGACCGGAGCCCGCGACGTCGGCTTCGGCCTGCACATCATGGATTTCTTGCTGGCGCCGGGCTGGCGCGACGACGACTATGGCCGGGACAAGGCGCTGCACGGCGACCTGCCGAAGCATTACGTCGAGGGCCCGCAGATCTGCACGCAGGCCCGCAAGCTGGAGCCGGTCATCGTCCGCGGCAAGGACTTTGTCGCCGTCAAGCTGCGCTACCGGTTCCATAAGCCAGGCAAGGGCTACAAGGCCGGCTCAACCGGGGAACAGACGCTGTTCTTCCAGAACGGCAAGCGCTACTTCCTCTCAAGCGAGGCCATCACCTCGGTCAACGAAGTGGACAACCTCTTTTATCGCATCGACATGCCCGGCCACGTCAAGCACAAGAACGGCGACTCGTTCGCGCAGGTGTATCTCAGCTACCACGGCACTATCCCGGCGAAGGAATTCGCCAAGGACTTCGCGCCGGACGATCGCTTCCTCTACCAGCGCGGCAAGAAGGTTCCCAGGCGCATGATCCGCGCCTACCAACTGAAGCGCGACGGCAAGCCGGGCCCCTGGATTGCCGGCATGACGCTCGATCCCGCCGCCGTCTCCGAGGCCTGGTGCCATCAGCGCGGCTACATCTGCTTCATCCAGGAACTGCACGGCAAGCCGGTCAAGAAGGGCGAGACCTTCGGCGCCGCCTACATCGTCGGCTACTTCGACGACATCGCCGACATGGAAAAGACCTACGACCGCTACAAGGGCGTCACCGGCATCGCCGTCTCGCAGCGCGGCTTCGAATTGCAACGGAAGCCGTAGCCGCAAGCTGCCAGCTTGCGGGCTCGAACGCGCGTACGGCGCGACGCCATTGCAGGGCAGACAAGCTGGCAGCTGGTCGCCACGTCAGAGAGTATAGCGCAATAACTGGCACGGGATCCGGCCATTGCACAGGTGCGTTCGTTCGGCGACATCGAGCCCGACGGCACGGGCGAGCCGGCCGTTGCCGGTGAACACGAAGGCGCTCCAGCCGCGACAGCGCTCCTTCAAGACCTTGCCCAGCATCTGGTAAAGCCCCCGCAGTTCGCGCTCCTCGCCGAGGCGCTCGCCGTATGGCGGGTTGCAGATGATCGTCCCCGGCAGACCATCGGGCGGACGCCAGTCGCGGATGTCCTTGACGTCGAAGCGCAGCAGGTGGCCGATGCCGGCGGTCCGGGCGTTGGTCTTCGCGAACGAGATTGCATCGCCGCGAAGATCGGACCCGGCGATGACGGCCGGCAACTGCTTGAGCATGTCACGGCGAGCCTGGTCGCGCAGCTCGGTCCACAGCTCGATGTCGAAATCCATCCAGCCCATGAAGCCGAAGCGCTTGCGTGTCAACCCCGGCGGCCGGCGCAGCGCCAGCCAGGCCGCCTCGATGCACAACGTCCCCGAACCGCACAGCGGATCCACCAGCGGCGTGTCCGGGCGCCAGCCGGATAGCAGGATCAGCCCGGCCGCCAGCGCCTCGTTGAGTGGCGCCTTGGTCAGGATCGGCCGGTAGCCGCGCTTGTGCAACGACTCCCCGGAGCTGTCCAGACTCAGCACGGCCTGCTCCTGGTGGATGTGCAGGTTGAGGCCGACCATCGGGGTTTCGGTATCGACGCTCGGCCGGCGGCCCAGCCGATCCATGAACTGATCACAGATGGCGTCCTTCGTCTTGAGCGCGGCATACTTGGAATGCGTGATCGCCGAGTCGCGGACGTTGCAATCCACCGCGAGCGTGTGCTCCGGCGTCAGGTAGCGTGACCAATCGACGCCTCGCACGGCATCGTAAAGCTCCTCCGGCGACGTGACCGGCACGTCGAGGATCGGACACAGGACGCGAACCGCCGTCCGCAGCCACAGGTTGGCGCGATAAAGCGTCGCACGGTCGCCGCCGAAGGCGACGCCGCCGCGACCTGGGGAAACGTCGCTCGCGCCAAGCTCACGAAGCTCGGCGGCGAGAGCCGGCTCCAGGCCGCGGGCGCAGGTGGCGAAGTATGATTGATTCGCTGGCATGTAGTGTTGTTGTATTCAGGCCATGCGTGGCATGCGTCGCATGGACTCAGGCACTGTCTCATTCCACATGCGTCCATATAACAAGTCCAATTTGCTGCCGGCGCCGCCGCCGCATCCCCTCACCCTTGAAAGGACATTGCATGCGTCTCCTCATCGTTCCCGCGCTTCTATTCCTGGTGTCCCAGCAGGGCGACGAGGCCAAGAAGCTCTTTGACAGCGCCGGCAAGAAGATTGCCGATGCCAAGGCCGTCGGCATCGGCGTGCGCGCCACGCTTGAAGTCGGCGACAAGAAAGGCAAGCTTGGCGGCACGATCCGGCTCGCCAAGGGGAACAAGAATCGCACGCAGCTGTCGGCCGAATTCGGCGACAAGGAAGTCAGCCTGCTGGTCGTCTCGAACGGCGAGAAGATGAAGCTGGAGGGCTCGTTCGCAGGCAAGGCTCAGCTCAAGGATACACCCAAGGAATTCAACGCCTCGCTCGCCACCGGCATCCACCAGGCCGGTGTCATGCTGAGCACGATGGCGACC
>VGYC01000327.1 GCA_016873095.1 Planctomycetota bacterium | reverse complement strand
GGGGAACTCGACAATCCCTGGCATGACCGGACCCTCCGTGGTCGTCGTGCGCCATGTGAAATTACCAGGAATTTGAACGAAATTGCCCATTTTGACAAGGCCAGCTGCAGCTTTGCAAAACCTTAGTGAATAACTTCCACATGCCGATGATCGCCATTTTTTTTTACGCGTGGAAGAGATCAAGCGCCTCAACATCATGACCGAGGAGATCTACGTGCAGGAGGTCTACCTCCCCATCCTGAATGCCCTCGGTATCGAACGGCACGAGATGCGCAACCGCTCGATTTCGCGGAAGTCGCTGCAAAATGTGGGGTGAGCCCGACACTTCGGTGATTCGCTAACCGCTTGCGGTTTCGCGCCAGTGCACGGAATCGCCAGCAGATGAATCAATCGGCCTTGGCTCGTTCTTCCCACCTTCCCTTGGGCATTTCGCTCCATCTGTTCGTATAAAGACCAGACGATCCTACCTCTTCCACTCCAATCGGAAGGTTTATCTCATGCAGCAGATTCGACGTGGCCTTGCGGCGCTCATGGGCATCTTTTTCCTGGTTGCCGCGCGCGGCCTGGCAGGCGAGCCCAAGGGCAAGCAACTCGAACTCAAGAAGGGCGACCACGTCAGCATAATCGGCAACGCCACGGCCGATCGCTTGCAGCACGATGGCTGGCTGGACACCTACATTCATAGCCGGTTTCCCAAGCATGATCTCAGCTTTCGCAATCTAGGTTTCGCCGGCGATGAGCTGACCGTCCGCCTGCGCTCCGCCAACTTCGGCAGCCCGGACGACTGGCTGCGCAAGACGCAGGCCGACGTGGTCCTCGCCTTCTTCGGCTACAACGAGTCGTTCGCCGGCGATGCGGGGCTCGACAAGTTCAGGCGCGACCTCGACTCGTTCGTCAAGCACACGCTGAAGCAAAACTACAGCGGCAAGGGGGCGCCGCGGCTGGTGCTGTTCTCCCCCATCGCGCACGAGAACCTGCGCGACCGCAACCTGCCGGACGGCGTGGAGAACAACAAACGGTTGGCGAAGTACACGGCTGCGATGGCGGAGATCGCCGCCGCAAACAAGGTCGGCTTCGTCGATCTCTTCCAGCCGACCAAGGCGCTGTATGCCAGGGCGGCGACGCCGCTCACCGTCAACGGCGTGCATCTTTCCGAGCAGGGCAACGAGGAGCTGGCCAAGATCATCGACAAGGCGCTCTTCGGCACGGAGCCGAAGCGCGACACCGAGCGCATGGAGAAGATTCGCCAGGCCGTGAAGGACCGCAACTTCCACTGGCACAACCGTTACCGCACGGTGGATGGCTACTCGATCTACGGCGGCCGGGCCGATCTACGCTTCGTCAACGGGCAGACCAATCGCGACGTCGCCCAGCGCGAGATGGAGATCCTCGACGTGATGACCGCCAATCGCGACAGGCGCGTCTGGTCGGTCGCCAAGGGAGGCGATGACAAGGTGGATGACAGCAACCTGCCGGAGTTCATCCCGGTCATCACCAACAAGCCCGGCCCGCTTCCCGGCGGCAAGCATATCTACCTCGACGGCGAGGAGGCCATCAAGAAGATGAAGGTGGCCCAGGGCATGAAGATCAACCTGTTCGCGTCCGAGAAGGAGTTTCCGGAGCTGGTCAACCCGGTGCAGATGGCGTTCGACACGCGGGGCCGGCTGTGGGTCGCCGCCTGGCCGACGTACCCGCACTGGAAGCCCAGGGAGCCGGTGAACGACAAGCTCATCATCCTCGAGGACACCGACGGCGACGGCAAGGCCGACAAGCGCACCGTGTTCGCCGACAACCTGCACTGTCCGACCGGCTTCGAGTTCTACAACGGCGGCGTCATCGTCGCCCAGGCGCCGGACATCGTCTTCCTCAAGGACACCGACGGCGACGACAAGGCCGACGTGCGCACCCGGCTTTTGGGCGGCATCGACTCGGCCGACACGCATCACACGGCCAACAGCTTCGCGCTCGATCCGGGCGGCGCCCTCTACTTCCAGGAGGGCGTGTTCCATCACACGCAGGTGGAGACGCCGTACAACTCGCCGCGGCGCTGCTCGGACGCCGGCGTCTATCGCTATGAGCCGCGCACGCAGCGCTTCGATGTCTACGTCGCCTTCGGCTTCGCCAACCCGCACGGCCACGTCTTCGATCGCTGGGGCCAGGACATCGTCGTGGACGGCACGGGCGCCAACCCGTTCCACGGCACACTGTTCTCCGGGCAGGTGGATTATCCGCATCGCCATGCCCGGCCGCCGCAGGTTTACGGACAAAAGACTCGTCCCTGCGCTGCCATCGAGTTTCTCTCCAGCCGGCACTTCCCCGAGGCCAACCAGGGCAACCTGCTCGTCAGCAACGTCATCGGCTTCCAGGGCATCCTGCAATACAAGATCGAGGACAAGGGATCCAGCATCGGCGCCAAGGAAGTCGAGCCGATCGTGTCGTCGAGCGATCCGAACTTCCGGCCGTCGGACATCGAGATCGGCCCGGACGGCGCCATCTACTTTTGCGACTGGAACAACCCGATCATCGGCCACATGCAGCACAACCTGCGCGATCCCAGCCGTGGCCGCGAGCATGGCCGGGTCTATCGCGTGACCTACGAGGGCCGGCGCTTGCTGAACCCCAAGAAGGTCGCCGGCGAAGCCATCGACAAGCTGCTCGACAACCTGAAAGAGCCGGAGGACCGCGTCCGCTATCGCAGCCGCATCGAGCTGGGCGGCCGCAAGGCCAGCCAGGTGTTGCCGGCGCTCGCGAAATGGACGAACGCGCTCGATCCCAAGGATCCGGAGCACGAGCATCACCTGATGGAGGCGCTGTGGCTGCATCAGAACCACAATGCGGTCAACGAGGAGTTGCTGCAACGCATGCTGCGCTCGCCGGACTTCCGGGCGCGTGCGGCCGCTACGCGCGTGCTGTGCTACTGGCGCGACCGTGTGCGCAATCCGCATGATCTCCTGCGCACGCAGATCAACGATGCCAGCCCGCGCGTGCGTCTCGAGGCCATTCGCACGCTCTCCTTCTTCAAGGACGAGGCAGCGCTGGCCATCGCGCTGGAGATGCTGGCTCATCCGGATGATGCGTATCTGCGTTTCGTCTTCAACGAGACCTTGAACACACTGGAGCGGCGTGTCGGCTCGGGCAAGGTGAACCGCAAGGATATCGCCGTCTCCTTGCTCAACATGCTGGAGAAGGGCAATGTGTCCGACGAGCGCCGGCCCGTGCTGATCGAGACCATCTGCAAGCACGGCGGCGCCAAGGAGCTCGAAGTTATCTGGGAGAAGGTCCTGCGTGGCGGCTACCCGGCTGGGCTGCGGCAGCGGACGCTGGGCTGGCTGGCCGAGGCCTCGACCAGCCGGCGCGTGCAACCATTCGTCGAGCGCGGCGCCCTCCAGCATCTGCTGAAGGAAGCGGCCGACAGCCCGAGCATGCTGGCGGAGGCGATTCGCCTGGCGACGGCCTGGAAGAGCAAGGACGTCGGCGGCGAGCTACGCAGCATCGCGGAAGGCAGCAGCAAGAACCTGGAAGCGCGTTTCGCCGCCATCGACGGCCTGGCGGCATTGAACGACGCCGGCAGCCTGAAGACGCTGCACGCGCTGACATCTTCCGCGTCGATGCCGATCCGCTTCCGGGCCGCCGCGGCGCTGGCGCAGAACGACCTGAACGCCGGCGCGAAGGCCGCGGCCGCCGCCATTGCCGCAGCCAAGGACGCCGACGATCCCGGCCCGCTCGTCGAGGCGTTTCTGATTCGCAAGAAAGGGCCGGAGGCGCTGGCCGGCGCAATGGAAAAGGAAAAAATCTCGGCCGATGCCGCCAAGCGGGTGCTGCGCGCCATGTACCTGGCGGGCCGAAACGACGCGGTGCTGGCCACGGTGATCGGCAAGCTGGCCGGGCTGGATGCCTCGCCCAAGCCGCCGACGCCGGACGAGATCCGCAAGCTCGGTGCCGATGTGCTGGCCAAGGGGGACGCCGCCCGCGGCGAGCGCATTTTCCGCCGCGCCGACCTCGGCTGCATCAAGTGTCACGCCATCAACAAGTCCGGCGGCCGCATCGGGCCGGACCTCGGCCCCATCGGCCATTCGTCGCCGCTCGATTACATCATCGCCTCCGTCCTCGATCCAAACGCCTCCATCAAAGAAGAGTATCTCACCAAGACCATCGCCACATCGAGGGGGACCGTCGTCACCGGCATCGTCGTCGAGCGCAGCAAGAACCAGGTGGTGCTCAAGGACGCCACCGGCAAGCTGACCAAGATTCCGACGGCCGACATCGACGAGGAAGGCAACGGCAAGTCACTCATGCCGGAAGGCGTGACGCGCATCCTGACGCAGGCCGAGATGCTGGACCTGGTGCGCTTCGTCTCCGAGCTGGGCAAGCCGGGCCCGTTCGCGCCGCCGGCCACGCCGACCATCCAGACCTGGCGACGGCTCAGGGAGGTTCCCGCCTCCCTGAAGGACGGCATCCCCAACCGCGACCTAGTCCGCGACGTGCTGCTGCGCGACAACCCCGAAGCCTGGGACAGCGTCTACGCCCTGGTCAACGGCACGCTGCCGCTGGCCGAGTTGCGTAAGCCCGGCTCTCCAGGCGTGATCTATCTCCAGGGCGAGCTCAACGTCGTGCAGGCCGGCCCCATCGAGGTGCGCATCACCTGCGCCGAGCCGGTGACATTCTGGGTGGACGAGGAACCCGTCGAAAAGCACGCGACCGTGACGATGACACCCGGCCGGCACCGCATCACGCTGCGCATCGCCGTCGGCGACACGGCCAACCCCCGGCTGCGTGTCGAACTGGCCCGGCCAGCGGCGGCACGGACGATCTTCCAGGTGGTGAATGGGGAATAGGCAGCGGCTTCTGACTTACTGTGAGAGCACACGCATCTCGATGACCTGAAACGCAACCGGCAACGGCCCTGCGACCCTGACGTCTTCCGCACGGCCAAGCACCGATGCCGCAAGCCATGTAGCAATAAGTGGCGCTGGTTGATGGCGCCAGAGTCGATGTAGTGAAGTCCTGCCCCTTTGTAATGGGACTTCGCTTTGTGCGATTCCGTGGCAGCCGCCGGTGTCACGGAGAATCGCATCGTGTTGCTACGCCGCCTGAGCCTGTCTCCCGAGCGCCGCTAGGAGGAACGGCGTTTCGAAATTGATTCGTCGTTGCCAAGGATAAGCAACAAGTTCCCCGACCAGGATCGCGCGAACGACTTGACATTGATCAACGATACTCCGCTCGCTGGGTCGCCGATCAGGACTCCTTCCTCGCCGTAGTCGAAGGCAACAACATAGTGCCCGTCACTCAGGTGAGCAATGGCCGGCAGATGGACTTCGCCTAGTCGCTCCGGTTCGAGCCGGACAGCTTGCGCGCGGAGGCCTACAGATTCGGCCAGGCGTTTGAGTTCAAGCACGTTCAAGCCCGCAGGGCAGAGCTCAACTCGTCGCCGCAGATCTTCCACCGTGATCGTCTGACCGAGCACGCGGGCCGTCATGGCCAGGCACGCCAGTCCGCAGTCAGCTTCTTCGCGCTGGCCTATCCACACCTTGTGCCGCCAGTTCAAGCCGAGAGCGGGCAGGACCGATTGAAAGATCGAAACAGGTGACTTCGCGACACCCGGCATGAAGCTGTCACGTGACGTATTGGTTCACGGCGCGGGCAATAGAGATATTGCCCTTTGTTGATTGTGGTGGGCTTGGACTGCCTCGACAAGCCAGTCGAAGACGTTGCAGGATTGGCGGCGGCAGGTTTCGATGACAGTCAGCAGTCGCTCGACGAACTGACTGCCGGACGCTGATTGCGTGCCGAACGAGAGCTTCCGCCAGATGACCGCGTGCCGCAGCGCTTGCTCGGCGGCATTGTTGG
>VGYC01000326.1 GCA_016873095.1 Planctomycetota bacterium | reverse complement strand
AACGCAAATGGAAGCTGGCCGTCTGGGATGTCGCCCGAGGCCTGCGGCTGCCCGGTCAGGAGAATCCGGCACCGGATCAGGGTGGCGATCCCCTGGCAGCACTGCGAGCGTTGCCGGGTCTCGCCGACAAGAAGGGCACGGCGGTCCTGGTGCTGCACAACTTCCATCGGTTTCTTGCCAATCCCGAAGTCATTCAAACGACGTTTGCCCAGCTCGTCGCTGGCAAGCAACAGCGGACAATCCTTGTGGTCTTGTCACCAGTGGTGCAGATCCCGGTCGAGCTGGAAAAGACAATCGTGGTGCTCGACCATCCGCTACCTGATCGCGGCCAGCTCGAAGCCATCGCCCGCGAGCTGTTGAGCGATCAGCCCGAGGACCTGCCCCAGGGTGACGACATGCAGCGCGTTCTCGACGCGGCAGCTGGACTCACCCGGCTCGAAGCGGAAGGGGCCTACTCGCTGTCGCTCACCCGGCATAACGCCATCCGGCCGGAGGCCATCTGGGAGCTGAAGGCTCAGGCGCTCAAGAAGAACAACCTGCTCAACTTGCATCGGGGACAGGAAGCGTTCGCGTCCCTGGGCGGCCTGAACAACGTCAAGGACTTTTGCCGCCGCGCCTTGCGGCCTGGACAGGAGGTCAAGCCGCGTGGCGTCTTGCTCCTTGGTCCGCCAGGGGTCGGCAAGTCGGCGTTCGCCAAGGCGCTGGGCAACGAAACCAATCGA
Source organism: Planctomycetota bacterium (assembly GCA_016873095.1). Taxonomy (GTDB): domain Bacteria; phylum Planctomycetota; class Planctomycetia; order Gemmatales; family Gemmataceae; genus VGYC01. Next base: position 5,183 of record VGYC01000326.1, on the reverse strand, counting down.
CCGACTCTGCTTCTCGACATCGGTGCGCTCATGGGCAGCCTCGTGGGCCAGAGCGAATCCAATCTCCGGCAGGCGCTGCGTATCGCCGACGCCATGGCGCCGTGCATCTTGTTTGTCGATGAGATCGAGAAAGCGCTGAGTGGCGTCGGCAGCCAAGGCGATAGCGGCGTCAGCTCGCGGCTGTTCGGCACTTTGCTCACGTGGCTGTCGGACCACGACACGGACGTGTTCTTCGTCGGCACCTCGAACAACATCGGGCAACTGCCGCCGGAGTTCTCGCGAGCCGAACGCTTCGATGGCGTGTTCTTCCTGGACTTGCCGCAAATCAACGAACGCGACGCCATCTGGCAGCTCTACCGCACGCACTACGGCGTCCCGGCTCAGCAACTTCGCCCCGACGACGCTTCCTGGACCGGTGCCGAGATCAAGAGTTGCTGCCGGTTGGCAGCGCTTCTTGATGTGCCGCTGACCCAGGCAGCACGCAATATCGTCCCGGTTGCGGTGACAGCGGCCGAGGCGGTGGAAAAGTTGCGTTCCTGGGCAACGGGACGCTGTCTTTGCGCGAATAGCCCCGGCATCTATGGCAGGACCGAGGAGTCGCTGCCCAAGCCCAGCCGGCGGCTGAACCGCGGGCCGTCGAACAACTGACACTTGCCCGGACAATCTGTCCCTTTGTTTCGCAAAACCCCGCCATTCATGACCTTGGAGGATTGCATGACCACGCTACTGGATCGTGCCGATCAACGTGCGTCCGTGACGCCGGCCCAATGGCTGCGTGACACCACGGCGGCCACGCGTGTGAGTTTCACCTGGATGGGAGTTCGCAAGACGCTGACGCCGGCACAGAAAGGCCAGGCCGCCGAATCATTTGGCGCCGAGGCGGACTTCCTGTCAGCTCGCAAGAAGCTGCTCGACACCAAGCATCCCGCGTTCAAGGAGGTCACGGCGGTTCGCGGCAAGGTGGGCTCCTTCTGGAAATCGCTGACGCTGCCCTTCCCGGAGCCAGGGATTCGCCTCATCCGCCAGCATGAGGTGCAGCGCTTCAACGAGCAGATGACCGCCTACCGGATGGAGCTTGGCGATGCCGTGGCCAGGCTGGAAGAACACTTCTCCGAGCTAAAAGCTGCGGCACGGCGGCGCCTGGGCGATCTGTTCGACGCCAGCGACTATCCGGCGAGCCTGCGCGGCCTGTTCGCCGTGGATTGGGACTATCCCGCCATCGAGGCGCCGGACTATCTCCTGCAGCTCAATCCGGCTATCTACGAGCAAGAGCGAAGTCGCATCGCTGCTCGGTTTCAAGAGGCAGTGCTGCTGGCGGAGCAGGCCTTCATCAGCGAGTTCGCCAAGCTGATCGAGCATCTTTGCGAGCGACTCGGCGATGGCGGCGACGGCCAGCGCAAGGTGTTCCGGGACTCGGCCGTGGACAACCTGGCCGACTTTTTCCAACGCTTTCGCCAGCTCAACGTTGGCTCCAACGCCGAGCTGGACGCCCTGGTAGACCGGGCACGGCAAATCGTCCGTGGCGTCGAGCCGCAGGCATTGCGTGACAATGCCGGTTTGCGTCAGCATGTCGCCAGCCAGCTCACCGGCGTCCAGGCCGTCATCGACGGCATGCTGGTGAACCAGCCGCGGCGGCGGATTATCCGGTCTCAAACTTCCACCACCGGAGATCACCATGAACCTCGTGATTGACGCCCAGGGGGACATCACCTGCATCTACGGCGAGGTCATCCCGCTTCACGAGTTGGGGATGCTCACCATTCGCCGTGGAAGCCACGTCGAGCCAGACAAAGACGGCAAATGGCATGCAGACCTTGCGCCGGTCGGCGGTCCCGTCCTGGGGCCGTTCGACCGGCGCAGCCAGGCACTGGACGCCGAGCAAGTCTGGCTGGAGGAAAACTGGCTTCTCTCATCCGAAAGGAGCAGCTCTTGCTGATACTTCGCGTCGCTGACCAGGAATTTCACACCATCCTGGCCGCATTGCGGTTCTACCAGGGGCGCGGCCAGGGCGAGCCCGTCAATCATACAGACGCCATCCAAGATATCGCGACCAGTGGCCGCGAGGTGGTCCCCCTCGACGCTGCCGGCATCGACAATCTGTGCGAGCGACTCAACACTGGACACGAGGAGGAAACCGATGGCTGATTTCATGTTTGCGACCGCCAGCAATGGGCCCAGGTTGCGGGACGCCAGGACCGTGCAGGCAATCATCGGACGCCATTACTTCGACTGGGAGCTGGAAGTTGGCGTCGAATACGACCCCACCGACGATCAGCAGCATCTCACGATCTTTGGCTACGGCTGGCCCGGAGCGTGGGAGAAGCCAATCGGTCCTTTGCCGAAGGACTGGGAGCCAGACTTCGATGGGGATGGCATCGACGGCTTCGAGCGCTTCCTCAAGGAAGTAGCGGCCCATCTCGCCGAGCCGTTGACCGTCCAATCGGTAGGCAGCGTCAAGTGCCGGTTTCCGCTGTCGGCATGCGAGTGGCACGTCACGCCCGGTGCCGCCGAGATCGAGGTGAACAGCTTCCGGCATTGCGATTCCTTGCAAGACGCCGAAGTGAAATCCAAAGCCGATATGTCGGCTGGGCGCGACATTGGCACGTTTGCACAGGATAACGCACGGGTGGTGTGCCTCGGCCCATCCATCTAACGGGCTAATATCACGATGCCGCGCTTGTCGGCTGGCGACACCGACGCCAACAGACCTGCCGGAACCCCACGAATCGAGTTCAGCACCGGGCACCACCACGGAAACAAGAACTTCTGGCCGCACTTGCAGGACACCCGTTGCCCCAGATAATTGAATCCCGCGCTGCTTTCCTTGCCGCACCCCGGGCACACCGCTTCCCATCGGCTTTCCATGAAGTTGATTGCCGTCGGGTCGAACCCACTCTCTGAGAACCGCGGCACGTCCTGCCCGTCTAAGGTCACTAGCGCGGTCTTGTCAATGCCCCCTGCCGTGTTGGCGAGGCGTTCCGAATGCAGGCCGACGACCTGCTCGTAAATGTTTCGGACAAATCGGGCATTGCCGAATCGCTCATCCCGCTGACTGTAGGCCGCGGTAAACAGCAGGTAAGCCTGGGCACACGCATTAGGGGTTAGCGTGTACTCAGACGACCGGCAAAAGCTGTCGAAGATACGGCACAGATCAGATACGGTGTAGTCGCCGAAGTTGATGAATCGGGTGAACCGGCTTTCAAGGCCGGGGTTTGAGTGCAGGAACTTTTGCATGGGCTGCGGATAGCCGGCTGCAATGACGATGAGCTGGCTCCTAAAATCCTCCATCCGCTTCAGCAGCGTATTGATCGCTTCCTCGCCATACATGTCGCCTTGGCCGAACTTGGCTGCGTCGCCGGCCAGCGTGTAGGCCTCATCAATGAACAGAACCCCATCAAGCGCGGACTGGATCACCTCGTCCATCTTGATTGCCGTCTGACCTAGGTAGCCGCCGACGACTTTCGCGCGATCGCACTCGACCATCTTTGCCGACTTGAGGATACCGAAACCGTAGAAAATGCTGCCGAGGATTCTGGCAACTGTCGTCTTGCCGGTACCGGGGTTGCCGGTGAAGACGAAGTGGAGCGATTGGGTTGAGGCCTGGAGACCGTGCTTCTGCCTTTCCTGTTGGACAGTTAGGAAGCTCATTAGTCGCTTGACTTCTGCCTTGACCTCCGGCAACCCGATGAGCGCGTCGAGTTCACCAGAGGCTTGGCGAAGCGCCTCTTCTGGGGGTGTCTGGCAGGCTTTAGCCGCTGGTGACGGCTGCGGGGGCCTGGAATCGCCGAAAGGTACGCCCTGCGGTAGGCCTTTACTTTCAGGCTCTGATTCTCGACGGCTTGGCTGCGAAGCGTAGGAGGAAATCGTCTCGCGAAACGACTTGTGAAACTCTTGCACTCGGCGTACCACGCGACGCTCAACTCGGTTCATTGCGTCGCCGCCTTCGCTGTCCATCACCCCGACCATGACATCCTCGATCATGTGCTCGTAGATGTCGAACGTCTTGGGGTCGTTGAGAAGGATGGAGGTCACGCAACACAGGGTCGCGCCAAAATAGGGGATGCATCTCTCGGCGTGCCCACCGAACCATCCCCGGTCGTTTCTAAACTCGACCAGAAACTCGACAGTTTCGGTGGGTTCCAGGTTGGCAAACCCCGCATATCTATCCAGCACCTGAGAGAAGTAATTTGCAACCGGACCCACAAGGGTAAAGGCAACATCAAGTTCTTCCTGCTCAACCTGACCGTCCGCAAGTATGGCTTCGCTCACTCTATTCAAGCAGTCCGTCCCGAGTGCTAGCAAAGCCACCCGTTCGCGCAGGCCCTTATCTGCGAGGTCCAACTTGTCGAATACCTCGGCCTCAGGGCTGCCATCAACCATCTGTCTTGCGGCACGGAGTGCGCGGGGATCGTCAAGGCATCCCGTGACCGTGCCGGCGAGATAATTGAGATCGCTCCCAACCATGTCGAACAAGTTGACCACCGATCGCCCTCGCTTTGACCAAAATTGATTGATCGCCTTGATGCGGACAAACCAATGACTTCATTGTTCTCGGAAGTCGGCGTCACGGCAGCCCCTATTCGACAAGACTGTTCACCTGCTGTCAAGGGGCGGGCGACCACACGTCTTTGGTTAATTGGGGTCCACGTAAAATCGTTTCTATTCGGACAGGAGAGCCTGATGGGATTGACCATCCATTACACGTTCAAGGCAGCGCTGACCAGGACGGCCGACATCCGCATCATGGTCGAATCCCTGCGCCAGTTCGCCAGGGATTTGCCCTTCAAGGAGGTTGGCGACCTGGTGGAGTTCGAGGGCGCCGCGGTTGATTATCAAAGCTCCGGCAAGGACGATGAGCACCGCTGGCTCAAGATCCAGGCCGGGCAGTACGTCGATGATCCGCGAAGCAGCGGCACGTCCTACACGGTCAAGCCTCAGCACATCGTGGCATTCTCCACATGGCCGGGGGATGGCTGCGAGCCGGCCAATTTCGGATTCTGCCGCTATCCCGCGTCCATCAAGGTCGGCAGCCGTCGCCTGGCAACTCACCTTGCCGGCTGGCGTTGGCGGTCTTTTTGCAAGACGCAATATGCTTCCGATCCCCAGTGCGGCGGCATTGAAAACTTCCTTCGCTGCCACCTGTGCGTGGTGAAGCTGCTCGACTTCGCCACGAAGACCGGTCT
>VGYC01000325.1 GCA_016873095.1 Planctomycetota bacterium | reverse complement strand
TGGAGCAGCTCTTCCCCACTCCCAGCGGCTAAGGCCAACTCACCGATCTCGCAGCAGCACCATCAACAACAAGTCCTCCACCTCGCCAGAACCAAGGCATCGGCGCGCGCACTGAATGGACAGCTACTTGCGCGGCGATTTCGAAGACGTTTCCGTCGACGGGAACATCGGGGACAAGGCTGTTGCAAGACGTGCACTCGAGGCAACGATGAGCTGAGCGGTACCGTCTTCCACCTCATCGAAAGGAGATCCCATGGAATGGCGCGAAATCATTCCCGTGGCCGTGACCGTTGGGCTGATTCTGGCTGTTCATCCTCCCCTGGTTCGGAGTTCGAACTTCCTGAACGACCCCGCGGTGTCAGTCTGACACTCCTGCGAAGGTTGATGAGCCGTCGAGACTGCCCAAAGATTCTCAGGGACACTGGAGTTCTGGCAGAGGAGAACGACCGTGACGACCAATCCACTGACCACGAAGTCTTGGTCGCCCTATGTCGTTGGCGCTGCCATTGGCGTGCTCAGCTGGTTTGCCTTCGCCACCGCCGACAAGCCGCTGGGCATCACGACGGCGTTTGAGAACACCGCGGCCCTGATCGAAAAGGCAGCCATCCCCAACCATGAGCAAATCAACACGTACTACGAGGTCAAGGCTCAGGAAGGGAAGTCACCGACGATCGACTGGGAGTGGATGCTCGTCCTGGGCGTGTTCATCGGTGCGTTCCTCAGCGCCACGCTGTCTGGTGACCGTGGCAGTGCAAGCGTCCCGGCGCTTTGGCGCTGGCGTTTCGGCGGCAGCGCTGTGAAGCGCTGTGTCGCCGCCTTCCTTGGCGGCAGCTTGCTGATGCTGGGCGCACGCCTGGCACAAGGTTGCACGAGCGGCCACGGCATCAGCGGCGCACTGCAACTTGCCGTGTCCAGCTGGGTGTTCGTGGTGGTCATTTTCGTTGTGGCAACTGCCGTGGCATTCATGCTGTACGGCAAGGAAGGGGGGCAACATGTTTGACCCGCCAGCCAAGCTTGCCCTGGGATTGTTCACGGGCGTGCTGTTCGGCATCCTGTTGCAGAAGGGCCGCGCCGCCAAGTTTCACGTCATCCTGGGTCAGTTTCTGTTGCGAGACTGGACCGTGGTCAAGATCATGGGGACCGCCGTGGCCGTGGGGGCCATTGGCGTTTACCTTCTGGCCGGCCTGGGACTCGCCTCATTGCACATCAAGCCCTTCCTTATCGGCGGAGTCATCCTGGGGGGCGCGTTGTTCGGCTGCGGCATGGCTATACTCGGTTACTGTCCGGGGACGAGTGTCGCGGCGTGCGGCGAGGGTAGCCGAGATGCGATGGTGGGCGTGGTCGGCATGCTGGCGGGCGCGCTCGCATATGTGGCACTTTACCCGGGACTGCAGCCCATCATGGAGAGCCTTGGCGATTGGGGCGAGATCACATTGCCGGACCTTTTCGCCGGTACGTCCCCCTGGTTTTGGATAGCCATACTCGTGGGCGCTGGGACCCTCTTGCTTCTGATCAACACAGTGAAAGCAAGCGGACCTCGACCAGCAAACAGCGGCATTCATAAGGAGCCAGCCGATGTCAATGATTCTCGAAACAGTGCAGACGGAAGGAATCGCCGCGCTTTCGTACCTGATCGGTGACGACTCGAAGGGCACTGCAGCAGTCATCGACCCGCGACCTGATGTCGAAATCTATATCGCGCTCGCCCGCCAGCGCAAGGTATCGATCACGCACGTCTTCGAAACGCACATTCATGCTGACCTCATGAGTGGAGCGCGCGAACTGGCTGCGCGTGTCCGAGAAGCCAGGATCTTCCTCAGCAGCGAGGGCGGCGCGAAGTACGGATTCGACCACCAGCCAATCAAGAACGGCGATACGTTCGAGTTCGGCAAGCTCGTCCTCACGGCACGACACACGCCGGGACACACGCCGGGACACACGCCCGAGCACCTATCGTTCGAGGCAGCCGAGAAGAGTCGCTTGCCAAGAGCGTGGGGCGTTTTCACCGGCGACTCCCTGTTTGTGAACTCGGCGGGACGCCCCGACCTCATGGGCAGCGATCAGGCGGAAGCACTCGCGGAGGAGCTGTACGACACGCTCTATTCCTATTATCTGAGCCTTGAGGATGATGTCATCATCTATCCAAGTCACGGCCACGGCTCCCCTTGCGGCGCGTCGATCGGCGATCGACTCACCAGCACGATCGGTTATGAACGCCAGTTTAACCCCTTCCTCCATCATCCGAACAAGGCAGAATTCAAGGAGTTCGCGCTGTCCACAGCGCCGCCCGAGCCGACGTATTACAAGCGCATGAAGAAGATCAATGCGAAGGGACCGGAAGTCCTCGGCAATCTGCCGCAAGTGGCTGGACTCCCGCCCCAGGCATTCCAGGCCGCAGCGAAGCGCGGCGACACTCTCGTGATCGACACACGCAACATGTTGGCTTTCGGCGGCGGACATATCCCCGGGGCGATCAATATCGGCGGCTTGCCTGAGTTATCCGTATGGGCCGGCTGGCTGGTCGATCCCGACTTATCCGTGCTCCTGGTGCTGGAGAACGATCAGGACGTCGAGAAGATTGTGAGGCTGTTCCTGCGTACGGGCTTCACACGGTTTGCCGGTTACCTGGTGGGCGGCATGAAAGCGTGGGATAACGCCGGACTGGCACTTGCCGAGACCGACCAGCTCACCGTGCACGAGCTGAAACAGAGTCAGGATCAGTTCCAGATCGTCGATGTCCGTTCACCCGATGAATGGAAGAAAGGCCATATCCCAGGCGCCAAGCATATTTTCTTGCCGGAGCTCGATGACCGAGCCGGCGAATTGACGAAAAGCAAACCCGTGGCCGTTTACTGTGACAGTGGTTACCGGGCCAGCCTTGGCACGAGCCTTCTTGAGCAGGACGGCTACCAGGTTCACAACGTTCCTGGAAGCTGGCAAGCATGGCAGAAGGCTGGGTACCCGGTCGCAACCTGACGGAAGTCGAGGGGGAACAGGCATGCGATGGTTAGTCGTTTCTGCGGCAGTGCTTCTGCTCTGGCCCACCATGGCTCTGGCAGAAAGTGCAGGAGCTCATCCAGGCGAATATTCGCCGGCCGCCTGGTCTCCTTATCTGGTCGGGGCGCTGATTGGCCTGCTCTCGATGACGACGTTCTATTTTTCAAACAAGCCGCTCGGAGCCTCCACCGCATACGCTCGCCTGGCCGGCCTGATAGGTAAGGTGCTGGCGCCACGGCACACGGAGTCGTTGAAGTACTACAGGGACAACAAGCCGAAAATCGATTGGGAGGTGATGCTGGTGCTGGGTGCCATCGTGGGTGCGTTCCTGGCGGCATGGCAAGGAGGCGAGTTGACCGGCGTCTGGCTGCCCGCCAAGTGGGAAGCCCGTTTCGGAGCGGAATCGCTGCCGTTGCGATTGACGGCCGCTCTGATCGGCGGCACCTTGATGGCGTTCGGCGCACGCCTGGCGGGAGGCTGCACGAGCGGCCACGGCATCAGCGGTGCCTTGCAGCTTTCCGTCGGTTCCTGGATCGCGTTGCTTTGCTTTTTTGTTGGCGGCGTTGGCACTGCATTGCTCATGTTTCGTATCTAGACACATCAGGAGAGAGGCACCGATGTCTGCTTCCACGATTACCGAGAAGGCATCCGCCTTACCCCTCGAAGGAGGGCCCGAGAAGCATGCTCCATCGAAAACGGAGTTTTCTCCGAATCAGCTAATCTTCGGTCTCTTCTTCGGAGTGCTTTTTGGATTCCTGCTGCAAAAGGGCGGCGTCGCGAAATACCACATCCTGGTCGGTGCGCTGCTTCTGGAAGACGGCACCGTGGTGAAAGTGATGCTTTCCGCCATCATCGTCGGCAGCGCCGGCATTTTCAGCCTGTATGCTCTCGGCCTGGTGCAGCTTCATGTCAAACCCACGCGCTACGCGGCGAACATCATTGGCGGCTTGCTGTTCGGAGTCGGCTTCGCATTGATCGCCTACTGTCCTGGGACGGGCGCGGCGGCACTCGGTCAAGGAAACTATGACGCCCTGGCGGGTATTGCTGGACTGATGCTGGGCTCATTCCTGTTCGCCGAAGTGTCCGGCGGGCTTGGAAAATCACTCATGACCATCGGCGATCGCGGCAAACTGATGTTGCCAGAGGTTGTCGGACTGCGACTGCCGACGTTTCTGATGATCTTCATCCCACTCTTGATTGCCGCCCTGGCGGCTCTCGAATGGTTGGCCAGCGGCTGAGCAACCGGCCAGTTTGACGTGGCGCGTTACCCGAACAAGGGCAATGCCTCGCCCTCGTCGAGCAGATGCACGGGACGGCCCAGACGGTCTGTATGAACAAGCTGCTCGCGGCGAATGCCAAGGGCATGGTAGATGGTGGCCGCCAGGTCGCCTGGATAGACCGGCGACTCGCGTGGATAGGCGGCGATGCGGTCCGACGAGCCGTGGATCTGGCCGCCGCGGATGCCGCCCCCGGCCAGCAACGCGAACATGCAGTTGACCCAGTGATCGCGTCCCGGCTGGTAACTGGTGCCGCGGACGCACGGATCATCCCACTTCGGCGTCCGGCCCATCTCTCCCAGCACGAGCACCAGGGTGCTGTCCAGCAGGCCGCGCTGTTGCAAGTCGTCCAGCAGGGCCGAAAACAACAGGTCAAAGGTTGGCAGGAGGTGATTCTTCAGGTGCAGAAAAGTGTCGCCGTGAGTGTCCCAGTGGACGACTATCGGCGACACTTCGGGCGAGTTCCAGTGGACGCAGACAAAGGGCACGCCGGCCTCCAGCAACCGCCGCGCCAGCAATGTGCTTTGACCATTGATGTTGTCTCCGTAGCGCTGGCGCACGGGTTCTGCTTCGTGAGACAGGTCAAACGCCCGGCGGACGCGGCTGGAGGTGAGCAAGCCGAACGCGCGGCGCTGGTGCTCGTTCCAGACGCGCGGCAAACCGCGACTCTCGACGCCGCGTTGCCAGGCGCTTAGCCGGCCCAGCAGATCGTGCCGCCCGGCTAATCGGTCGGTAGCGATGTCGGCCGGAAGCTCGAAAGCCGGCGTCCTCAGATCGCGTGGCAAGAAGCCGCGGACCTGACGTGCATCAGGCGTGCCGCGAACCAGCAGCGGCTCATAGGCCGGGCCAAGGCGGGCGGCCGACTGCCCTGGCACAACGTAGCCGGTGGCTTCATCGTGAATCTTCGGCAGGGCCACCACTGCGGGCATCGCGGCATCGACCGGCCGGCAGTAGGCGACCGTCGAACCAATAAACGGCCAGTCGTCCGGCCGGGGCCGGCGGTTGATTCCCAGAGCGCGATCCTGTGGCGTCGGCTGCTGGCCGGTCAGCAGGTAGTAGGCGTCGGTATGATGGTCGCTCTGGCCGCCGCGCCCGTGCTGCGTCAAGGAGCGAACGACCGCTAGGTGGTGCGCATGGCGAGCCGTACGCGGCAGGTGCTCGCACCACTGGATGCCGGCGACCGACGTCGCGATCGGCCGAAACTCACCCCGGTACTCGACCGGGGCGTCAGGCTTCATGTCAAACGTGTCGATGTGACTGGGGCCGCCCCAGAGGAAAATCATCAGGCAGCGCCTGGCGCGGCCAAATCCGCCCACGCCAGTTGTCGCCTGCACTTGCAGCGCCTCCGAGAGGCCAAAACCCAGTCCCCCGAAGCCCAGGCCGCGAACGAACTGGCGTCGTGTCCAACAGGAATATGCAGTGTGCAATGCCATGGTCTGCTCTTGCGGCGTGCACCGGAAGGTCGCCCATGCCGACTCTACCGTTGCAAATGCCGTTTGTCTAGACGTTGCAACTTCATTCGAGCCCGTTGCGATGTACGACGAGCCAGTCTTTTTTCGGTTCTCACCAAGGGGCAAGAATCTCTTCCCCCGCAGAACTCTCGACTTCGTAAGAATAAGCCCGCGGTTGCAGTTTTTTTCAGAA